>CAYWTM010000207.1:0-1529 GCA_964460185.1 uncultured Roseicyclus sp. | reverse complement strand
CACGGGGCCCTGCGGGATACCGCGCGAGAACTCCTGCACGAACAATTCGCGGTTGCGCGCGACCTCGACCGTGACGCGGTCTGACAGGGCGTTGACCACCGAGATACCCACGCCGTGCAGCCCGCCCGATGTCTGGTAGGCCTTGCCCGAGAATTTGCCGCCCGCGTGCAGGGTGCACAAGATCACCTCGAGCGCGGATTTGTCGGGGAATTTCGGGTGCGGATCGACGGGGATGCCGCGACCGTTGTCGCGGATGGTGACGGAATGATCGGCGTGCAGTTCGACCTCGATCCGGCTGGCATGGCCTGCGACGGCCTCGTCCATGGAGTTGTCGAGCACCTCGGCGACCAGGTGGTGCAGCGCGCGTTCATCGGTGCCGCCGATATACATGCCGGGTCGTTTGCGGACGGGTTCCAACCCCTCCAGCACTTCGATGGAAGAGGCGTCGTAGCTGCCCGGGTCGGGCTGCCCGGAAAGAAGATCATCGGCCATGGTGCTGCTCTATCTTGTGGGCCATTGGCGCGATCATGGCAGGTTTGGGGGCAGGGGGGAAGGGCACGGCGCGGGGCGGCGTGCTCTTTTCGCATTGGATCGTTGCCGATCAGAAGGAAACGAGACCGGCGTTGTAGGTCTCGAGGTTGATCTGCGGCGGCTGGCCGCCGAGCGATTCCGCCTCGATGTGGATCGGCGGGTGGCCCAGATCGCTGGCCAGCTGGTTGGCGGGCGATGTGGGCAGGATATTCACCCGCACGCCACCGCCGATGTTGTCGAAGCTGGCGCCGTTGGAGGGGGAGAAATGGCCGTCTGCGCGCAGGTAGCCGCCGAGCGGGCCCGCGCTGATCCCGCCTTCGGCGCGGATATCTACACGACCGTCGCCCTGCACCAGGACATGCACGCTGAACCCCGGCCAGGCGAGCGAAAAGCCGGAATTCAGGCCGGGGATCAAGATGCCGTATTCGGGCAGATCCTCTTCGCAGCGGTAGCTGGTGGGATAGGGGCGGCCCTCGGTGCAGGCGATCTGGGCAGAGCTGTTTTCTATCTCGCAGGTCACCGACATCAGTCCGCCGATGATCGAACGGGGGCAGATTTCCTGGCAGCGGAAATTCACGTTGCACTGGGTTTGCAGGGCCTGGCCGTAGGACGCGCGTGCGCCGGGCAGGGCGGGCAGGGTTTCAAGCAGGGCCAGCCCATTGGGCTCCAGAAGATGGGCGCGCGCAAGGGCCGCTGCGGCCCCGTCGCTGTCGCCTGCGGCATTGAGGCTGCGGGCGAGGTTGGTCCAGTAGAGCGGTTCATCGGGAGCGATTTCGGTGGCGCGTCGTCCGGCCGCCAAAGCGGTGTCGAGATCGCCCGCCATGCGGGCCAGATTGCCCAGGTTGTTCAGGATCGCGGCGGTATCGGGAGACAACGCGTCGGCGGCCCGCGCGGCCGCGTATGCGGCGGGCAACCAGGTGTCGGGTGCGGCTGGTCCGGCGTCTTGGTAGGTCATGGCCATCAGGGCCGCAAAGTTCGACAGGGCGGCGGCGTCGCCG
>CAYWTM010000206.1:0-1595 GCA_964460185.1 uncultured Roseicyclus sp. | reverse complement strand
CTTTCCAGGTTGAAAACCTGGCGTCCTAACCGATAGACGAACGGGCCGCGCTTGGGCGGTGTCGGGTATCTAGAAAACTGCGCGGGTGGGTTCAAGCAGATTCTTTCTCCGGCATGCGGAAATACTGATCCAGTGTCACTCGGCCCATGCTGCATCTTCCAGCCGCAGTTGCACCCGTTGGCGTCCGTTCCAGTGATTGACCTCGATCCGGCCGGCAACATGGATCGGTCTGCCGCCATGGTTTTGCAACGCCGCATCCAGCCCCTTTGCCACCGCGTCAAAGCAGATCGCGTCCAGGACCGGCCCGCTGCCATCACCCAGGCTCAGCTTGAGATGGCCTTGCCCCACGGGGCGCAGGTGGCGGATGCGAAGGGCGGGCAAAGCAAATCGCGGGGCGGGGGCCGACGCGCCAAAGGGGCCCGCCTTTTCCAGGTCTTCGATCAGGTCGACCGTCGCGCCGCCGGGCATCAACATGCCGTCAAGGCGCAGATCGCTTGGGCCGCGGTCGCCCGCGCCCTGTTTCGCCAACAATTCCGTCAGCCGGTCCATGGCCGGTTGCAGTTGCGCGCGGCTCAGGCTCAGGCCCGCGGCCATCTTGTGACCGCCGCCTTTCTCGATCAGGCCTTCGGCGGCCAGCCTCTGGATCGCAGCGCCAAGATCCACGCCCGAGACCGATCGCCCCGAACCCTTGCCCTGGTCGCCATCGAAGCCGATCACCACGGCGGGGCGATTGGTGGCCTCTTTCAGGCGCGCGGCCACGATGCCCACCACGCCCGGATGCCAGCCTTCGTCGGCGGCCCAGACCAGCGCGCTGTCCAGGCTGCGGGCTTCGGCCTGGGCCATGGCGGCGTCGCGCACCCGTCCCTCGATCTCGCGGCGATCGGTGTTCAGGTCATCAAGCCGTTTCGCCAGGCGGGCCGCTTCGTCCGGATCGGTTGTCGCCAAGAGACGCGCACCCAGGTCGGCCTCTCCGATGCGCCCGCCCGCATTGACACGGGGGCCAAATACAAAGCCCAGGTGGTACGAGGTCGGCGGACGGTCGAGCCGTCCGACATCGCCAAGGGCAACCAGCCCCGGCCGGTCGCGGCGCGCCATGATCTTGAGCCCCTGCCGCACGAAAGCGCGGTTGACCCCGATCAGGGGGGCCACATCCGCGACCGTGGCCAGTGCCACGAGGTCGAGCAGGGCCATGAGATCGGGCGTTTGCGCGCCATCGGCGCGCAGCCGGCGATTGAGCTCCACCAGCAGCATGAAGACCACGCCCGCGGCACACAGATGGCCGAGGCTGCCATCCTCGTCTTGACGGTTGGGGTTCACCACGGCCACGCAATCGGGCAGATCGGCCTGTGCCAGGTGGTGATCGATCACGATCACATCCGCCCCTTTCGCGGCTGCAATCGGCCCATGCGACAGCGTCCCGCAATCGACGCAGATGATCAGGTCATGGGTTTCGGCCAGCGCGGCCATGGCGGGTTCATTCGGGCCGTAACCCTCGTCGATGCGGTCGGGGATATACAGCGTCGCCGCGCGCCCCGTGCCGCGCAGCCAGTCGATCAGCAGCGCGGCCGACGCGCCGCCATCCACGTCGTAATCGG
>CAYWTM010000205.1:0-1675 GCA_964460185.1 uncultured Roseicyclus sp. | reverse complement strand
CGATCACCACCGAGGCGGTGGCGCTCGCATCGGGCGGCGACAGGCGCGTGATCGGCGTCACCGCCCTTGCGCAGACTGCCGTTGCCGTGGCCCCGTTTGCCCTGGCGCTGATCATCCCGCGCCTGGTTCGGCCGGGGCGTGGGAGGCGCGCATGACCCAGTCCGGCCTGCGCCTTGAACAGATCCGGATCAGCCTGCACGGCGCGGTGATGATCGCGCTGGATGAAAGCGTCGCGCCCGGCGAGGTCCTGAGCGTCATGGGACCGTCGGGCGCCGGGAAGTCCACGCTTTTGGCGGCCATCTCGGGCACTCTTGCGCCGCAATTCCGGCTCGAGGGGCGTATCTGGCTGGACGGAACCGATCTGACCGGGCGTCCGACCGAGGCGCGCCGCATCGGCATCCTGTTTCAGGACGAACTTCTGTTTCCGCATATGAGTGTGGGCGCCAACGTGGCCTTTGGCCTGCCGGCCCATATCAAGGGATCCAAGGCCCGCCGTGCCCGCGTGGCCGAGGCGCTGGCGGACGTGGGACTGGACGGATTTGCCGATCGCGCGCCCGACACCCTGTCGGGTGGGCAACGTGCAAGGGCCGCGCTGGTGCGGATGCTGCTGGCGGAACCCTGCGCGCTGCTGCTGGACGAGGCGTTCACCCGGCTGGATGCCGACCTGCGTGACCAGATCCGCGACCTCGTTTTTGGCGAGGCGCGCAAGCGCGGGCTGCCGGTTGTGCAGGTCACCCACGATCAGGGCGACGCGGCGGCGGCCGGCGGGCGCATCTTGCGACTTGGGTCACGCGGATGACGCCCCGCGCGAGGGTTCGCGCGGGGCGCAGGACATCAGCGCCGCGACAGAACGCGCCAAACGATGAGACCGCCCACCAATGCACCCAGAGCGAACAACAGTTCGCCACCATGGGGGTGCATGTGATGCACGGCCGCGACCTCGTGGGCGGCTGCGGGCAATGCGATCACGCTGGCAAGGGCGGTGGTCAGAATACGGGTCATGGGGTGGTCCTTTCTCGGTCTGCAATGAAATCCCGGATATCGAGTTTGTCTTTCTCATCCATCGAAACATAGACAAGCGACATGTTGGTGCGTTCGCGGATCATCTCACCTGGAAACGGCAGGTAGCTCAACTCGCGCTGCCCGAAAGACGGAGAGGCCGTGCCGACCTGCCATTCGGTCTTGAGTTCCACATCGACCAGTTTCAGGCCGGTTGCACCACTTTTGCCCGGCCGTTCCAGCGGCACCCCAGCCAGCCGCAGATACGCGGCCTTGTCATTGGCCTGAATGAACCCGTCGATGAATTGCGCGGTCAGGATCTGCAGATCGGCGGCGTGATCCTCGGGGGTCAGGTGCGAATGCAGGTGATCCACCGGCCCGTGGCTGTGGTTGTGGCCCGGCGCCGGGTCATGGTCGTGATGATGATGGTGGTGGTGATGGTGCCCGTGGGTGTGATCATGTGGCATTGGACCACCGCTTTCCTTCGAAGTCGCCATGGGGGATGGTGACGGGCTTGTCGATATGGGCCTTGTGCTTGCCCATGTTGCCCGAGGCCACCAGCGAGCCCAAGACATCCACGATCACCCGGGTGCCCATCAGGGCGGTGATATCTGAGGTGTCATAGGGCGGCGAGACCTCGACCAGTTCCATGCCGCAGATGCCTTCGGCCGCGACC
>CAYWTM010000204.1:0-1784 GCA_964460185.1 uncultured Roseicyclus sp. | reverse complement strand
CAGGCGGTTCCACATGATCTGATAGTCGATCTCGGTGGGGATATGCATGGATCAGGCCTCCTTCCGGATCAGACGCAGGCTGCCGTCGCCCTGCCCGATGACGCAAAACCCCGAGGTCACGATGGTCGAGGTTTCGGCCTCGACCACGATGGCCGGGCCGTCGACCATGGTGCCGGGGCCCAGGGCGGCGCGGTCGATTTCCTGGGCAGTGACGGTCTTGCGCAGACCGGCGTCAAAGAACTCGCGGCTGCGGCGGCCATGAACGGGTGTGCCCGCCGCGTGGCGGATCGCGGGTTCCACCGGCGGCAACTCTGTCGCCACGGTCAGCAGCCAATTGGTGATCTCGACCGGCAGGCCGTCGATGATGCGCCCGAACAAGGTGCGATAGGCGTCCTCGAACCGGGACTGGAACATCGCGATATCGTCCGCAGCAAAGGTCTGACGGGGCAAGATCACCGGAATTTCCCAGCCCTGCCCGGCGTAGCGCATCAGCGCCGTGATCCGGATCTGACGAGGCAGCCCCGCCGCGCCTTGATCGACGAAGGCCTGCGCCTCGGCCTCCATCTCGGCCAGGGTCGCGTTCACGGTGCCTGCATCAAAGGCATCCAGCCGCTGGAACAGGCCGCGCGTGGCCTCGAAACTGAACGGCGCCTTCAGGAACCCGATAGCCGATCCAACCCCCGCCCCCGGCGGGATGATCAACTCGTCGATGCCCAGTTTCTCGCACAACCGGCACGCATGCAGCGGCGCACCGCCGCCAAAGGCGATCATGGTGAAATGTTCGATATCGCGCCCGTTCTCGACCGTGTGCACCCGCGCTGCGTTGGCCATGTTCTCATCGACCAGTTCGGTTATCCCGAAGCCGGCCTCGGCCGGTGACAGGTCAAGCGAGGCCACAGCCGCCTCGGACCGGTCCGGGTAAAGCGGGATCGTGCCACCGGCGAAATTGCCCGGATCCAGCCGGCCGAGGATCAGGTTGGCATCGGTCACGGTCGGCGCCGTGCCACCGCGCCCATAGCACGCAGGCCCCGGTTCGGACCCCGCCGATCGCGGACCGACCTGCAGCCGCCCCAAGGTGTCGCGCGACGCGATGGACCCGCCGCCGGCACCGATTTCCACCATCTCGACCACCGGCGTCGACACCGTCATGCCCGAGCCCTTCTTGAACCGGTAGGTGCGCGCCACCTCGAAGGTATTGGCGGTCTTGGGCGCGCCATCCTCGATCAGGCAGATCTTGGCGGTGGTCCCGCCCATGTCAAAGCTGAGCACCCGGTCAAGACCATGTGCGCGCGCCAGGTCGGCGGCAAAGATGGCCCCGCCCGCCGGCCCCGATTCCAGCAAACGCACGGGTTGTTCCACTGCCGTTTCCAGCGCGATCAGCCCGCCACCCGAATGCAGCATGAACACCGGCGCAGCGATGCCTTCGGCACGCAGACGGGCCACAAGACGGCCCAGGTAATCGGCCACCTGGGGCTGCACATAGGCGTTGGCGATCACCGTGTTGAAGCGCGGCAATTCCCGCATCTGGGGCGAGATGACCGAGGAAATCGAGATCGACAGTTCCGGCGCACGCGCCCGCAGGGCCTCGGCCATCATGCGTTCATGCGCGTCGTTGGCATAGGCATGCATCAGCCCCACGGCCACGGCCTTGTAGCCGCCAGCCACGACACGTTCGGCCATCGCGTCGACCTCGGCCGGGTCAAGGGCCAGCAGCACCTCGCCATCGGGCGCCATGCGTTCGTTCAGGGTGTATCGATGCTCGCGCGCGACCAGGGGTTTGGGCA
>CAYWTM010000203.1:0-2010 GCA_964460185.1 uncultured Roseicyclus sp. | reverse complement strand
CGGTGGCGCAGCGCGGCCAGAATGCCGATGCAGGCATACATCCCGCACATCACGTCCGCGATGCCCACGCCGACCTTGTGCGGCGCGCCGTCCACGGGTCCCGTCAAGGACATGATGCCCCCGTATCCCTGCGCCATGAGGTCGTATCCCGGCAGGTCCCGGTTCGGCCCCGTTTGCCCGAACCCCGAGATCGAGCAATAGACCAGATCGGGCCGCGCGGCGCACATGGTGGCGTGATCCAGTCCGTATTTCCCGAGGCCATCCGGTTTGAAATTCTCGATCACCACATCCGCATGTTCCGCGATCTGACGCACCAGCGCCGCGCCGGCATCGGTGCCGATGTCGGCGGCCACGGACAGCTTGTTGCGATTGGCGGCCATGAAATAGGCCGATAGATCGCTTTGACCGTCCGTTGTTTCGGCATAGGGTGGCCCCCAGGACCGCGTATCGTCGCCGCCGGTCAGAGGATTTTCGATCTTGATCACGGTGGCGCCGAGATCGCCCAGAAGCTGGGTTGCCGTCGGGCCTGCAAGGATACGCGACAGATCCAGAACGATCAGCCCATCCAGGGCGCCACGCGGTTCAGATGCGCCCGTCATAGGATCTCCGGTCGATCTCGGCCGCGATTACGGTGAAGGTGTCCGCCTCGAGCGCGGCGGCCAGCGCGGCTTCGAGGTCTTCGACCGCGCTCACCTTGTACCCGGCACCGCCCATCGCCCGACCCAGGGCCGCAAAATCGGTGCGGCCGATATCCACGGCGGAATTCGCAAGCTGGCGCTGGCGCTGCTTCATTTCGATCAGCGCAAGCGAGCCATCCACGAAGACGACAAAGATCGTCCTGAGGCCCAGATCGGCAGCCGTGGCCAGCTCACCTGCCACCATCAGGAACCCGGCATCGCCGGAAAACGAGACAACGGGCCGGTCGGGTTCCGCGATCTGCGCCCCCATCGCCAGGGGCACCGCGCAGCCCATCGTGCACAGGCCCGAGGATTGCACCAGCGCCCTTGGGTAGTCGCAGCGCCACATCTGCGACAGCAAGATCCGGTGCGCCCCGCTGTCGGCGCTGGCGCGGGTGTCGGGCGGCAGAACACGTCGGCAGGTGGCCATGACGACACCGGGCCCCCATTCGGATTCCGGGGCAAAGGCCTGCGCCAGCGCCGCCTTTGCCTCGGCGATCCGGGTCCCTTCCCATCGCGGGCGGGCCGGTATGCCACCGGTCAGCGCAGCCAGCGTCGGACCTATGCTGCCCTGAACGTTGACGCTGCCCTGATGCATGTAGTGGGTGTTGGGCGCGGCGGAGATGTCGATGATGCATTGGCGATCGGGGTCGAAGGCATCTTGCCACCCGGTCCGCATCTCGATCGGATCATATCCGGCCAACACGATCACATCCGCTGCCGCCACCACGGGCAACAAGATCGCGTCTGCCCTGGGTGACAGGCCCGCGCCGCCGAGGGCCAGATCATGCGTTTCCGGCAGCATACCCTTGGCCTTGTAGGTGGTGATCACGGGCGCCCCCCATGCTTCGGCGGCGTTGCGGAGGGCGTGTCCCGCGTCACCGTTCAGGGCATCCACACCGGCCAGGATCAGCGGCCGTTCCGCGCGCGAGATCCGGTCTCGCAGATCATCGAGGGCGGGCCCCGGTGCCGGGCCCACGGACAGGGCTGGCCGGCGGCGAAGTTCGGGCTGCGCTGTTGCAGGCGCATCCGCGACCGAGATCGGCAGGTCGATATGGACCGGGCCGGGTTGACCATCCGTCGCAATGGCGATGGCCTTGTCGGCGGTCACTTCGGCGGCGCCTGCGGTCATGGTGAAACTGGCCTTTGTCACGGTGGCAAATACGGCGCGCTGATCCAGCACCTGGTGGGTGTAGCGTTCTGCGGTGTCGGCATCGACCGCGCCGGTGGCGCCCGTCGCGGTGCGCGCGTTCAGTGCAGCGGGTTCGGCAGGTGGCGCAGAAAGTCGATCGCCAGGAGCAGGAGGCCCATGATCAGGACGAACAGACCGAGA
>CAYWTM010000202.1:0-2030 GCA_964460185.1 uncultured Roseicyclus sp. | reverse complement strand
TTGTACAGTATTGACTGGCCGCCCTCAGCGCGCGACCTGGACACCAGGCACGTCGTTCGAGCGGTCGGGCCGTGTCGGAGGCAACCTGACTTGAGCAGGGCAGGGCGGTGTCGTGGCGTCGCCAGATGACAAGACGGTCCCCGTTCCGCTCGTTCAAGACCGGCCCCGAGATCATCCACCTCATGGTGCTGCTCGACGTCCGGTTCCCGCGGTCGGTTCGAACCGTCAAGGACCTGCTCCATGAGGGCGGCGTCGATGTCAGCCATAAGACCGTCCGGTTTTGGTAGCGCCGGTTCGGCCCGATGTTTGCGGCCGTGATCCGAAGGCGCCGCGTGCCAGGCCTGAAATCGAGCCGTTGGCTCAGCAATCTTGCCGAGAATTCTCATCCATTGCCCGGCAATGGTTTTCCTCCAGACCATGAGAGGGGGGCCGTTTCGAGGGCGAGAGCGGGCGATGCTTGGGTTCAGGCGAACGAAAAAACTGCAGAAGTCCGCATGTGTCGACGCCCTCGTCTGAAACCATTTCAACCACGAACGCAGCCTCTCCAAACGCAATGACTGCCAGGCGACCCGACCCGCCGCACTGACCCGGTGGCGCGGTCTGTGCGGGTCCGAGGACACTGTCACTGTCCCGGCTGAAACGGGTTCGAATTGGTGCTGCCATCCCCTTCTGGCCCAGCTTTTGAGGGACGGGACAGCACGGGGTCAGACGCGGCACGCACGACATCCAGTAATATGGCTTTCAAGATGTTGAAGCCGGCGATTGCACTTGTTCCTGACATAACAGGGCCAAAAATTATTGCAAAAATCTATAAGCCATGTTTATGACTTAAATAGTAAAGGGAGGAACGAAATGAACATCACCAGAACATTCATGATCGGTTTGGCCTCGGCCGGACTTACGGCAACGACGGCCTTCGCGGATACCTGCCCGGCCGGATACCCCAGTGACAACATCAACTTTCTAGTCGGCTTCGGCGCGGGCGGCGGCACGGATACGGTCGCCCGCCGGGTTGCAAGTGACATCGAAACCGCAACGGGTTGGACCATCGTGGTCGACAACCGCCCCGGCGCCAGTGGGGGCGTGATGGCGCGTGGCTTGTTGGACGGCGAAGCCGACGGGCTGACCGTGGGCGTGGTCAGCAACACCACCGTGGCCATCAACCCCCACGTCAACGCCGATATCGGCTATACGCACGAGGATTTCGCCTATCTCGGAACCGGAATGGTGCTGAACTACGGCTTGGTGACGCTGGCGGACAATCCCTACGACACGCTTGAGGAATTCGTCGATTTTGCCCGCGAAAACGGCCGCGCGACGATTTCCGTTGGCGCGTCGAGCCACACCATCGCGGTCACCACGCTGGCCGAGCACTACGATATCGACCTTGTCGCGGTGCCGGGCCAGGGGTCCGCCGCTGCTTTGCAGGAGGCGCTTGGCGGGCATGTGGATGCCACCATCCAGGGCGCGGCGCACGTGCCGCAGATCGAGGCCGGCGCCATGGTGCAGCTTGCGACGCTGACAGCGAACCGGGCCAGTTATGCGCCCGATACGATGACCGCCATGGAAAACGGTGTGGACCTGTCCATCGAGGGTCACATCATCTTTATCATGAACGGGGACACGCCTGCCGAGGTGCAAGCCTGCCTTGCCGAGGCCATTGCCGAGGTCACCTCGTCTGACGCGTATGTAGAGTTCCTCGCGGGCCGCTCGGCGGTGCCGGGCAACATGGGGCCCGAGGGCACGGCGGACTGGGTCGCAGATGCATCCGCCTTTTACGAGACGCGGCTGGCGCAGTGATCAACGCTGATCGCATACAGGGCATCGTCGTCCTTGCCTTTGGTATCACGCTGCTTGTGTGGCTGGTCCCGAACTATGTGACGGCGGTGCCCGGTGATCCGCTGGACCCGTCCTTGTTTCCACGGGCGGCGGGCTGGATCATCGCGGCCCTTGGGCTGGCACAGATCGTGCTGGCGCGCCCCGGAGCGTCGGTTCCGGCTGGCCGCGAAATCCTTGGTTTCGTCTGTTTC
>CAYWTM010000201.1:0-2093 GCA_964460185.1 uncultured Roseicyclus sp. | reverse complement strand
TGTCGTAGGGCGGCGAGACCTCGACCAGTTCCATGCCGCAGATGCCTTCGGCCGCGACCTTGGAGGCCAGCGCCAGCGCCTCGCGCGGGAGGAACCCGCCGGGTTCCGGCCAGCCCGTGCCGGGCACGAACCCGCAATCGATGCTGTCGATGTCGAAGGACATGTAGACCATGTCGACCCCGTCCCAGGCCATCTCGAGCGCCATCTCGGCGGTGCGGTCGATACCCATCCGCTCCATGTCGGACATCGTGATGATGTTGGTCTCGCGCTCGCGGGCGACCTTCACCGCCTCGCGCGGGACCTGCCAGCCGCCGATGCCCACCTGCACGAGGTTCTTCGCCGGCACGTTGGGCAGGTTCGTGGCGTGGAACCACGGCGTGGTGTGCATCCGCTCGTCGAGATCCTTCTCCTGGATGTCGGCGTGGCGGTCGAAATGCACGATGCCGATCTTCTTCGAGGTGCATTCCGCGATGCCGCGCACGCAGGGAAAGCCGATGGAATGGTCCCCCCCGATCATGATCGGCAGCGACCCCGACGAAAACACATGGCTGACCGCACGGCTGATCTGGTCGAAGGATTTTTCCAGGTTGGCCGGGATGGTGAACACATCGCCCGCATCACACAGCGTCATCTGCTCACGCAGATCGACCGCCATCTCGTAATTGTATGGCGTGTAGAGCGCGCTGATCTTGCGCAGGCCCTGCGGGCCGAACCGCGTGCCGGGGCGATAGGTCGTGCCGCCATCAAAGGGGATGCCCAGAACCGTGGCGTCATAATCGCCCACCTCGGTCACATCCTCGGCATAGGGCGCCTTGAGAAAGGTGTTTATCCCTGCGTAATGCGGCAGCTCCCCCCGCGCGAAAGTGGGGATGGATTTGTCCTCGATGCTGTCGGCACCCGTCAGGCCCATGCGCAGCGCCCAGCGGCGTTCTTCGTCCCAGCGCCCCTCGGGAAGACCCGCCTCGGCCTGCATGGACCGCCAGCCTTGCAGGCGGGTCAGATCGGGGTGGTGGGCGCGCTGACCAAGGGTTGGCCTGTCAGCGGGGTGATGCGACCGGCTGCGCCGGCTCTGCGTCCAATACATGATGGTCCTCTTCCAGTTGATAAGGGATGCCGCCGTTGCGGGCGTCGAAATCATAGGTGATCGTCGCGCCATAGGCGGCGGGATCGTGGGGGTCCCAGCGCGTCTTGTCGAAGACGATGACGCGATCACCCAGCTTGAAGGCCTCTTGCAGATCATGGGTGACCATGAACACCGTCATGGCGGTTTCCGCCCGCAGGTCCTGCAAGAACCCGTGCATCTGTTCGCGTGTGCCGGGATCAAGCGCGCCAAAGGGTTCATCGAGCAGCAAGATGCGCGGCTTGGCCGCCAGCGCCTGCGCGATGGCAAGGCGTTGTTGCATGCCCCCTGACAAGGCTGATGGATAGGCATCGGCCACATGCGCCAGCCCGATCCGGTCCAGCGCGTCCGCCGCACGGTCGCGCGCCGCGCGCTTTGCAGATCCGAACAGCCGGCCCAGTGGGCGCGACAACGCTTCGGCCGCCACGATATTGTCGCGCACGGTCAGGTGCGGAAAAACGGAATAGCGCTGGAAAACGATGCCGCGTGACTGGCTTGGCTCCCCGGTCAGGGGCAAGCCATCGACGATGATCTCGCCACGGGTTGGCCGCTCCTGATCCAGCAGCAGGCGCAGAAAGGTGGATTTCCCGCAGCCCGACGCGCCGACGATCGAAACGAACTCGCCCTCGTCCGCCTCGAGCGACACGCGCTCCAGGATCGGGCGTTTGCCGTAGGTCTGAAAGATGTTCTCGACGCTGACAAAGCTCATCCCCGGACCTCCGCCCATGGATAGAGCCACCGGGACAGCCGCGCGAGCGTCCAGTCGATGAGAAAGGCCAGCAGCGTGATCCAGATCACGTAGTTCAGGATCACATCCATCGCCAGGAACCGCCGCACCAGGAATATCCGGTAGCCAAGCCCGCTGTCGGATGCCACCGCCTCGGCCGCGATCAGGAATAGCCATGCCGGCCCCAGCGACAGGCGCACCGCCGAAATCAGGCGCGGCATGATCTGCGGCAGCGCGACCGAGACC
>CAYWTM010000200.1:0-2523 GCA_964460185.1 uncultured Roseicyclus sp. | reverse complement strand
TGCCGAAAAGGCGGGGTTTGTTCTGTCCGGACCCGCGATGTGGCGGTGGAAGGATCGCATCGATCAACGGTTCATGGACAAGTTCCGCACCCTGCCCGCGATGGCCAGGCCCGCCGCCCCCAGGGGTTCCGCCAAAGGCGTGGCCGAGGCGATGTCACGCCCGGCGCCATGCGGCGGCTGTGGGGCCAAACTGGGATCGGGGGCGCTGACCGGGATCCTGGGCGGCCAGCCCGGCGACGACGCAGCCGTGGTGCAGGTGGGCCGCGCGCAGCAGGTCTTGTCCACCGATCACCTGCGCGCTTTCGCGGAAGATCCCGTTCTGGTGGCGCGGGCCACGGCCATTCACGCGATGGGCGACATTTGGGCCATGGGGGCGCTGCCGCAGGTGGCGCTGGCCAATGTGATCTTGCCGCAGATGGTCCCCAGGATGCAGGGGCCCTGGCTGGACGAGGTGATGACGGCCGCGCGCGACATCCTTGCGGCGGAGGGGGTCGAGATCGTCGGCGGCCATTCCTCGATGGGCTCGGAGCTGACGATCGGCTTCACCGTGGCGGGCGTTCTGAACCGCGCGCCGATTACATTGGCGGGCGCCAAACCCGGCGATGCGCTGATCCTCAGCCGGGGTCTTGGCACCGGGGTTGTGCTGGCCGCCGAGATGCGGGGCCTGGCCAGGGGGGCAGAGGTCGCGGCGACATGGGCGCAGATGTCCACCGCGCAGGCGGGCGCGGCGGCAATCCTGTCGCAGGCGGCCCATGCGATGACCGATGTGACGGGCTTTGGGCTGGCCGGGCACCTTGGCAATATCTGCGCGGCCTCCGGCACAGGTGCGACCATTGATCTGGACGCGCTGCCGCTGTTGCAGGGCGCCTTGCGCCTGAGCACGGCCGGCATCCGGTCCACCTTGTTCGATCAGAACCGTGCAGCTTTGGCGGGGCGGATGCAGGCCCCCGATACACCGCTGGCCGATCTGGTTTTCGATCCACAGACAGCAGGTGGCTTTTTGGCAGCTGTCCCGGCAGGCCAGGCCGATCACCTGGTCGCGGAACTGCGCGCCGACGGTTGGGATGCCGCCTGTATCGGCGCGGTGACATCGCCCGACCACGGCCTGATCTTTCGCAATCCGCCCTGAGTTTCCGCCGATTACCTTCAACCGGCGCGATCGGCCTGCGATTGGCGTCACGCAAGCGGTCACGGCACTGGACACCGCCGCACATCCCCCTAGTGTCCGGTCAACACGTTCGGCGATGCGAAAGGGACCTTCGGCATGAGCAAATTCGGAACCAGCCAGCCCATTACCCGATTGGAAGACAACCGCTTTTTGACCGGCAAGGGCCGATACGTGGATGATCTGGCGCCAAAAGGCGCGCTGGTGGCCTATGTGCTGCGCAGCACCATGGCGCATGGTGACATCACCGACCTGGATGTCAGCGGCGCCCGCGAGGCCGATGGTGTGCACATGGTCGTCACCTCGGCCGATCTGGATGCCGCCGGCGTCAAGAACGCCCTGAAATATTCGACCGTCAAGAATCAGGACGGCAGCCGCGCCGCCACGCCACTGCGCCCCATTCTTGCCAAGGGCCGCGTGCGGTTTGTCGGGGATCCGGTCGCCTTCATCGTGGCCGATACGCTGGAACAGGCCAAGGATGCGGCGGAACTGATCGTGCTGGATGTCGACGACCGGCCTGCCAAGCTTGATATCGCGCCGGGTGGCGAGGTGATCCACGACGAAGCCCCGGACAACGTGGCCTATGATTTCGCCATGGGTGACGGGGCCGTGGCTGACGCTGCCATGGCCACGGCGGCCCATGTCGTCACCCATACCTCCTATGACAACCGGGTCATCGCCAACAGCATCGAACCGCGCGGCTGTTACGCCGAGATGGATGGCGACCGCCTGCACCTTGCGGTCAATGGCCAGGGTGTGTGGGGGACCAAGACCGACGTCGCCCAGTTCTTCGGCTGGCCCGAGGATCGTGTCCGCGTCACCAACCCCGACGTGGGCGGCGGGTTCGGGATGAAGGCGATGGGCTATCCCGAATACCTTCTGACAGCATTCGCCGCTGAAAAGCTTGGCCGCCCGGTGCGCTGGATGTCGGACCGGACCGAGGCGATGTTGTCGGACAACTCGGGCCGGGATCTGCACGTGACGACAACGCTTGGCTTTGACGCCGACCTGAAACTGGTGGCGTTCAAATGCGACAGCGTGTCGAACCTTGGCGCCTATGTCTCGGGGTTCGGGATGGGCATTCAGTCGTCGCTCTATTCCAAGGTCCTGACCGGCACCTACGATGTTCAGGCCTATCATTTCCGCAATCGGGGCGTGTTCACCAACACCACGCAGGTCGATGCCTATCGCGGCGCCGGTCGCCCCGAGGCGATCTACGCCCTGGAACGCGCGATTGATTACGCGGCCCGCGAACTGGGTGTCGATGCGCTGGATCTACGGCGGCGCAATTTCATCCGCGCCGATCAGTTCCCCTACACCTCGGCCACGGGCGAGCTTTATGACGTGGGTGATTTTCA
>CAYWTM010000199.1:0-2550 GCA_964460185.1 uncultured Roseicyclus sp. | reverse complement strand
CGGCCACGCCCATTTCCACCTGCTCCTGAATGACGCTGCGGTTGATGTCGTCGGCAATCTCGCCATCAATCTCGACGCCCCGGTTCATCGGGCCAGGGTGCATGACGATGGCATCCTCCTTGGCAAAACCAAGCTTTTCGGCATCCAGACCATAGCGGAAGTAGTATTCGCGTTCCGAGGGGATAAACCCGCCATCCATCCGCTCGCGCTGAAGCCGCAGCATCATCACCACGTCAACCCCGCGCAGGCCCTCTTCCATATCGTCGTAAACCTCAACGCCAAAATCAGCGATGCCCGAGGGCATCAGGGTGGGCGGCCCGATCAGGCGAATGCGGTTTTCCATCTTGCCCAGAAGCAAGATGTTCGACCGCGCAACGCGGGAATGGGCGATGTCACCGCAAATCGCGATGTTCAGACGGTGCAGCCGCCCCTTGGCCCTGCGGATCGTCAGCGCATCCAGCAACGCCTGCGTGGGATGCTCGTGCCGCCCGTCGCCCGCGTTCAGCACCGCGCAGTTCACCTTGTCTGCCAGCAGTTTCACCGCGCCCGAATGGGGGTGGCGCACGACCAGCAGATCGGGGTGCATCGCGTTCAGCGTCAGCGCCGTGTCGATCAGCGTCTCGCCCTTTTTCAGGGAACTGGCCGCCATCGCCATGTTCATCACATCCGCGCCCAGACGCTTGCCCGCGATCTCGAAGCTTGCCTGCGTGCGGGTCGACGCCTCGAAGAACATGTTGATCTGGGTCAGCCCCTTGAGCGGGCTGCCATGGTCGCGGCTGCCGCGTTCGGCCTCGGCATGACGATCGGCGCGATCCAGAAGCGTGGTGATTTCTGCCGGGTGCAGGTCTTCGATGCCAAGTAGATGCTTGTGGCGAAACGTCATTCGGCCCCCGGTCGCTGGATGTTGGCCGTATAGCCGGGCAGATGGCCTGCGGGCAAGACGTCAGGCCTTGCGCATTCGGGCGGTGACGCTGTGGGCGTTCCGGTTGCGATGCCGTGTGCGGTACATGATCCGGGCCACCCGCGCCATGAAACCGGTGGCCCAGCTGCAATCGATCACGATCCGGTCGGTCCAGATGCAGCCTTCCCGGGTCGGCACGATGGTCAGAGTGTGATCCCATTGCCGGATCATCCATCCATATTCGCGGCTTTGGACCAGCCGCGTGTCGTGGTCGACGCGTTCCACATGCACCTGGTAGTTCGGGTTTTTCATCACCCCCCAGACCGTCACGTTCAGGGTATAGGTCCGCCCCTGTTCCATCTTGCCCTGCGGCATATCCTGGTAGACGGCCACGCCACGGCTGGCTTCGGCCATCTCGGGAAAGCTGAGCGCGTCGGCAAAGACCGCGTCGGCGTCGCGGGGGTAATGGGCGGTTACGGTCAGATCACAAGCCATGTTGCAGACCTGACACCCCTTTTCCTTCGCGTCCAGCGGCCCTAGCCTATGGGAATGGAAAATTTGGAGTACCACGAAGCTTTGGCGCTGCTGGAATGGCAGATCGAACTGGGCGCGGACGAGGCGATTGCCGACGCGCCTGTCGATCGCTTCGCGGTGGTGGAGCCGGCCAAACCCGTTTCGGCGGCCCCTGCGCGCGCGGCCGACCCTGCGGATGCACGCGCAGCGCCTCCCATGCCAGCCCCCGCCGTCGATGCGACCGAGATCGCCCGCGTGGCGGCAGCGGCCGCCGCCGACCTGATGACGCTGAAGGCCGCGATGGAATCGTTCGAGCATTGCGCGCTGAAAGACACCGCGCGCAGCCTTGTCTTTGCCGATGGCGCTCCCGCCGCCCGCGTGATGGTCATCGGCGAAGCGCCGGGCCGGGAGGAAGACCAGCAGGGCAGACCCTTTGTGGGCCGCGCGGGGCAGATGCTTGACCGGATGTTTGCCGCGATCGGCCTGGCTCGCGACGCCGACGACCCGGCCACGGCGCTATACATCACCAACATGGTGCCCTGGCGACCGCCGCAAAACCGCGAACCCGCACCCGAGGAATTGTCGATGCTGGGCCCCTTCATGCGCCGCCATATCGAGCTGGCCGATCCGGACATTCTCGTTCTGATGGGAAATTCCGCATGTCAGGGCCTGATCGGCCGCAAGGGCATCACGCGGCTTCGCGGGGAATGGGTGGAAATCATGGGCCGGCCGGCCATCCCCATGTTCCACCCCGCCTACCTTTTGAGAAAACCCCAGGAAAAGGCCAAGGCCTGGGCCGACCTGTTGTCGCTTCAGGCACGCCTGAGAACCATGTGAGCCGCCATGTCCCGCATTGATGAAACCCGCGCTTTCCACCCTTGCCGCATCGCGGTCCTCGCCGTGTCCGACACGCGGGGCTTGTCCGAGGATACCTCGGGCGGGGTTCTGGTCGAACGTCTGACCGAGGCCGGCCATATCCTGGCTGCGCGCCACATATTGCCGGATGAACGCGACCAGATCGCCGACCAGTTGCGGGCATGGGTGAACGACCCGGAAATCGACGTGGTCCTGACCACGGGCGGCACCGGCCTGACCGGCCGCGATGTCACGGTCGAGGCGCACCGCGATGTCTATGA
>CAYWTM010000198.1:0-2680 GCA_964460185.1 uncultured Roseicyclus sp. | reverse complement strand
AAGAAGATCGTCGAGCGCGCCGCCGATTTCGGCATTCCGGCGCATGACATCGTGGTCGATCCGCTGGTCATGCCGATCGGCGCCATGGCCACGGCCGGCCACCAGGTCTTTACCCTGGTGCGGCGCCTGCGCGAGGAACTGGGCGTGAACACGACCTGCGGCGCCTCGAATATATCGTTCGGCCTGCCCAACCGGCACGGCATCAACAATGCCTTCCTGCCGATGGCCTTTGGGGCGGGCATGACCAGCGCCATCATGAACCCGGTGGCCCTGCCCGTGGGCCCGAAAGCGATTGCCGAAAAGCGCGCGCTGATCGAGGCCTCGGGGGTGATCGTGCCCCCGGACATGGATGACGAAACCTTCGTGAAGCTGTTCGGCATGGGATCGACCCTGCCCCGTCCCGGCAAGGAGATGGAAGCGATCCGCGCCGCAAATTTCTTGCTCAACCACGACGATGGCGGCGCGGCCTGGATCAAGTTCAACCAAGATCCCGACGCGGCCCTGCAGGGCGGTCGCGCGGGTGGCCGCCGGCGTCGCCGGGCCTGATCGCCCGGACCGTCACGGAATGCGGACGAGGCATCGGGAAATAGACGCTCGCATCCGGGCGGGAAACCGGCATAGGGTTTCCCGAAAGGATCGCGCATGCTCCCGCCTGCCTGCCCGTCATGACCCCAAAGGCCGCCCCCCTGCGGCTGGTGCTATGGCGAATGTCCCTGCGGTTGGCTTTCGTCGTCACCATCGCGTTGGGCGCCTCTTACCTGATCGACCTGTCGATGGACTTGATCGCGCATCTGCCACAGGCCGGCCAAAGCATGATGATGGCCGTCGTCATTGCCGGCGCATTGGCGATTTACATGGTGCTGATGGCCACGCCCTTCGTCCCGGGGATCGAAATCGGGCTGACGCTGCTGGTGTTGCGCGGGGCCGAGATCGCGCCGGCGGTCTATCTGGCCACGGTGCTGGGCCTGTCGATGGCCTTCCTCATCGGATGCAAGATCCCGCTCGTGCGTCTTCGGAGCCTGTTTTTGGATCTTCGCCTGACACGCGCCGCCGGCCTGGTCGCCGACATCGCCCCGTTGACGTCGTCCGAACGGCTGGCGCTGTTGGAGGCACGGCTTCCCGAACGACTGCGCGGCGGGCGCATTCTGCGGCTGCGTTACCTGATGTTGGCGGCGCTGTTGAACATGCCGGGCAACGCCATTCTTGGCGGCGGCGGCGGATTGTGCCTGTTGGCGGGGCTGAGCGGGCTGTTCCGCCCCCTTCCACTGGTGATCACCATCGCTCTTGCCGTCGCGCCGGTGCCATTGCTCTTCTGGATCTCGGGCCATGCCGAGATGCCCGCATGGCTGCCGTTTTGACGCTGCGCCCTTCCGTTTCCGTTCCGCAAAGGTCCCTGAGATGAGTTCCGATCCGCTCGTTGTTTTCACCCCGTCCGGCAAGCGTGGGCATTTCCCCGTGGGCACACCGATCCTGACCGCCGCACGGCAATTGGGCGTGGATCTGGACAGCGTCTGTGGCGGGCGCGGGATTTGTTCCAAATGCCAGATCACACCATCCTACGGCGATTTCCCCAAACACGGGGTCACCGCACGCGAGGGCGCCCTGTCGGACTGGAACGCGGTCGAGGAACGTTACGACCGCGTACGCGGCCTGAAGGAAGGCCGGCGTCTCGGCTGTCAGGCCACGGTGCAAAGCGACATCGTGATCGACGTGCCCCCGGAATCCCAGGTGCACCGGCAGGTGGTGCGCAAGGCGGCTTCGACCCGCACGATCCAGATGGATCCGGCCACGCGGCTGGTGCTGATCGAGGTGCAAGAACCCGACATGCACGAACCCTCGGGCGATTTCGAACGGGTTCAGGCCGCTCTCAAGGACCAGTGGCAGATCGAAAACGTGACCTGCCCCTTGCCGGTTCTGACCAAGTTGCAAACGGCGCTGCGCAAGGGCAACTGGCAGATCAGCCTCGCCTTGCACCACCCTGCGAATTCGGACGACATCCGCATTCTGGACGTCTGGCCAGGGCTGCATGAAGGCGGGCTCTACGGGCTCGCCATCGACCTTGGATCGACCACCATCGCCGCGCATCTTTGTGACCTGTCGGATGGGCACGTTCTGGCCTCCTCGGGGCTGATGAACCCGCAGATCCGGTTCGGCGAAGACCTGATGAGCCGCGTCAGCTACGCGATGATGAACCCGGGCGGAGACAAGGAAATGACCCGCGTCGTACAAGACGCCATCGCCACGCTGGCCACCGATATCGCGGCAGAGGCCGGCATCGACCCGACCCTGATCCTTGAGGCTGTGATCGTGTGCAATCCGGTCATGCACCACCTGCTGATCGGGATCGACCCGGTTGAACTGGGCCAGGCACCCTTTGCGCTGGCAACATCCAACAGCCTGACGCTGGATGCGCGCGAGTTGAACATCACCACCATTGCGTCCACCGCTCAGGTCTACCTGCTTCCTTGCATCGCGGGACATGTGGGGGCAGATGCCGCCGCCGTCGCGCTGAGCGAGGAACCCGACAAGGCCAAGGACCTGACGCTGATCGTCGATGTGGGCACCAACGCCGAGATCCTGTTGGGGGATGAAACGCAGGTTCTGGCCTGTTCATCCCCGACTGGCCCCGCCTTCGAGGGCGCGCAGATCAGCTCGGGCCAACGCGCGGCGCCCGGCGCCA
>CAYWTM010000197.1:0-2744 GCA_964460185.1 uncultured Roseicyclus sp. | reverse complement strand
CAGGGCGGCGAATGCGATCTGCAGGATCAGGCGATGGCCTATGGCGTGGATTTCTCGCGCTACCGCGAACCCAAGCGTGCCGCGACCGAATTGGAGCTTGGTCCGCTGGTGGGCACCGCCATGACCCGCTGCATCTCGTGCACCCGTTGCGTCCGATTCATTACCGAGGTCGCAGGCATGCCCGAAATGGGCCAGACCGGCCGTGGCGAGGATTCCGAGATCACCTCCTATCTTGGGCAGACGCTCGAATCAGAGATGCAGGGCAACATCGTCGATCTGTGCCCGGTGGGCGCGCTGACCTCGAAGCCCTACAGCTTCACCGCCCGTCCCTGGGAACTGACCAAGACCGAGTCGATCGATGTGATGGATGCCCTTGGCTCCAACATCCGCGTCGACACCAAGGGGCGCGAAGTGATGCGCATCCTGCCGCGCAACAATGACGGCGTGAACGAGGAATGGCTGTCGGACAAATCCCGCTATGTCTGGGACGGCCTGCGCCGCCAGCGGCTGGACAAGCCCTACATTCGCGAGAACGGCAAATTGCGCCCCGCGTCGTGGGGCGAAGCGCTCGCCATGGCGGCAGACAAGATCAAGGCTGCCGGCAAACTGACCGGTCTGGTCGGGGATCTGGCCCCGGCCGAGGCTGCTTTTGCGCTCAAGCAGGTGGTTGAAGGGCAGGGCGGACAGGTCGAATGCCGAGTCGATGGGGCAAAGCTTCCGGCGGGCAATCGTTCGGCCTATGTTGGCACCGCCGCGATCGAGGATCTCGACGGGGCCGACTACATCATGCTGATCGGCACCAACCCGCGCGCCGAGGCACCCGTGCTGAACGCGCGCATTCGCAAGGCGTGGTCGCGTGGCGCGAATATCGGTCTGGTGGGGGCCGCCGCCGATCTGACCTATGATCATGTGCATATGGGCACGGGTCGGGCGGCGCTTCAGACGCTTCTGGATCGCGATCACACGGATGTCGTCGACAAGCCGTCGATCGTGATTGTCGGTCAGGGCGCCATCCGCGAAGCCGATGGCGAGGCCGTTCTGGCCGCTGCCATGGCCTTTGCCGAAAAGACCGGGTCCAAGTTCATGGTCTTGCACACGGCCGCCGGTCGGGTCGGGGCGATGGATGTGGGCGCGGTGACCGAAGGCGGCATGACCGCTGCCACCGACGGGGCCGACGTGATCTACAACCTTGGTGCGGACGAGATCGACATCAAGGCGGGTGCTTTCGTGATCTACCAGGGCAGCCATGGCGACCGGGGCGCGCATCGTGCGGACCTGATCCTGCCATCCGCTGCCTATACCGAGGAAGCGGGCCTGTTCGTCAACACCGAAGGTCGGCCGCAACTGGCAATGCGCGCCAGTTTCCCGCCGGGGGAGGCCAAGGAGAATTGGGCGATCTTGCGGGCCTTGTCGGCGCAAATCGGCGCGGCGCTGCCGTATGACAGTCTTGCCGTCCTGCGCAAGGCGATGGTCAAGGCGGTACCCCATCTGGCCATGGTCGACGAGGTTGTCGAAAACAAGTGGCAACCGATTGTCGCCGGGGGCATGGGCGATGCGGATTTCGTGGGCGCGATCACCGATCATTACCTGACGAACGCGATCACACGGGCATCGGGCCTGATGGCGGAGTTGTCGGCCAACGCGAAGGCCCGCAGCGAGACCAAGATCGCGGCGGAGTAGGCGGTTTGCGGCGGACACGGGGTGGCGTTCGGGCCCTTGCCGGCCTTTGTGCGGCGGCCATGGTGCTGTCCGCCTGCCAAGGCGCATCGGACATGGCACCACCCGTTTCGCCGCCGGCCGTTTACGAGGGCGTGGCCACACGTTTGCTTGACGATGATCTTGTGAATTTCCGGGTTCAGATGGCGGGCGGTGCCACCCGCGACGATCTGGAGGCTTATGCCCGCTGCGCGGCCGCGCAATATACACTTATCCGTGGCTTCGGCTTTGCGCGACATGTCCGCACAAATGTGCAGGAAGAGGGTGGCGTTTGGGTCGGAGATGCGGTTTACACCATCTCGCCGGCGCTCCCGCGGGGGTTGCAGACACTCGACGCCGAAGTAGTGGCGGCCGCTTGCGCCGAGCAGGGGATACCGACGATCTAGGGAACGACCCATGGACGGCTTTTTTTCGACCACACTCGGCCTCATGACGATCATGGCGGCGCAAAGCCTGCTGGTGCTCGGCTTTGTGATGGTCAGCCTGTTGTTCCTCGTCTACGGCGACCGGAAAATCTGGGCGGCGGTGATGATGCGGCGCGGCCCCAACGTGGTGGGCATTTTCGGCCTGCTGCAGACCGTGGCCGACGCGTTGA
This sequence comes from uncultured Roseicyclus sp., assembly GCA_964460185.1. Classification (GTDB taxonomy): domain Bacteria; phylum Pseudomonadota; class Alphaproteobacteria; order Rhodobacterales; family Rhodobacteraceae; genus JAVJPJ01. The sequence goes on along the minus strand of CAYWTM010000197.1, from coordinate 433 downwards.
AATACGTGGTGAAGGAAGTCGTGATTCCTGCGGGCGCCGACCGGCCGGTTTTCCTTTTGGCACCGATGACCAGCTTCGTTCTGGCGGTGATTGCCTGGGCGGTGATTCCATTCAACGACACCTGGGTTCTGGCCGATATCAACGTGGCCATCCTGTATGTCTTCGCCATGTCCTCGCTCGAGGTCTACGGCGTGATCATGGGGGGCTGGGCGTCGAACTCCAAATACCCGTTCCTCGGCTCGCTTCGGTCCGCGGCGCAGATGATTTCCTACGAGGTGTCCATTGGTCTGATCATCATCGGTGTGATCATCTCGACCGGGTCGCTCAACTTTGGCGATATCGTCGATGCGCAGGATACGGGCTGGGGCCTGTTCGGCTGGTACTGGCTGCCGCATCTGCCGATGGTGTTCTTGTTCTTCATCTCGGCGCTGGC
>CAYWTM010000196.1:0-2781 GCA_964460185.1 uncultured Roseicyclus sp. | reverse complement strand
GGCATGCCGGCATCCACGAAGGCGACGTTGGAATTGGGTTCGGCCCCGAACCTGGTCGACGCGCCCGAAAACAGCTTGGCGCGGGTCGACACCTGCGCATGAACTTCCATGCCGATCACCAGCTCCCAGTCGTGCTTGGCGCCGGCGATGATCTTTGGTTTCGGGGTCTCGTAGGTCAGGTCGAGCATGGGGAACTCCATCCGCGTTTGGCCCATGCGTTTAGGCGAGCGGCGGGGGCGGGGCAAGGGTGCGATGACTGCGAGAGGCCGGATGCGGCGGGCAACCCCGCGCAATTCGCCCCGCGTCATGGGATCGGCGGCGGATCGCCGATTTGCGCGCGCCCGGGCACGGCATGGTTGCGTCCGGCCGCGACTCTTGACAATCGGGCGCGTCCGCAACAGCCATCGAGCCTGCCATGCACCGTTTCCGTACACTTCTTGCTGCCGCGATCTGCGGCACGGCCCTGACATCTTGCGGTGTCGCGTCGTCGGGCGCTTCCGACCCGGAGCCCGTGATGCGCTGGGATCACGTCCCGGCCTCGGCACAATGGGAAGCGGTTGGGTTCGCGGCGCTGGAAACCCATGCAGCGGTTCTGCCCACGCTCGAGCCGCGCGATATCGACGTCTGGTGCCCCGGCTACGCCGATGCCAGCGAGGCCGATCGCGAAGCGTTCTGGGTTGGCCTGGTGTCGGCGCTGGCGCAGCACGAAAGCACATGGAACCCGCAGGCGGTGGGCGGTGGCGGGCGATGGTTCGGTCTCACGCAGATCAGCCCGGCGACAGCGCGGTTTTACGGCTGTCAGGCCACCAGCGGCGAAGCGCTGCTGGACGGGGCCGCAAATGTCAGTTGTGCGCTGAGGATCTGGGCGACCACGGTGACGCGCGATAACGCGGTGTCGGCCGGTGGCGACGGCGTCGCGGCCGATTGGGGCCCCATGGTGCAATCCCGGAAACGCGACGATATGCGCGCCTGGATAAGCCAACAGAGCTATTGTCAGCGCTAACACCCTGACATCGCCCCCCGTGTCCGGGCGCTGTGGATCGTTTTGCTTGCCAGACCGGCCGGTTTTGGGGCAGGTTGCCGCGGTGCGTACGTCTGGGGGGAAGTGTATGCAGCGCTGTCGCGCCGTCTGTTTCGTCGTTTCGACCTGGGTGTGGGTCATGGTTCCACAATCGCTTTACGCGCAGGCGGTCAGCGACGGGGATGTGGCCGACGTGGTGGTCACCACCGGCCAGATGCAGGTCATCCCGCCCGATTTCGACGCGCTCGACGCCCTTGAGGGGATACGGCTGGACCCGATCCTCGGCGTGCCGCTGGACCAGATCAGCCTCATGGCGCCCGGCTTGAGCCTGAGACCGGTGCCGCGAGACACCTGGGCCGCGCCGCAGCTCAGGTGGGACGATCATCCGCGCGGGGCGCGCTGGACGTCGGCGGTCATGGGCGCGTTGCGCAGTCATGGGGCGCCGCTGCTGGACGTGGTGCCGCGCGATATCCAGGACTGGTGCCCGGGCTATGTCGATGCGGACAGATCGCAACGCGCCGCATTCTGGGCCGGGCTGATTTCAACCCTGGCCTGGCATGAAAGCACGCACAGGCCAATGGCCGTGGGGGGCGACGGGCGCTGGTTCGGGCTGGTGCAGATCGCGCCGGGGACAGCACGCTGGCGCAATTGCGAAGTGGGCACCGGTGAGGCGCTGCTCGACGGAAGGGCAAACCTGCGCTGCGGGGTTCGGATCATGGCCGCGACCGTGCCGCGCGACGAGGTGGTGGCCGAAGGCATGCGCGGCGTCGCCGCCGATTGGGGGCCCTTCCATTCCCGTCGCAAACGCGAGGACATGCGCAACTGGGTCCGCGCGCAACCCTATTGCCAGAGCCACACGCGGCCTGCACTCCGTCCGGACGGGGGTCTTGCGCACGCAGGTCCCGAGCATGTGTCGGGGCCGGACCGTCGGATCGCGGCCCGTCCCGTGTCGCGGCCGTCCCGGCCCGACGGGGGCATGGCGCGGCCTTCGATGGAAGTGGCCGCGCGCGAGTAGCCGGTCAGACGGTGCGCACCGGCACGCCGCGATCGGTCGCGGCCCGGATCAGGTGAAATGGATTGTGCTGGACATCGAAGGGGATCTCGACTTCGCCGCCTTCGGTCAGCACGATGATCGCGCGCGCCACCGGTCCGCGATCTTCGATCTTCAGATGCGCTATGGTGTTGTTGGCGATGTGGCGACGGCCATCCTCGTCGGTGATGATCCAGGCCGTGTCGTCCATGCGCAGTCCATAGATCGGTGTCAGGACCATCTGCACGAAACTGACCAGGAGGGCGGGCACGAACAGCAGCAGCACCAGCCCTGATGCGAACTGCCACAAGAAGGCTGCCAGAAGCACGAGACCTGCAAAGCAGACCATGCTCAGAGCGAGGCTGCCGGGGCGGGTGGCGTATTCGAAAGTCTTTTCCATGAGTTTCATGTCGCCAGCGGATTGTGCCCAATTTTAGGCATCCGCGCGGCGGGTCTGCGGTATTCACGTGTCCTGATCCGGTCGCGGCAGGTCGGGGGCGCGGCATATGGGCAAAGGGCGGAGGCGTTGATAGGGTCTGGCAAGATGGTGGAGCAGGCGATGATGTCAGGGCGCGCGACCCCTATGACGGCAGGCGGCGGCACGCGGATCGCGGCGCTGGACCTGGCGCGCGCCGGCGCGCTGGTCGCCATGGCGGTGTTTCATTTCGTTTTCGACCTGGAGCTGTTCGGCTTTGCCGCGCCCGGCACCACGATGCAGCCCGGCTGGCGC
>CAYWTM010000195.1:0-2965 GCA_964460185.1 uncultured Roseicyclus sp. | reverse complement strand
CGCCACGACCGAGATCTACACCCATATCCTCGATGATCGCCTCAAGCGCCTGGTTCTCGACAACCATCCCCTCGCCCGATCCTGATGCCAATCCGCGCCCGGATACGGCGTCACCTGCTTCTCTGTTTCTCAAATATCCCGGGGGGAAGACGCGTGTCAGCGCGTCGGGGGGCAGCGCCCCCCGTGCCACACCGGCCCCGCGCATCACCGCCGGCCCTTGAAGCATCGCGCGCCTGACCCCATAACCTGCCCATGGACACCGATATTCCGATCCCGGACGCCGTCTCCGGCCTGAGCGACCCTGCAACCTGGATCACGGCCGCGGTGATCTTGTTCCTGCTGTTGTGCTCGGGCTTCTTCTCGGGCTCGGAAACGGCGCTGACGGCGGCATCGCGCGGCAAGCTTCGCAATCTGGCCGACAAGGGCAATGGTGGCGCCAAGGGCGCCGCGCGGGCGCTGGTCCTGAAAGAAGACAACGAACGCCTGATCGGCGGCATTCTTCTGGGCAACAACCTGGTCAACATCCTCGCGACGTCCCTGGCCACGGCCTTGTTCACGGCCCTTCTGGGCGAGAGCGGCGTCGCGGTGGCCACCTTGGTGATGACGGCGCTTGTGCTCATCTTCGCCGAGGTGCTGCCCAAGACCTATGCCATCAACGATCCCGAAACCGTCGCCGCCCGTGCGGCGCGGCCCGTCGGGCTGGTCATCGCCGTCATGGCTCCGGTTGTCGCGCTGGTGCGGCTGCTCGTGCGCGGCGTGCTGCGCATCTTCGGCGTCCGGATCGATGCGGGCGCCAACATGCTGTCCGTGCATGAGGAAATCATGGGCGCGCTGTCCATCGGGCATTCCGAAGGCGTGGTCGAAAAGGAACATCGCGACCGGCTCCTGGGCGCGCTCGATCTGCATGAACGCACGGTCGAGGAAATCATGCTGCACCGTTCCGGCATCGAGATGATCGATGCCGAAGCGGACCCGGAGGCCATTCTCAGCCAGGCGCTCGAATCCCCCCACACCCGCCTGCCCGTCTTCAAGGGCGAGCAGGAAAACATCATCGGCCTGGTGCATGCCAAGGATCTCTTGCGCGCCATCGACCGCCTGACGCGCGGCGACGACGCCCCGGGGCTCAAGGGATTCAAGATCACCGATGTGGCGGTCAAACCCTACTTCATTCCCGAAACCACGACGCTCGATGACCAGTTGCGCCAGTTCCTGCGCCGTCACACGCATTTCGCCTTGGTGGTCGATGAATACGGCGCATTGCGCGGGCTGATCACGCTGGAGGATATCCTCGAGGAAATCGTGGGCGAGATTACCGATGAATTCGATACCCCCGACGCGCCGGAACTGACCGCCGGGCCCGACGGGAACTACCTGATCGACGGGTCGATGACGATCCGCGACCTCAACCGTGCGATCGACTGGTCGCTGCCCGATGAAGAAGCCAACACCGTCGCGGGCCTGGTGATCCACGAAGCCCAGACCATCCCCGTGGTCGGACAATGCTTCAGCTTCCACGGCTTTCGCTTCGAAGTGGCCGAACGCGACAAGAACCGCCTGACAAGGCTCAAGATCCGCCAGCTCTGACAGGATCGGGACCGCGCTCCGGTCTCGATGGCGCTTTCCATGCGTTGCGACCGTCAAACGGCAGGATTTGTCGCTTTTCGACGTGCCGCCCCCCTGACCGACCCGTTTTATGGCCTCGAACCAGCATGCGAGGACCGAAATGAAATCCACCACCCAAGTCTGTGTCATCGGCGGCGGCGTCGTCGGCTGTTCGGTTCTGTACCACCTCACCAAACTCGGCTGGTCCGACGTGATGTTGCTGGAAAGATCGGACCTGACCTCAGGGTCGACCTGGCATGCGGCCGGCGGCTTTCATACCCTGAACGGCGACACCAACATGGCGGCGCTGCAGGGCTATACCATCCGGCTCTACCGTGAGTTGGAAGAGCTGACAGGCATGTCTTGCGGCCTGCACCACGTGGGCGGCGTGACGCTGGCCGACACGCCCGAGCGGCTCGACATGTTCAAGGCGGAACGCGCCAAGCATCGTTTCATGGGCCTCGAGACCGAGATCATCGGGCCCGACGAGATCAGGAAGATCGCGCCGATCACCAATACCGACGGCATCCTGGGCGGGCTCTACGACCCGCTGGATGGTCATCTGGATCCGTCCGGCACGACCCATGCCTATGCCAAGGCCGCGCGGATGGGCGGGGCGCAGATCCATACGCATACCAGGGTGCTGGAAACCAACCCGCGCCCGGATGGCACCTGGGACGTGGTGACCGACAAGGGCACGGTCCATGCCGAACACGTGGTCAATGCCGCGGGGCTGTGGGCGCGCGAAGTGGGCGCGATGGCGGGCGCCTACCTGCCGCTGCACCCGATGGAGCATCAATACCTGGTCACCGCCGATACCCCGGAGATCTACGAACGGGACACCGAACACCCCCATGTGATGGACCCGGGCGGCGAAAGCTATCTGCGCCAGGAAGGCCGGGGGCTGTGCATCGGGTTCTACGAACAGGCCGCGCGCCCCTGGGCCGTGGACGGTACGCCTTGGGATTTCGGGCATGAATTGCTGCCCGATGATTTCGACAAGATCGAGGAGTCGATCGCCTTCGCCTACAAACGTTTTCCGGTGCTGGAACGCGCGGGCGTAAAATCGGTCATCCATGGTCCCTTTACCTTTGCGCCCGATGGCAACCCGCTGGTCGGGCCGGTGCCGGGCTTGCGGAATTACTGGTCGGCCTGCGGGGTGATGGCGGGCTTTTCGCAAGGCGGCGGTGTCGGGCTGACGCTGGCGCAGTGGATGATCGAGGGCGAGCCCGACCGCGACGTGATGGCGCTCGACGTGGCGCGGTTCGGGCGCTGGATCACGCCGGGCTATACCCTGCCCAAGGTGATCGAGAATTATCAGACCCGGTTCTCCGTGGTCTACCCGAACCAGGAACTGCCCGCC
>CAYWTM010000194.1:0-3341 GCA_964460185.1 uncultured Roseicyclus sp. | reverse complement strand
AACCCGGCCATGCAGAACAGCAGGGTTGTCATGATATAGGGGCCGATCTCGTCGAAGGTCGGGGCGGCCGCCTCCTGAGCGAGGGCCAGGCCGGGCAGCGCGATCAGCGCTGCAGCGGCCAGGGCAGTATACTTGAAGGATTTCATTGGACTTGGTTCTCCTATGTGGTGCCGCCGCTCACAGCGCGTCGTCGTTGGTTTCGCCGGTGCGCACGCGAACGGCGCTTTGCACGTCGAGGACGAAGATCTTGCCATCGCCGATCTTGTCGGTCTTGGCGGTGGTCTGGATGGTCTCGACCACTTGGTCGGCCATGGATGCGGCCACCACGATCTCGAGCTTCACCTTCGGCACGAAGTTCACGGCATATTCTGCGCCGCGGTAGATCTCCGTGTGGCCCGACTGAGAACCGAAGCCCTTGATCTCGGTTACCATCATGCCGCGTACGCCGATGGCGGTCAGCGCCTCGCGGACCTCCTCCAGCTTGAACGGCTTGATTGCTGCGATGATGAGTTTCACTTTTGTCACCCTTCCGGTTGCTGTTCCGGTTTCGTCCGTCCGACCCATTGCGCGGCGGACGTCACGGGCCCAAATCAGACACAGCAGGCCCTGGTAGCAACGGAACGCAGGATGTGATGCGTCACACAAAAGTCTTATTGATTAAATTTTGTGCGCTATATCTCCATCGCCCAATTTTTGGGCTTTTCGTGCATGGGGGAGCCTCGCGAGAAGGCTCCACATCCGACTCGTTTTTGCGTACATTCGAGTCAAAAGAGGCAGGGCAGCAGTATGAGTGCATCCGGTAACGGCAGACGCTCCGGCGGGAGCGGTGGGCGCAGGCTCGTGGCGGAACGGCGCCAGACCGGGCAAGCGCCGAAACGACCCACACGCACAAGCGGCGGCGGCGGTGGCGGAACACGTCGCAAGACCGCGCGCAAGGCGCGGTCGCCCCGGCGGCGGCGCTCGGGGCCCTTGGGCTGGATCGTTGCGTTCTTTGCCTTCATCTGGCGTATCATCTGGGGCCTGATGTGGCGCGGCAGCGTCGCGGTCGGTATCCTGTTGGCGCTTGCCACGGCCTATTTCTACGCACAGCTTCCCGAATTCGACGCGCTGGTCGATGGCCGCGCACGGGGATCGGTCACCATGCTCGATCGGGACGGGCGCGTGTTCGCCTGGCGCGGCGACCAGTTCGGCGGCGTGATCATGGCCAACACCACAAGCGAACACCTGGTCAACGCCGTGGTCGCCACCGAAGACCGCCGGTTCTATCGGCATCTGGGCGTGTCGCCGCGTGGCATCGCGTCAGCCGTGCGCATCAATCTCAGCGAGGGGCGCGGGCCGCTTTCGGGGCACGGCGGGTCCACCATCACGCAACAGGTGGCCAAACTGATGTGCCTTGGCGTCGAATACGACCCCAACGAATGGGAGACCGAAGCCGCCTACGAGGCCGATTGCCGCCGCGGATCTCTGTGGCGCAAGATCGTCGAGATGCCCTTCGCCTTCGCGATGGAGCTGCGGTATTCCAAGGATGAAATCCTGTCGGTCTACCTGAACCGCGCCTATTTCGGCGCCGGGGCCTTTGGGGCCGAGGCCGCGTCGCAGCGCTATTTCGGCCACTCCGCCGCCGAGATAAACCCGCAAGAAGGCGCGATGCTGGCCGGTCTTCTGACCGCGCCGTCGCGGTTTGCGCCAACCTCGAACCTGCAGCGCAGCCAGGAACGCGCCAACCTGGTCTTGGGCCTGATGGAAGGCCAACGCTATCTGACCGCGGCCCAGGCCGACCAGGCCCGCGCCAACCCCGCGACATTGTCCGCCAGCGCCCGGCAGGAACGCGGCGGGGCATTTGCCGACTGGATCATGCAATCCGGCCCCGACTTCCTGACCGGCGACACGACCGAAGATGTGATCATCCGCACCACCTTTGACCCCGACATGCAGGCCGCCGCGGAAGAGGCGCTGGCCTACATATTCGAAAACCAGGTGCGCGAAGGATCCGAAGCGCAAGCCGCCATCGTCGTGATGTCCGCCGACGGCGCGGTGCGCGCCATGGTGGGCGGGCGCGACACCGACGGCACCGGCCTGTTCAACCGCGCCACACAGGCGATGCGGCAGACCGGATCGTCGTTCAAACCGTTCGTCTACGCGACCGCGCTGGAACTGGGCTGGCGGTTCGACGACATCATCCATGACGGCCCGCTGACCATAAACGTCCCCGGGTCGGGCCCCTATTCACCCGAGAACTACAGCCGCGAATTCTATGGCGACGTCACCCTGACCGAGGCGTTGCGCGGATCGCTCAACACCGCGGCCGTGCGTCTGTCCGAAGAGGTCGGCCGTGACCTGGTGCGCACCGTCGCCTCCGAATTCGGCATCCGGAGCGACCTGGCCGCAGGTCCGGCACTGGCGCTGGGCGCATCGGAATCCACGCTGCTCGAGATGACGGGCGCATACGCGGGCATTCTGAACGGGGGGTCCGCCGTGATGCCCTACGCGGTTCAGGAATTGCGCCTGCAAGGCGACAGCGATCCGATGTTCGAACAGCGGTCCGGCATACAGGAGCGTGTGATCTCGGAATTCGCGGCCCGGCAGCTGACCTACATGATGTCGGTCGCGGTGAACGAGGGCACCGGCCAGCGCGCGCGCCTGTCCGACCGGCCCGTTGCAGGCAAGACCGGCACCACCAACAGTGCGCGCGATGCGTGGTTCCTGGGTTTCACCGCAGACTACGTGGCGGGCGTCTGGATGGGCTACGATGACAACACACCGCTGTCCGGGGTCACGGGCGGCGGTCTTCCGGCCGAGATCTGGCGCGAGACGATGGAACGCATCCATGTCGACCTTCCGCCGCGCCCCTTGCCGATGATCGACCCGATCGCCGAAGCCCGGTCCACGCCCCAGGTTCTGGACACCCCGGCAGAGCAGGGCCAGCGCCCCGATCTGGCCGAACAGATCCTGATGCAGGTGTTGGGCGGCATCCTGGGACGCAACAACAACTGATCCCCCGGGTCTTGCCCAAATGAAAAAGGCGCCTCCGGAACGGGGCGCCTTTTCTTGGGTCGGATATGGCGGATGACTCAGACGGCCTCGTCGATCCATTTCTGCAACGCGGCCTTGGGGGCTGCCCCCACCTTGTTCGAGATCACTTCGCCGTCCTTGAACATGAACAACGCAGGGATGCCACGCACACCCAGTTGCATCGGCGAATTGGGGTTCTCGTCGACATTGACCTTCACGATCTTGATCTTGCCGTCATATTCGGCCGAAAGCTCTTCGAGAGCGGGGCCGATCTGCTTGCAGGGGCCGCACCATTCGGCCCAGAAATCCACCACAACGGGGATATCGGA
>CAYWTM010000193.1:0-3521 GCA_964460185.1 uncultured Roseicyclus sp. | reverse complement strand
GAATTGGGCGACCGCCTCCACATTTGCCATGCCGAGTGCCGTTTCGATCAGCGCTTCAAGACCCACGCGGGGCGCATGGCCCCTGGCCTGTTCGATCTGGTTGACCATCGCCTCGACCATGTACAGATCGGCGGCGACGCCGACCTTTGGCACCAGCAGCGTATGAACCCGGTCGCCGGCCTGTTCCATCACGTCGACCACGTCGCGATACATGTATTGGGTGTCGAGCCCGTTGATCCGAACCGACACCGTCTTGCCCTTGGCCGCCCAGTCGATGTCGTTCAGCGCCTGCACCGCGTTGCGGCGGGCCTGGTCCTTTTCGGGCGGGGCGACGGCATCTTCGAGATCGAGAAAGACGTAGTCGGCGGCGCTGTCGGCGGCCTTGTCGATCATGGCGGGGTTCGAGGCCGGCACCGCCAGTTCCGAACGTTGAAGACGCTGTTTGCGCAATGGGTGCAGGGTATGGGACATGGTGCAGGCCCTTGGTTTTCCGTATGTTATTCGGCCGCGATGCCAACGCGTGTCTGTGCGCCCTCGACCTGGCTGAACCATGCCTGCGCCGCACCGACCCCCGATCCGAACCGCAGATCCGCACCAGCGCGCACCAGCGCCATTTCCGCGACCGACAGCGCGGTCAGGCACATGCCCTCGTTCATGTCGCCCAGGTGCCCGATGCGGAACACCTTGCCCGCAAGCCGCGCAAGGCCGGACCCGAAAGAGGTGTTGAAATCCTCGTAGGCGATGCGCAGCACGTCGCGCGCATCCACATGATCGGGCACCCGGATTGCCGAAACGGTATCCGAATACAGCGTGTGATGTTCGGCCACGAGGCCGAGGCCCCAGGCCGCGATCCCGCGACGCACGCCTTCGGCCAGCCGATGATGGCGGGCGACCACGTTGTCGAGGCCTTCCTCGACCAGGATCCGGTCAAGCGAACGGCGCAGACCGTGCAACAGCTGCGTGGGCGGGGTGTAGGGGAAATAGCCGTCGGCATTCAGCGTGAGCATGTCGGAAAATTCGAAATAGGCCCGCCGCATGGTGGCGGTCCTTGCTGCCTCGAGCGCCTTGGCGCTGACGCCCAGGATACCCAGACCCGCCGGCAGCATCAGGCCCTTCTGGCTGCCCGTGACGGCCAGATCGACGCCCCAATCCTCCATCCGGAACTCGATCGAGCCGATCGACGAAACGCCGTCGACGAACAACAGCGCGTCATGCATCGCGTCATCGAGCGCCCGGCGCACGCCCGCCACGTCCGACGTGACCCCGGTGGCGGTCTCGTTATGGGTGACGAAGACGGCCTTGATCTCACCCATCCTGTCCGCACCCAGACGGCGGGCGTATTCCTTGACCGGGCAACCCGCGCCCCACGGCACGTCGATGACCTCCACCGCGAGGCCGAGCCGTTCGGCCATGTCGACCCAGAGTGTGGAAAACTGGCCAAAGCGCGACATCAGGACCTTGTCACCGGGGTTCAGCGTATTGGTGATCGCGGCCTCCCACGCGGCGGTGCCCGAGCCGGGAAAGATCATCACCTCGCCCGTCCGGGTCTGCATCACGCGCTTGAGGTCCGCGAACAGGCCAAGGGTCAGGCTACCGAAATCCGGGGCCCGCATGTCCTGCATGGGAACATTCATCGCCTGACGGACAGGTTCAGGAACGTTGGTGGGGCCGGGTATGAAAAGATGGGTCTGGCCGGTGCGCATGTCAGGTCCTCCGAATGCCGTGTCGGGCGGACCATGCCTTGGAGGGAACATTTGGCAAAATCCTTACGGGTCCTGCTGTAAATGCGAAAATTTACAAACCTACAGAATTGTAAACTTGTGAATAATGCGATATACAAATCCCATGAAGACCTTCATCGGACCTCGCCTGCGTCGCTTGCGCATCGAAAACGGACAGACCCAGGCGCTGATGGGCAAGGCGCTCGGGATCAGCACGTCTTATGTGAACCTGCTGGAAAAGAACGAACGCTCGGTCTCGGTGCCGGTGCTGCTGAAGCTGTTCGAGATCTACGGGGTCGACTGGCGCGATATCGCCGAGGATGATGACACCGCGCAGCTGGCCGATATTCGCGCGGCCCTCCAGGATCCGCTGTTCGAGGGCGACCGCCCCGACCTGACGCAGATCCGGGCCGCGTTGATCCACAGCCCCGACCTGGCGTCTTGTTTCCTGCGGCTGCACCGGTCCTATGCCGCTGTCACCGACCAGTTGATGAGCCTGGCCGAGGCGGGCGAAGAAGGGCCGGGGATGCTGCAAAGCTCGCCCGAGGCGACGGTGCACAACTTCTTTCGCGAGCACCGAAACCATTTCCCAGGGCTCGAAACCGCGGCGGCGGAATTCTGGGGCGGCAACGCCCCGGCCATCGATGACACCTATGCGGCGCTCAAGGCGCGGCTGTTCGACCGGCTGTGGTTGCGGGTGCGGTTGGCCCCGGTAGCCGACATGCCCGATACCTTGCGCGAATATGACGAGGAACGCCGGCTGGTGCGCCTGTCCGAGGCGCTGGACCATCCCAACCGGGTCTTTCAGCTGGTCCATGTGGCAGCCCTTCTGGAACAGCGCGAGGCGCTGGAGGGGTTGTTGTCCACATCGGGGCTGGTGGATGCGCGCGGGCGTGCGCGGTGCCGGGTCGAACTGGCCAACTATTTCGCGGCGGCGGTGCTCATGCCCTATGGACCGTTCCTCGCCGAAGCGATCGACTGCCAGTATGATTTCGACCATCTGGCCACCCGTTTCGGGGTGAGCTTCGAACAGGCCTGCCACCGCGCCACCACGCTGCAGCGGCGGGGCGCCACCGGGGTCCCCTTCTTCTTCTTGCGGATCGACAAGGCCGGCAACGTGACCAAAAGGTTCAACGCTACGGATTTCCATATCGCCGAGCATGGTGGCGCCTGTCCGCGGCTCGAAGTGCATACCTCGTTCCGCACACCCGGACGGATCGTGCCGCAACTGGTGGAAATGCCGGATCAAAGCCGGTTCTTCGTGTTTTCGCGCACGGTCGACCGGCCAAGTTTCGCCCGCCACAGCCAGGATGTGCGCCTGGCGGTCGCGATGGGGTGTTCGGTAGAACACATGCGCGCCATCGGCTATTCCGATACTCTGGTCGCCACCAGCGCACCGGTAACCGAGGTGGGTATCAACTGCCGCGTCTGCCCGCGCGTCAATTGCGATCAGCGTGCGCATCACGCGATGATCTTGTCTGATCCGGTGGATGAGAACCGGCGCGGCGCCACCCGCTATTCGGCCTAGCGCGGGCAGGGGCATGCGCGGAGTTGCGTCTTGAGCGCGGGACCGGCCTTTGCGACAACGGTTGATATGAAACAACGTTCGGGGGGCTCGAAAGGTGCAAACTACGACTATTGGCAGCGCAGTCGGGGGAATCGCGTGGTGACAGAGCACAGCGAAGAGTGGATCGACAGGTTTGCCGGTCTCAAACGCCTTCCCCCGGATCTGCGCGCGGACCTGGTGGCGGGAAGTCGCGTGGTCTCGGTGCCTGCCGGAACCCGCAGCAGGATATCGGC
>CAYWTM010000192.1:0-3545 GCA_964460185.1 uncultured Roseicyclus sp. | reverse complement strand
CCCCAGATCCACATCCAGTTCAGGTTCTTGGGCGTGGGGATCATGATCGTGTCGTACATCAGGCCGAGGATGGGCAGGCGTTTTGCAAGGCCCTTTTCCCAATTCGATTTCGGCTCGTAATGATCGTGAGGAATTCCAGACATGTTGTAAGTCCTCCCTTAGCCCAGAAGAATCGTGGATTCGTCGATGAATTCCGCGACCGGGATGGGCAGGTTTTCAGGAGCCGGTCCGCGACGGATGCGGCCGGCCGTGTCGTAGTGAGAGCCGTGGCAGGGGCAGAACCACCCGCCGAAATCGCCTGCGCCATCACCCAGGGGCACACATCCGAGGTGCGTGCAAACGCCCTGCATGACCAGCCATTCTTCGGCGTTGGTGCCATCGGGCAGGGGCAGGGTGCGGTTGATGTCGGTGGCTTCCGCGTCATCGCCCAGGTTCGGGTTGCGCGCGTTGTCATCCACCAGCTCGCTCAGTTCGACGGCGTTGGCCGCCTCGATCTCGTCGGCGGTGCGGCGGCGAATGAAGATCGGTTTGCCCAGGAACAGAACGGTCAGCTGGGTGCCTTCGGCCACGCCCGACACGTCAACGCGCATCTGGCTTGCGGCCTGCACGTCGGCAGACGGGTTCATCTGGTTGACCAGCGGCCAGACGGCGGCACCAACGGCAACGGCGCCCATGCCTCCGGTCGCATAGTACAGAAAGTCGCGGCGGTCGCCGCTATGGTCTTCTGCGTGTGACACGGTTTCGCGTCCCCCTTTGTCGTGGCCCAGAGACATGGGCCTGAATACCCTCATCGGACGACAGAATCCTCCTGTCACCCGGCTGATCGGTGTCTATGGCGTGGCAAGATAGGCGTCTAGCGGACAAACGCGCGCATGTATGCGGAAATGTCGCACCGTGTCCGAAGAATACGGCCCAAAAGCCGGAATGTTCGCCTTTGTGGATAGTGAGTGGTCTGAAAACTCCGTCAGGTTGAAAAAGCATTCCCCCTGCGCGGCCAGCGCCGGGTTCAGTCGAGGTCCAGCCGCATGACCCGGTGCAAGATGCCCGAGCCGTCGTCATATTCGGCGCCCTCGGCGACAAAGCCAAGGCGTTCGTAAAAGGGAATGGCGTAGGTCTGGGATTCAAGCTCGGCCCGGGCGAACCCGGCGTCGCGTGCGTCGTGCATCACCGTTTCCATGATCTTCCGGCCAAGCCCGGTGCCGCGGTGGGTGGGCATCACGGCGACGCGCCCGATCTTGGCGGTGTCGCCTTTCGCGATCAGCCGCGCCGTGCCGGCAGGCCCGACGGCATCCTCGGCCAGGTAATGGGTGCAGGTCGCGTCGTGATCATCCCATTCCTCGGCCTCGGGGATCTGCTGTTCCTCGATGAACACCGCGCGGCGCACCGCAAAGCAGGCCGCGCGGGCGGCGTCGGTCGTGGCCCTGGTGATCTTCATGCCGGGGCGGTTGTCACCATCGATGGACGCTCGGCAAAGGCGGCATACCATGCGGCCAGCGCCTCGTGCCCGTCGCGCCAGCCCCGTTCGTCATGGCGCAGGTCCAGGTACCCGAGTGCGCAGCCCACCGCGATCTGGCCCATGTCGAGGGGCCCGTTCAGGTGGCTCATCCATTGCCGTTCGAGCGCATCCAGCGCGCGGGCGATCTTGGCCCATTGTCCGTCGAGCCATGGGTGAAACCAGATCTCTTCGGGCCGGTGACGTTTTTCGTAGGTCATGTTCACCGCGCAATCCATGATGCCGTCGGCGGTCGCCTCGAGCGTCAGGGTCTCCCACAGGCGCGTCTCTGGGTAGAACCCGCCGCCCGCATGCTGATCGAGGAAGCGCGTGATGACCCGGCTGTCATACAGCGTCGGGCCGCCCTCGCGGGTGAGGGCGGGGATCTTGCCCAGCGGGTTGGCGGCGTGCAGGGCGGGGTCGCCGCCCAGGGGCGAGGCCTTTATGTCGACGAAGGGAACGTCCGTGATGCCGGCCTCGGCAATCAGGACAAGGGTCTTTCGCACGAAGGGCGACGCGGGCGAGCCAAGCAATTCCATGTCTCAGGCCCTACGCAGGCGGACCCGGCCAAGGGCCGCCGCATCCATCATGACGCCGGGACCACGTTGCCCGATCCGAAAGGTGCGCTTCCAGCGGGCGGATCCATTGACCTCGCCCGTGTCGCGACGCAGGTGCAGACCCTCGGGGGCCTCGTCCAGCGCGTCTTCGACCGGCTGGTTCAGCCTGCCGCGTTGCACGATGCGCGTGGCGGCGAAGGTGGCAAGCGCCACCGCGCCATAGCGCAGCGCCATCGCCGCGATTGGAGTGAACTGGATCGCCATGGGCACCTCCCGGCCGATAAGGTCGATGGGTCACATGTAAGTAACCGGCACGTCTTTGTCTATTTCCGGAACGCCACCCTTCATCAGGGCCGCCAGGGTTTCGACCTCGTGGCCGATGGGGGAATGACGAATGGCATCCGCCGCCGCGATGCGGGCGGCATCGGTCTTGTTCTGATTGAGCTTCCACGTGCCTTCGACATCCAGCACGGTGAACCGGAACGGCAGGATCTGCCGCATCATCCGGTCGAGCGTTTCCTCGGGCATCTTGTCGACGGTCCAGGGGCGTTTGGGCGCCAGCCTGTCCTCGAACCCGGCGGACAGGCCGTCGAGATGCGCGCGCATGTCGTCGGGGTCGGCTGGTCGCAGCATGCCGCGCAGGTGCACGGCGACGTAGTTCCACGTCGGAACCTGGGCCGGGTCGTCGCCGTACCAATCGGGCGAGACATACCCGTCGGGGCCCATGATGGCGATCACCGCCGGTGCCGGCGCGGTGACCGCGCGGGCGATCGGATTGGACCGCACCAGGTGCAATTCGGCCTCGTCGCCCGCGTCATTGAGGAAAAACGGAACATGGCTCAGCAACGGCACCGGGTCGCCGTTCAGGCACAGGGTTCCAAAGCCGCGTTTGCGTGCAAGGTTGAGGTTCAGGAACTGCGGTTCCTGGCGGAAGGCGGGGTTTGGGTGCATGACGGGACCTCCGGTTGCGGCGGAGCCTACCCATGCCCCGAGTTTCCGGGCAAGGCCGCAGCGCATGCAACCAGACCGATTCGGCGAGATTCCGAGACTCGGGGGCGCCGCCGCCACGGTCGCGGCGCTGCCTGTGGCGCTCAGGCCGGGGTCGCGGACAAGGCCTGTGCGGACGCCAGTCCGGTGATCGTGGCGGTCACGATCCGGCCCTCGGGCTGGTCCGTGGCGAAAGACACCTCGGTGAACTGTTCCGTCCGGCCCATTCGCGGATGTTCCAGCAACACGCGATGTGTGCGGCCGACCTGTGCGGCCAGATGCCTTGCGACCTGCACATCCCCAGCGGCGCGCAACCGTTTGGCCCGGTCCTTGATCATGCGACCATCGACCTGCGGCATCCGCGCGGCCGGGGTGCCCTGGCGCGGCGAATAGGGAAAGACGTGCAGCCAGGTCAGATCGCATTCCGCCACCAGCCGGAGCGAATTTTCGAAATGCGCCTCGGTCTCGGTCGGGAAGCCGGCGATGATGTCGGCGCCAAAGGTCATGTC
>CAYWTM010000191.1:0-3566 GCA_964460185.1 uncultured Roseicyclus sp. | reverse complement strand
CGCTGGTCTGGGCGCTGTTCCCGGTCTTCCTTGTGACGCAAGGCGCGACCCTGACAGAGGTCGGTTGGATCGTCGGCACCTATGGCTTCGTCTGGGGCGGCTCGCAGCTGTTTACCGGGCGGCTGTCTGACCATGTCGGCCGGTTCTGGCCCAACGTGCTGGGCATGTGGATCTGCGGCGCGGGTGTGGTGATGGTCGTGCTGGGCACCGGCGCGCTCTGGTGGTCGGTTTCGGCGGCCGTGGCGGGCTTTGGCATGGCGCTCCTTTACCCGAACCTCTCGGCGGCGGTGGCCGACATCACGCCGCCCGCGTGGCGGGGCTCGGCCATCGGCATCTACCGCTTCTGGCGTGACCTCGGCTACGCCATCGGCGCGCTCGGCCTCGGGCTCGCCGCCAGTCTGACCGGTGCGGCGGAAGCGGCCTTCTGGTTCGTCGGCATTTCCATGTTTGTCTCCGGCGTCGTGCTCTTCTGGCTCGGTGAGGAAACGCACCCGAGGCTCAACCCCGCCGAACAGCCGGAAACCGCCCATGCGTGACACCCTCACCCGAGCCCTTGGCGCAGTCGCGATCCTGCTGGGCCTTGCTTCGCTCGTGTTTCTTGCCGTCGCGGTTTGGGGCTTCCGGGCGGGCGGCTGGCCTTGGCCGCAGTCCTATGACCTTGCCGGCTGGCGCACCTGGGCGGCGGCGGCCGGCGTCATCGTCGCGCTAGCTGGGCTGGTGGTCTGGCTGCGCCGCCGAAACGGTGATGCCGCGGCGGTCCTGCTGGGGTTGACCCTGTCGCTGCACGTCGCGGGACTTGGCGCCGCCTTAGAGATCAGCGCCCGCACCACGCCCCCGATCAACGACATCTCGACCGACACCGAAAATCCGCCGGTCTTCTGGTTCACGGCCACGCCGAGCGATTAGCCCGCATCGAACGCCGAGCCACAGCGGGCTGCCTATCCGGATGTGCGCCCGCTGGAGATACCGGTCTCCGCAGACGCGGCCTTCGTTACGGCGCTCGCCCTCGTCGAAGAGCGCGGCTGGGAGGTGCTGTCAGCTGATCCTGCGGAAAGCCAGATCGAGACCATCGCCACGAGCCGTAAGCGCGTCCTCGATCTGCACGGCAAGCTGCCGAACGGCGTGAGCCTCAGCGGGATGGTCCGAGCCTTCCGCCATGACGCGGGCGAGCGCCTGAATAGCAACAGCTGCGGTGCGGATTCTGGAAATGGCGTCTTCGATGTGGTCGGACATGGTGAGTCTCCATCTGCCAGGTGCTGACCTACGGATGCAGACCAGAGAGCAAGCGGCGGATTTGAGACACGGAAGCGCTGTGGTGGGAAACGTGGCGGGATAGAAATAAGCGCCCACAGGTTTCCGTTATATTTCAATGCGTTGCTGTATTGATATGGTAGCGGAGGAGGGACTTGAACCCCCGACACGCGGATTATGATTCCGCTGCTCTAACCAACTGAGCTACTCCGCCAGACCGGGGGCGGAGGTATGACAGGCAGGGTGTCTCGTCAACCAAAAAATCAAGGCGACACCTGTCAGGGCCACCGCGCGGCGGTGATCTCGACCTCGACCTTGAACTCGGGGCGTGTGAAGCCGGAAACGATCACAAGCGTCGATGCCGGAAGCCGCTCAAGGCCTGCGCAAAAGGCATCGCGCGCGGCCATGTATCCGGCCATATGAGCCCGGTCCGTGACAAAGGCGTTGATGCGCACGGTATCGGCGCGGCCAAACCCGGCTTCTGCCAAGATCGACTCGCACGCGGCGAAACACAGATCCGCCTGGGCGCGGGCGTCTTCGGGAATATGATCGTCGCGCGTCAACCCCAACTGACCGGAGGTAAAGACCCACTGCGCACCTTCGGGGACGTGGGTGCCGTGGGCATAGGCCGCAAAGGGCGGTCGGATGGATCGGGGTGTCAGCGCACGCAGCGCGGGTGTGTCAGGCATCGGGCGAACTCCGCGGGTATCATGCATCGCCAGACAAGCGCCAAGAACGCTGGCTGTCCAGTGTACCCTTGGGGCCGCCATATGGGTGTCGCACAAATAATAAGCAGTTCCGCACGAGCCGCCTGGAAATTAAGCGCTTTCCTGTGGCACCTGGCAAACGATGGACCGTAGCCTTCCCCCGACGCCTTTGAGCCATAGTCTCACGACAGTCAAAAACACCACTTCGGGGAGATTCCAGGGATGTTTCGCACTTCGCTCATCGCGCTTACCGCAGGCCTGATGGCCACCGCCGCCAGCGCCGACGGCCACCTTACGCCCGTCACGTTCGGCACCAACTGGCTGGCCCAGGCCGAACATGGCGGCTTCTACCAATCCGTGGCGGACGGCACCTATGCCGAATGCGGTCTGGACGTGACGATCGTGTCGGGCGGCCCCCAGGTCAACAACCGCGCCCTGATGTTGGCAGACCGGATCCAGTTCCACATGGGCGGCGACCTGCTGCAGGCATTCAACGCGGTCGCCGAAGACGTGCCTGTCGTGGCCGTGGCGGCCACCTTCCAGAAGCACCCGCAGGTGATCCTGGCCCATCCGGGCGTCGCCGATACCTGGGAAGACCTGCGCGACCTGACGCTCTTGATCGGGGATAACGGTTTCACCTCCTACTACCAGTGGATGATCGCCGCGCATGGGTTCACCGTGGAGCAGCGCCAGCCCTACACCTTCAACCCGGCTCCGTTCCTGGCCGACGATCAGCTTGGCATGCAGGGCTTCCTGTCGTCCGAGCCCTACCTGGTTGAAACGACGGGCGGCTTCACCCCCAACGTCTTCCTGATCGCCGACGCAGGCTATGCCACCTACGCGACCACGATCGAAACCATGGCCAGCACGATCGAGGAAAGCCCCGAAGTGGTGGAATGCTTCGTGAACGGGTCGATCCTGGGCTGGTACAACTATCTCTACGGCGACAATGCCGCCGCGAATGCCCTGATCCTCGAGGCCAACCCAGACATGACGCAGGACAAGATCGACTATGCCATCGGCAAGATGATCGAGTACGGCATCGTCGACAGTGGCGATGCCCTGACGCTGGGCATTGGCGCCATGACCGATGAGGTCGTCGGCGGTTTCTACCAGTCCATGGTCGATGCAGGCGTCATCGAGGACGGCCTGGATTGGCAGGCGGCCTACACGACCCAGTTCGTGAACCAGGGACTGGGTATGGACCTTCGCCCCTGAACGGGCATGATGCACCGGGTGGCGCATGACGCGCCACCCGACCTCGAATTCGGGACTTGCTGCCAATGGCCGTTCGGCACCATGAGACGATGCCCCTCGGGCAACGCGCACCGCTCTTGCGGATGACGCATGTAGACAAGGTTTTCGGTGGCGACGTGGTCGCGCTGAAGGACATGAACCTGCAGGTCAACCAGGGCGACTTCATTTCCCTTCTGGGGCCTTCGGGTTGCGGCAAATCGACGGCCCTGCGGATCATTTCGGACCTGATGCATCCCACCCATGGCCGCGTCGATTGGGAAGGCCCGCACGGGCGCGGCGATCTGGGCGTGGTCTTTCAGGAACCGACGTTGATGCCCTGGGCCACCGTGGCGCAGAATGTCTGGCTGCCGT
>CAYWTM010000190.1:0-3630 GCA_964460185.1 uncultured Roseicyclus sp. | reverse complement strand
GTGATCTGGCTCATCTCCACCACCAGCACGAGGAACACGCCGAACCAGATCGGGTCGATCCCCGCCGCCAGCACCATCGGCAAGATGACCGATACGGTCAAAACGACGATGGAAATCCCGTCCAGGAAGAACCCCAGCACGATGAAGAACAGCAAGAGCGCCGCAAGCAACGCGTATTGCGAGAACCCCTGGTCCCCGATCCAGGCCGCAAGACTGCGCGGGATGCCGGTGTAGCCCATCGCCCCGGTCAGGAAGGCCGCGCCGACGAGGATGAAGGCGATCATGCAGGTGGTCACCACCGCGCCGCGCAGGCTGTCCCACGCGCCATGGCGGTCCAGGCCGCCCGACAGGCCGGAGATCATCAGCGCGCCGATCACGCCCACCACCGCCGCCTCGGTGGGCGAGGCAAGGCCACCGTAGATCGACCCGATCACCGCCACGATCAGAAACACGGTCGGCAACAGCAGCATCGCCGCGCGCAGTTTCTCGCGCCACGACACCGGCGGCTCGGGCGGGGGCATCTTGTCCCGATTCATCATCGCCCAGATCATCGTGTAGCCCGCGAACATCGCTGCCAGCATGAGCCCCGGCAAGATGCCCGCCAGAAACAGCCGCGCGATGGATTGCTCGGTCGCGGCCCCGTAGACGATCAAGATAATCGACGGCGGGATCAGAAAGCCAAAGGTGCCCGACCCCGCCAGCGTGCCGATGGCCATGCGGTCGTCATACCCGCGCGACCGCAATTCGGGCAACGACATCCGGCCCACGGTGGCCGTGGTCGCCGCCGACGACCCCGACACTGCGGCAAACAACGCGCAGCCCAGGATGTTGACGTGCAACAGCCCGCCGGGCAAGCGCCGCGTGAAAGGTGCAAGCCCCGTGAACAGGTCTGACGACAGTCGTGACCGGAACAGGATCTCGCCCATCCAGATGAACATCGGCAGCGCCGTCAGGTCCCAGATGTTGAGGGCCGCCCATGCCTTGGTCGCAAAGACCGCACCCAGCGGGGCCGAGGTTGCCAGCGTCATCGCCACGAGGCCCACGGCAACCAGCGTGAACCCCACCCAAAGCCCAAGCGCCAGGCACGCGAACAAGACGCCCAGCAAGATCATCGAAAGGGTGAACAGGTCCATCTCAGTGCCCCCCGTCGACCGGGCCGCGCGCGCCCTCTGCGGCAACGAACCCCGGCGTGCGCCCGGTCAGCGCCAGCACCAGTTCATCTGCCAGCGCCACCACCAATAGCCCAAGGCCAAGCGTCATGACCCCCTGCGGGATCCAAAGCGGGATGCGCACCATTCCGAATGAAACCGAGTTGAAGGCCCAGCTGTCTTGCACCTGCACGCCGCTGTGCCAGGTCGCGAAGATCGTCAGCGCCAGCGCAGCGGCCAGCACGATCACGGTCAGCACCCGGGCGATCCCGGACGGCACGATACCGGCCAGCATCGTGACCCGCACATGCCCCGCCGCCTTGAGCGTCGCGGGTAGCGCCAGAAAAGCGGCGCCGACGAACAGGAAACCGCCGATTTCCGCCAGCGATGGCACCTGAAGTCCCAGGGCCGTCCCACCCGTGGCCAGCAGCACCCGGTCCAGGATGCGGCCCGCGATCTGCGCGAAGACCAGCACGGCAATGGTCACAAGGGCGAGCGCCGCAGCGACCATCGCAAGGGCATAGACAAGATCGAGAGCGCGTCGCATCGGCGGCCTCCGCGGTTGGTTGGGCTGTCGGAACGGTCGGACGGAAAAAGGGCCGGGCGATCACGCCCGGCCCTTGTTGTTCAGCGCGCGGCCTCGAACGCCGTCAGCAAGGTCGTCCCGGCATCACCCGCCTCTTCCAGCCATGCTCCGGTCATCTGCTCGCCCGCTGCGGCCAGTGCGACCGACAGTGCCTCGGAGGGTTGCACAACGGTCATGCCATTGGCCTCCAACGCCGCGATCTGCGTGGCGGTCTCGGCCTGCGACATCTCCCAGCCGCGGGCCTCGGCGGTGGCGGCTGCCGCCAACAGGGCGGTGCGCTGGTCTTCGGGCAACGCGTTGAACGCCTCGGTGTTCACGAAGATCACGTTCTTGGGCAACCAGGCGTTCACGTCGACATAGACCGAGGTGAAATCCCATGCCTGCGACGAAACGCCGGTAGAGGGCGACGTCATCATCGCCGCGACCCGGCCGGTGGCAAAGGCCGTCGGGATATCGCCTGCCTCCACCTGCGTCGGCACCATGCCCAGGATATTGGCCAGTTGCTCGGTCGCGGTGTTGTAGGCGCGGAACGCAACGCCTTGCAGCGCGGCGGGGTCGGTGACCTCCTCGGTCAGGTAGAGCGACTGGCCCGGCCACGGCACTGCATAAAGCAGCGTGAGCCCCTGCTCTGCCAGAAGCGCCTCGACGGCAGGGCGCGACGCGGTCCACAGCGCGGCGGCATCCTCGTAGCTGTCGGCCAGGAAGGGGATCGAATCCGCGGCGAAGATGGCATTCTCGTTGGCAAGCCGCGACAACAGGATCTCGCCGATGGGCGCAAGACCGCGGCGCACCGCGTCCTTGATCTCGGGATGGCCGAACAGCGATCCCGCGGAATGCACCGTGATGTCGAGCTGCCCGTCAGTGGCCGCGCGCACATCTTCGGCGAATTGCGTGATATTCATGGTGTGAAACACCGTGTCACCATAGGGCGTCGGCATATCCCACGCGGTCTGGGCGGCAGCCGGAAGGGTCAGCGCGGTCAGCGCGGTCGCCAGCGCAAGGTGGCGGAAAGAAAAGGTCATCATGAACACTCCCCGTGTTGGGCGCCCCGCCCGGACGGGGTGGGGCCAATGGCTCCGGGCTCGTGGTTGACCCGGCGTATCTCAGACCTTGACCAATCATCGACAATTTGTCAACAAAATGTCACTGTAACCCGACGGGCGGCTTTCCCCGACCCGCGATTGCCCAAAAAACGGGCATCTTGACCCTGCAGGGAGATCATCATGGCCGACGCCCCTACCGCCCAGCTCTGGGATTTCTGGATCGACCGCGGCGGCACCTTCACCGATGTGGTAGGCCGCGCCCCCGACGGCGCGCTTACACCGCTGAAACTCCTGTCCGAGAATCCCGAAGCCTATGCCGACGCCGCGATCGAGGGCATCCGCCGCCTGCTCGGCGGCACCATCGATCCCGCGCGAATCGGCACCGTGAAAATGGGCACGACGGTCGCCACCAACGCGCTTCTGGAACGCAAGGGCGACCGCACAATCCTGTTGATCACCAAGGGCTTCCGCGATGCCCTGCGCATCGCCTACCAGGCCCGGCCCGACATTTTCGCCAAGGAGATCCTCCTCCCCGAACAGCTGTATGAGCAGGTGATCGAGGTCGAGGAACGCCTGCGCGCCGACGGCAGCGTGGAACTGGGCCTCGTCACCGATTCCCTTCGGGCGCCGCTGGACGCGGCCAAGGCTGCCGGCATCGACGCGGTCGCCATCGTCCTCATGCACGCCTGGAAAAACCCCGCGCACGAGGCCGAGCTTGCCACACTCATCCGCGGCATGGGCTTTGGCCAGGTCTCGGTCAGCCATGAGGTCAGCCCGCTGGTGAAACTCGTGGGACGTGGCGACACCACCGTGGTCGACGCCTACCTCTCTCCGATTCTGCGCCGCTACGTCG
>CAYWTM010000189.1:0-3660 GCA_964460185.1 uncultured Roseicyclus sp. | reverse complement strand
GCGTCTCCGCGAGGGAGTTACAGTCCCCTGCCACACCTTGCGGCCTGTCGCCCAACCTAGCGGCGCGGCCACGGCCTCGACGCTGGCGGGGTGGTATCGGGACCGGCCGGAGGCGTCAAGACCGATCTGCGCTGCAAATCCTGCTACTTGCACTTCAAGGGCGCGCAGCGCATCACGGGTGCAAACAGGGGGCCTGACATGGCTAAGAAACCGACATGGGTGATCGACAAGGAACGTGCAGCCAAGGACGAGGCGGCACAGACGCTGTGGCTGTTCGGGCTGCACGCGGTGCGCGACGCGCTGTTGAACCCGGCGCGTGAAAAGCTGCGGCTGGTGGTGACCCGCAATGCCGCTGACCGTCTGGGCGAAGCGATCGCTTCGGGCGGGCTGGAACCGGAAATCGCCGATCCGCGCAAGTTTCCGGTGCCTCTCGATCCCGGCTCTGTCCATCAAGGTGTGGCCCTTGAAGTGCGCGCGCTTGACTGGGGCCGGCTGGAGGACGTGGCCCTGGGGGATGGCACCCACGCTCCGCGTCTGGTGCTTCTCGACCGCGTGACCGATCCCCACAACGTCGGTGCGATCTTGCGATCGGCAGAAGTCTTCGGAGCGCGCGCGGTGATTGCCCCGTCCCGCCATTCCGCCCCCGAAACCGGCGCATTGGCGAAAACCGCCAGCGGCGCGCTGGAACGCCAGCCCTATCTGCGCATTCCCAACCTGGGCCGTGCGATGGAGACGCTGAAAGACATGGGATATGTCTGTCTGGGGCTGGACGGCGAGGGAGATGCCGAAATCGGTGCCATCGGGGCAGAGCTGTCGGACCGGCCGGTGGCGCTGGTGCTGGGGGCCGAAGGCCCGGGCCTGAGGGCGCGCACCCGTGAATTGTGCGACCATTTGGTGCGTATTCCCGCGGCAGGAGGATTTGGGTCGCTCAACGTCTCCAACGCGGCGGCAGTGTCCCTATATGCAGTGACAAGACAAAGCTGAGAGACGCCGATGCCCGAGACCACCAAGATCGCCACCTGTTCGTATTGTGGCCGCAGGCAGACTTTGCGCCTGTCGGCGCGCAACGGGCACGAATTGGCATGCGGGGCGTGCGGCGCCCCTTTGCACGAAATGAAATGGCTCAAACCGCCCAGCCCCGGTGCCGAGGTGAAACGCAGCCCGCGCAAACCCGCCCCCCATGGCGGGCCGCTGCCACGGGATGGCGGCGGGCGTGACTGGCAGGGCGGGCGCGACGACCCGCGCCGCCGCAAGAAGAAGTCGCGCAAATCCATCTGGAAGAAAGTGGCGGAAGAGGCCTTCGATTTCATCGAGGATATCTTCGACTAGGTGCGCAACATGACGCGGTGATCACCCGCGATCACGCCTGCGTGGCGGGGGGTATGCACGCAGGCGTCGCTTGGCCATGTTGGGGAACGACCGCCGTTCTCGTGCCAAACCTAAGGATTTGCCCCCATGTTGACCCGCCGCGCCACCCTTGGCCTTGTCGCTCTTGTCCCCTCTGCCTTGGCCCTTGGCCTTCCGACACGCGCCCTGGCGGCTGAGCCGAACGTGTTCCAACGCTCCGGCCTGGCCATCGGCGGCACCGATCCCGTCGCCTATCTGGATCTGAACGGCCCGGTTGCGGGCGATGCCAGCCACAGCCTTGAATGGAACGGGGCCACCTGGACCTTTGCCAGCGCGGCCAATCGCGATACCTTTGCGACCGATCCCGAACGCTATGCGCCGGCCTTTGGCGGCTATTGCGCCTTTGCCGCGTCGCGTGGGTATCTGGCGCCCACCATCCCCGAGGCATGGTCGGTGGTGGAAGATCGCCTGTTTCTGAACGCCAACCTGCGCGCGCGGGAACTTTGGCTGGCCGAATTGCCCGATGTCATCGCCGCGGGCGAGGCAAACTGGCCCGGCATCCTTGGCTGATCACGATTTCGTCGCAGCCTCTTTTCTTGGGCGCTTTGGTTCCTATCTGACAGGTATGACGCCGCGGTTCGGAACATCGCGGGTCCATTACTGTCCCTCGTTCCGCGACTTGCGCCCGCGCTTTTTCTAAAGCTGCGGGCGCTTTTTATCTGTGCTATCACCGCGATATGACAGAACACCCAAGTGACGATCTGCTGCGCCGGATCCTGAAACAATCCAAGGTCTTCGCCTGTGTGGGCGTGTCGCCGAACCCGGTCCGACCCAGCCATTACGTGGGGCGCTATCTGGGGTTGAAGGGGTACCGCGTGATCCCCGTGAACCCCGTGCATGCCGGCACCCGTCTTTGGGGGGCGGAGGTTCATGCCCGCCTTGCGGATGTCACGCAACCCGTGGACGTGGTGGACATCTTTCGTCGGTCCGAAGCGGTGCCCGGGGTTGTGGACGAGGCATTGGCGATGGATCCGCTGCCCAAGGTGATCTGGATGCAGATCGGCGTGACCCACCCTGAGGCTGCGGCAAGGGCCGAAGCGGCCGGCCTGACCGTGATCCAGGACCGCTGTCCCAAGATCGAATACCAGCGCCTGTTCGGCGAGTTGCGCATGGGCGGCTTTGCCACCGGGATCATTTCGTCGAAGCTGTAGGCCCGGCCCAATGCCTTGCAAGGCATTGGCCAATCCTTTGCAAAGGATTGGAATAGCCTTAGCGGCTGGCCTTTTCGTCAATCCCGGAACGGCCCTGGCGGCGGTCCAGTTCAGCCAGAACCTGGTCCAGCGTCACATCGCGGGCCGCCAGCATGACCAGCAGGTGATACAGGACATCAGCCGCCTCCGACGTCAGCCGGGCACGGTCGCCCTTGACGGCCTCGATGATCGCCTCGACGGCTTCTTCCCCGAATTTCTCGGCGCATTTTTCGGGGCCTTGGGCCAGCAACGCCGCGGTCCAGCTGCTGTCGGGATCGGCGCCCTTGCGGGCCTGAATGACGGCTTCCAGCCGGTCGAGTGTGCTCATGTCAGCCTCACGGGGATGCCGGCGGCGGCCATGTGGGCCTTGGCCTGGCCGATGGTGAAGGTGCCGAAATGGAAGATGGAGGCCGCCAGGACGGCGCTCGCGCCGCCTTCGGTCACGCCTTCCACCAGGTGATCGAGCGTGCCGACGCCGCCCGAGGCGATGACCGGCACGGTCACGGCATCGGACACCGCACGGGTCAGCGGCAGGTTGAAGCCCGCCTTGGTGCCGTCGCGGTCCATCGAGGTGAGCAGGATTTCACCCGCACCCCTGGCCACGACCGTGCGCGCGAATTCGACGGCGTCGATGCCGGTTGCTTTGCGCCCGCCATGGGTGAAGATCTCCCATTTGCCGGGGGCGACGGTCTTGGCGTCGATGGCCACCACGATGCACTGGCTGCCGAACTTGTCGGCGGCGCGCGCCACCACGTCGGGGTCCGCCACGGCGGCAGAGTTGAAGCTGACCTTGTCGGCGCCCGCCAACAGCAGGTTGCGGACATCCTCGACTGTCCGGACCCCGCCGCCGATCGTGAGGGGCATGAAACACTGTTCCGCCGTGCGGGTGGCCAGATCATACATGGTGCCGCGGTTTTCATGGGTGGCGTGGATGTCGAGAAAACACAGCTCGTCCGCGCCCGCCGCGTCATAGGCCTTGGCCTGTTCCACGGGATCGCCCGCGTCGACCAGGTCGACGAAGTTGACGCCCTTGACCACGCGGCCATCGGCGACATCGAGACAG
>CAYWTM010000188.1:0-3789 GCA_964460185.1 uncultured Roseicyclus sp. | reverse complement strand
CCGCACAGCCGACCCCGGTGCCAACCGCAGCGAATGACCACCTCCCGCCCGTAGGGTCGAATGCGGCGCTCGATGCGACCGTCGCGGGACGGCCCGAACCGGTCCTTGCAGCCGCGTCGCGCCATCATGCATCGCCCGGTGGGCCCTGGCCTGTTTCCGAACGCTCCTGGCTCCCCCGTCAGGCGCGTCCCGCAGACAGGCCCGGCCCGTCTTCGGACACGGGGTCGCGATAGGGTTCCGTTCGCCCGTTCCCCCAACGAATGCGTCGGGGATCACGCCCCCGGCGTGGTCATCATGCCCGGATCGGCCGGCCCGCCGGGCGGCCCGCAATCCCTGAAAAACCCTTAACAGAAACGCATTTCACGTTTTTAGGCAGATACTTGAACCATGTGCTCAAACCTGGGCACAGCCGGCAGATCCAACGGCTTTGACCCTGCCTGCAAACTCCTCTACCTCACCTCTTCATGAGCTTCCCCCTGACAGACCTGCCCGCCCTGATGGCCGAAGGCTTCGATACCATCATCGATGTCCGCAGCCCTGCGGAATATGCCGAAGATCACCTGCCCGGCGCGATCAGCATGCCGGTGCTGAGCGACGAGGAACGCGCCCGCGTCGGCACCATCTATGTGCAGGACAGCCCCTTCAAGGCCCGCAAGATCGGTGCCGCGCTGGTGGCCCGCAACGCCGCCGCCGCGATCGAAGCCCACATGATGGACAAGGACGGTCGCTGGCGGCCGCTGGTCTATTGCTGGCGCGGCGGGCAGCGGTCGGGATCCTTTGCCTCGATCCTGAGCCAGATCGGCTGGCGGGTCGAGGTGCTGGAGGGCGGGTATCAAAGCTGGCGCCGGCATGTCGTGGAAAGGCTCTACCATGCGGCGCTGCCGTTCCGCGTTCTGCGCCTGGACGGCTTTACCGGCACCGCCAAGACCGAGATCCTCAACCACGTCGGAAGGCTGGGCGGGCAGGTTCTGGATCTCGAAGGGCTGGCGCGCCATCGCGGATCCATTCTCGGCGATGTGGACGGGACCCAGCCCGCGCAGAGAGGCTTTGAAAGCGGCCTCGTCGCGGCGATGGCGGGGTTCGACCCGGATCGCCCCGTCCTGGTCGAGGCGGAATCCGCCCGGATCGGCAACATCAGGCTTCCGCCCTCCCTTTGGGCCGCGATGAAGGACAGCCCGCGCATCGTCGTCGAGGCCCCGTTGGCCGCGCGCGCGCGGTACCTGGCCCGTGAATATGCCACCCTGGCCGCCGATGCCGCCGCGTTGACCGAACGGCTCAACGGTTTGCGCGCACTGGCTGGACATGACCGCGTCAACCAGTGGCTGGACCTGCTGCAGCAAGGCCGGACCGAAGCCCTCGCCCAAGGGTTGGTGGAGGCCCATTACGATCCCGCCTATGCGCGGTTGCGCAGCCGGGATGACAGCCCGATCCTTGCCCGGCTTGATCTGGCGACGCTTGAGAACGACATGCTGGCCGGGGCCGCAAGGACGCTTCTCGATCACCTCTGAGCCCCCGCATCCTTGCCGGTACGCATCCCGGACGGACAGGGGCGCGCCCCAACCCGCTTGCCGAATGCTTGCATCGTCCCATCATCGGATGACCGGACCGGCCATATGCCCTTCACCTTCCCGCTTTGCTGCGTTACCTCCGCACGCAACAAGACAACGAGGCCAGACATGGAAAAAAGCTTTAACGCCGCCGAGGCCGAGGGCCGCATCTCCGCCCGGTGGGAGGCCACCGGCGCTTTCAAGGCGGGCGCCAATGCCAAGCCGGGGGCCGAGCCCTTTTCGATCATGATCCCGCCGCCCAACGTCACCGGCGTTCTGCATGTGGGTCATGCCTTCAACAACACGTTGCAAGACGTGCTGACACGCTGGCACCGGATGCGCGGCTTTGACACGCTGTGGCAGCCCGGCACCGATCACGCGGGCATCGCCACGCAGATGGTGGTGGAACGCGAACTGGCGCGCACCGGGCAGCCGTCGCGCCGCGAACTGGGACGCGAGGCATTCCTCGAGAAGGTCTGGGACTGGAAAGAGCATTCTGGCGGCACCATCCGCCAGCAGCTCAAGCGCCTTGGCGCGTCCTGCGACTGGTCGCGCGAGGCGTTCACCATGCGTGGCGCACCGGGCGACCCGCACCCCGATGACGGGCCCAATTTCCACGAGGCCGTGATCAAGGTCTTCGTGGACATGTATGACAAGGGCTACATCTATCGCGGCAAGCGATTGGTGAACTGGGACCCGCATTTCGAAACGGCGATCTCCGATCTCGAGGTCGAGAATATCGACACCGCCGGGCACATGTGGCACTTCAAGTACCCGCTCGCGGGTGGGGCCACGTATGAGTATGTCGAGAAGGACGAAGACGGCACCGTGACGCTGCGCGAGACGCGCGATTACATCTCGATCGCCACGACGCGGCCCGAGACCATGCTGGGCGATGGTGCCGTTGCCGTGCATCCGACCGACGAACGCTATGCGCCGATCGTGGGCATGTTGTGCGAGATCCCGGTGGGGCCCAGGGAACACCGCCGCCTGATCCCGATCATCACCGATGACTACCCCGACAAGGATTTCGGATCGGGCGCGGTCAAGATCACCGGCGCGCATGATTTCAACGACTATGGCGTCGCCAAGCGCGGCAATATCCCGTGCTACCGCCTGATGGACACCAAGGCGCATCTGCGTGATGACGGTGCGCCCTATGCCGAGGCTGCCGCGATTGCGCAGGCCGTGGCCAATGGTGAGCGCGAACTGTCCGAGGCCGAGGCCGACGCGCTGAACCTTGTCCCCGATCACCTGCGCGGTCTTGACCGGTTCGAGGCGCGCGAAAAGGTCGTGGCCGAGATCACGGCAGAAGGCCTCGCGGTCATGACCACGTCCGACGACCCGCGCCTTGGCCCCAAGCCCAAGCTGAAGAAGGACGAGGAAGAACCACCCGTCACGCAGGTCCCGCTGGTCGAGGCCAAGACCATCACGCAGCCCTACGGCGACCGGTCCAAGGTCGTGATCGAGCCGATGCTGACCGACCAGTGGTTCGTGGACACGGCGAAAATCGTCGGCCCCGCGCTGGACGCCGTGCGCGACGGACGCACGACGATCATGCCGGAACAGCACCGCAAGGTGTATTTCCACTGGCTGGAGAATATCGAGCCCTGGACGATCTCGCGCCAGTTGTGGTGGGGGCACCAGATCCCGGTTTGGTATGGTTTCGATCTTGGATCGCATGGGTTCCGCGATGATGAGGGCGATGGTGCGCTGGATGAGGTTGAAGTGAATCGCATCCTTGATGCGCAGACCCTTTTGAAAGGGGATGAACGCCATCATTCGGCCGCTGATTTTGCCGCGGTGTCGACCTTGTTTGCGGATGTCTTGGCCGGATTGCCCACACCTCTCAACCATGCGCGGGTGGTGGAGGTCGAAGATCGCAATGTTGCGGCCCATACGCTCGCGGAAAGCCTGGCGGCCTACACGATCAGTCAGGATCCGACGGACCTGGTTTATCCCGTGTGGCGCGACCCTGACGTGCTCGACACCTGGTTCTCCTCCGGCCTCTGGCCCATCGGCACGCTTGGCTGGCCCGAGCAAACGCCGGAACTGCAGAAATACTTTCCCACCTCGACCCTCGTCTCGGGCTTTGACATCATCTTTTTCTGGGTCGCCCGGATGATGATGATGCAGCTTGCCGTGGTGGGCGAGGTGCCGTTCCGCGATGTTTATGTCCACGCTCTCGTCCGCGACGAGAAGGGGCGCAAGATGTCGAAATCCATCGGCAACGTGCTCGACC
>CAYWTM010000187.1:0-3896 GCA_964460185.1 uncultured Roseicyclus sp. | reverse complement strand
TCGACGTGATGGAGATGGACGCGGCCTCGAACACCGGCGTGCAGAACATCCGCGATGCGATCATCGAGACGGTCAGCTACAGGGCCGCGACCGCACGCTACAAGATCTTCATCATCGACGAGGTTCACATGCTGTCGACCAGCGCCTTCAACGCGCTGCTCAAGACGCTGGAGGAACCGCCGGCCCACGTCAAATTCATCTTCGCCACCACCGAGATCCGCAAGGTTCCGGTCACGGTCCTGTCGCGCTGCCAGCGGTTCGACCTGCGCCGCATCGAACCCGAAGTGATGATCGCCCATCTCAAGGGCATCGCCGAAAAGGAAGGGGCCGCGATTGCCGAAGACGCGCTGGCCCTGATCACCCGCGCGGCCGAAGGATCGGTGCGCGACGCGATGAGCCTTCTGGATCAGGCCATCGCCCATGGTGCGGGGGAAACCTCGGCCGATCAGGTGCGCGCGATGCTGGGCCTGGCCGATCGCGGCCGCGTCATGGACCTGTTCGAGGCGATCATGAAGGGTGACGCGCCCGGCGCGCTGAACGAACTGGGCGGGCAATATGCCGACGGGGCCGACCCGGTCGCGGTGCTGCGCGACCTGGCCGAAATCACCCATTGGCTGTCGGTCATCAAGATCACCACCGAGGCGGCGGATGATCCCACAATCGCGCCCGAGGAACGCGCGCGCGGCCGCAGCCTCGCCGAAGCGCTCCACATGCGGGTGCTGACGCGCATGTGGCAGATGCTGCTCAAGGCGCTGGAAGAGGTCAGCCTGTCGCCCAACGCGATGATGGCCGCCGAAATGGCGGTGATCCGTCTGACCCACGTGGCCGAAATGCCCACGCCCGGCGACCTGGTGCGCAAGTTGCAGTCCGCGACCCCGCCCGGTCCTGCCGGTGGCGGTGGCGGCGGCGGGATGCCCGGACCCGGCGCATCGGCCCCGGACCGTGCGCCGCAGGCCCGCGCGCCTGTGTCCTCGGGTGGTGGCGGCGGCGGCGGCGGTGCCCGCGCGCAGGTGGCGCTGTCGACCGAACCGGGCCCCGATCTGTCGCGTTACCCGACATTCCAAAGCGTCGTGGCCCTGATCGAAGAGGCCCGCGACATCAAGCTGCTGGTCGAGATCAAGACGGCCTTTCGGCTGGTCAGCTATGCGCCCGGCCGGATCGAGTTCGAACCGACCGACCGCGCGCCGACCGATCTGGCCAGCCGGTTGAAACGGGCACTGAACCTTGCCACCGGGGCAAACTGGATCATTTCGGTCGCAAATGGCGGTGGCCCGACCATTGCCGAGCAGGACGAGGCCGAACGCCACGCGCTTGAGGCCGAGGTCGAACAGCATCCGTTGATGCAGGCGGTCAAGGCGGCCTTTCCCGCGGCCCGGATCGCCGCCATCCGCACCCATGAGGACCTGGCGCGCGAGGCCGAGGCCGACGCGCTGCCCGAAGTGCCGGATGCAGACGACCTGCCCGAGGATTGGGACCCGTTCGAAGACGAATAGTACCGTAAGATTCGTGTCCGGCCTGCCCGTCAGGGCGCGGACGCTTGCCGCAACCCGGCCCGCGACGCCACAGTCGGGCCAATCCGACCAGGGAGATGACAGGATGCTGAAAGGTTTGGGCGGTCTTGGCGACATGGCCAAGATCATGAAACAGGCGCAGGACATGCAGACCAAGATGGCCGAGATGCAGGAGGCGCTTGAGACGATGACCGTCGAAGGCGCATCGGGCGCTGGCCTGGTCAAGGCCACCGCCACGGCCAAGGGTGAATTGATCGGGCTGGATATCGACCCGTCTATCTTCAACCAGGACGACAAGGAAGTCGTCGAGGATCTGATCCTTGCCGCCATCAAGGACGCGCAATCCAAGGCGCAGGAAAAAAGCCAGGAGGAAATGGGCAAGCTGACCGAAGGCATGGGCCTGCCCCCCGGCATGAAGATGCCGTTCTAGGACTTGCCGTGACCGACGCTCCCAGGGATATCGAGGCGCTGATCGAGATGATGGCTCGCCTGCCGGGGCTTGGCCCCCGGTCGGCCCGGCGCGCGGTGCTGCATCTGATCAAGAAGCGCGGGGCATTGATGCGGCCTTTGGCCGACAGCCTGTCACGGGTGGCCGACACCGCGCGGGAATGTCTGAACTGCGGCAATATCGGAACGGACGACCTTTGCCCGATCTGCGCCGATGACCGTCGGGCATCCGGGCAGATCTGCGT
This sequence comes from uncultured Roseicyclus sp., assembly GCA_964460185.1. GTDB lineage: Bacteria > Pseudomonadota > Alphaproteobacteria > Rhodobacterales > Rhodobacteraceae > JAVJPJ01. Next base: position 1,693 of record CAYWTM010000187.1, on the reverse strand, counting down.
GGTCGAGGATGTGGCCGATCTGTGGGCGATGGAACGCGGGGGCGCCTTTTCCGGGCGCTATCATGTCCTGGGCGGCACGCTGTCGGCGCTGGATGATGTCGGACCCGAGGATTTGCGGATCCCGAAGCTGATGGACCGGATCGCGGGCGAACAGGTGACCGAGGTTATCCTGGCGCTCAATGCCACCGTGGACGGTCAGACCACGGCCCATTACATCGCCGGAGAACTTGAAGGGGCGGGAATTGCCGTGACGTCATTGGCGCAGGGCGTGCCGATCGGCGGAGAGCTGGATTACCTCGATGACGGCACGATCTCGGCCGCGTTGCGCGCGCGCAAGGCGTTGTGATTTTCAAATGAATCGAGCCACTTGCGTGGCATTTCCCTGTGCCCTTCGGGCGATTGGCGCCCAGGCGCGACGGCTGTCATGACCTCGGATCTGGCGCATGTGGGGCGCGTCGGAGCCTCCGGCGGGGATATTTGGAAAACAGAGAAAGGGTGTGTCGCGCGCGCGAATGGGCTACCTTTTCCGACATGGCAGAACATTTCGAAGCACGCGTCTACAGCCGGGCCGAATATATTTCGGATGCGGTCGTGCATGCGTCGGGGATCGGGGCGGCGTTGGTCGGGGGGCCTGTCCTGATTGCGCTGGCCGCGGTGTGGATCGGTGATCCCGGGCTGGTGGCCGGCATGGCGGTCTATGCGATGGCGCTGTTGGCGATGTGGATCTGTTCGGCGTGTTACAACATGATCACCGTTCCGGACTGGGCCGACCGTCTGCGCCGGGTCGATCAATCGGCCATCTACATGAAGATCGCGGGCACCTATACGGCCTTTATCGCGCTGGGTGCCAGCCAGGTGGGATTCCTGGCGCTTATCTGGGCGGTTGCCGTGGCCGGTGCGTCGATCGTTCTGTGGAGTGGGCGGCGCTACCGCGTGATTGCGATTGCGCTGTATCTTGGCCTGGGATGGGCGGGGGCCGTTCTGGGCGGACCGCTGGTCTCCAGCCTGAGCGATGCCGGATTCTGGCTGCTGTCAGCGGGCGGTCTTTTGTACACGTTCGGGGTCGGATTCCTGTTGTGGCACCGGCTGCCTTTTCACAATACGATCTGGCATTGCTTTGTGCTTGTGGCCAGCCTGGCGTGCTATGGCGCGATCCTTGTGGAGCTTGCGGGAGCCGCCACACAGGTCTGACGCGGCGTCCCGAGGCCAAACCGCGTCGATTTTGACCTGTTTCCGAGCGCGCGAACGGACTAACACTCCTCCAGAGACATGATACGTGGCGCAAGCTCGCGCCGATGAGAGGAGACGTGCGAATGAAGGTCCTGGTGCCTGTGAAGCGCGTGATCGATTATAACGTGAAGGTCCGCGTGAAGGCGGACGGATCGGGTGTCGATCTCGCCAATGTGAAGATGTCGATGAACCCGTTTGACGAGATTGCCGTGGAACAGGCGATCCGCCTGAAAGAAGCCGGGCAAGCCGAAGAAGTCGTCGTGGTATCGATCGGCGTGAAACAGGCGCAGGAAACCCTGCGCACGGGGCTGGCCATGGGGGCGGACCGGGCGATCCTGGTGGTGGCCTCCGATGATGTGCATCAGGATATCGAGCCGCTGGCGGTGGCCAAGATACTCAAGGCCGTGGTCGACGAAGAACAGCCGGGCCTGGTTCTGGCCGGCAAGCAGGCGATCGACAACGA
>CAYWTM010000186.1:0-3968 GCA_964460185.1 uncultured Roseicyclus sp. | reverse complement strand
GGACTTGACATTGACCAGAAGCGGAATGGCCAGCGCGCGCGCCACGACGGCGGCATGGCTGCGCACTGATCCCTCCTCCAGCACGACGGCGCGCAGGCTGCGGCCATAGTCGAGCAGTTCGGCAGGGCCGATATTGCGGGCCACCAGCACGGGGTCCGGCGGCAGGTCCGAGCCGGTATCCTTGCCTTGCCCGGTCAACAGCCGCAGCAGCCGGTTCGACAGGTCATCCAGATCGTGCAGCCGTTCGCGCAGATAGGCGTCGGGAACGGTGTCCATTCGCGCGCGCGCGGTGGATTGTTCCTTTTCCACCGCTGCCTCGGCCGACAGGCCGCGGGCGATGTCCTCTTCCATCCGGCGCATCCAGCCGCGGGATCGGGCGAACATGCGATAGGCTTCCATCACTTCGCGCTGTTCGTTGTTTTCGACCGGCGCGCTGGTCAGCATCTTGTCGACATCGACGCGCAGCCTGTCCACGGCTTCATGCAGTCGAACGAGCTCCGCGTCGGGGTCCTCGGACACCAGGTTGGTCACCAGAACGCGCGGTTCATGCAGCCAGACATGGCCCATGGCCGCGCCTTCCTGGGCACAGACGCCGCGGATCATCTCCTGGCTGGTGTGACGTCGCTTGAGTGCGGCACCTTCGCCCACGAAGACACCCAACTCGGCCATCTCGGCCAGCACCATGGCGACGACTTCCAGGGCATAGACTTCGTCGTCGGAATAGATGCGGGCATCCTTGGACTGGACCACCAGAACGCCAAGGCCTTCGCCCAGGCGTTGGATGGGAACGCCAAGAAAACTCGAAAACCGTTCTTCGCCGGTTTCCGGCATGTAACGGAACCCGCGTTCGGCAGGCGCATTGGCCGTGTTGACGGGGCTGGCGTGGCGGGCGACCCGGCCGACAAGGCCTTCGCCCACGCGCATCCGGGTGACATGGACCGCTTCGGGCGCCAGTCCCTGGGTTGCGCAGAGTTCCAGCGTCTCCGCATCGCGCAAAAGGTAGATGGAACAGACCTCGGTCCCCATGGAATCCGCGATCAGGTGGGTGATCCGGTCAAGCCGTTCCTGCCCCGCCGTGGCATCCGCCATGACGGCCTGCAAGCGGCTCAGCAGCTTGCGGCTTTCGGTTTCGGTGCCTTGCGCCATGTCCCTCGCCTGACGGGTGCTGTGCACGTGCCCCGTTCGAGGGACAGGCATAGCGCGGTCAGGGGGGGCTGCGCAACGGCCATGGGCCGACTGGCACGGCCATGTTCCGCAAGCACATCACGCACAAGGCCCATGCCACCTGTGAGGCAGGGGTCTTGCGCGGTGAGGATCAGAACAGGTCGCGGAAAACGTGCCGGACGATGTCATCGCGTGCGATGCCGCGGCGGGAAAGCTCTTCATCGCTCAGGGCTAGCAGCATCTGCACTTCGTCAACCCGCTTTTGAGCGCCGGAGCATGCCGCAACCGCGCGCGACAAGGTGACAAGCGTTTCGCCGGCCCAGCCAAAAGCGCGGGCAAACGGAACTGCGGAAGCGGTAAAAATCTGTGTTGTCATGGGAAACTCGCATGTCTTGTGCCGTTGTTTCCTCCCTTGACCGGTAAACTAGTGCAGCACCCCCATGCGGTGAAGGCATATCAGCGCAAACCCGGTCTGACCTGAACGCATGGGCCGGAGGTCTGGCATCCCGCAGGTCTGACCGGCAGGCGTCATGTCCCTGCCGAACTGCGGCTGGTGGAGCCCAAGAAAGATCAGCTGATGATGGCCGGCCGACTGGCGTCAGGCAGCCTTATCAAGCCCGAATGCATCATGGAGCGCCTGCACGGCCAGCTCCATGTATTTGCGATCGACCAGCACAGACACCTTGATCTCGGACGTGGTGATGACCTTGATGTTGATGCCCTCGTCCCGCAGCGTCTGGAACATCTTGGCCGCGACGCCGGCATGGGATCGCATGCCTATGCCCACGATCGACACCTTGCAGACATCGGTGTCGGCTACCAGGCCGGCGAAGTGGATGTCCCCTGCCGCTTTTGCATCGTTCATCGCCTTTGCGGCGCGTGCGACGTCGCTCGTGGGGCAGGAGAACGTCATGTCCGTCGTCCCGCCATCCGAAATGTTCTGAACGATCATGTCGACATTGACGCCCGCCTCGGCCAGCGGGCCGAAGATCGCGGCGGCGATGCCGGGGCGGTCTTCGACGCCTTGCAGGGTCATCTTTGCCTCGTCGCGGGAATAGGCCACACCGGCCACAACATTGCTTTCCACGATATCCTCCTCAGCGCAGACAAGGGTGCCCGCGTCATCCGACATTTCTTCAAAACTCGACAGAACGCGCAGTTTCACATTAAAGCGCATGGCCAGTTCGACCGACCGCGTTTGCAGGACCTTGGCGCCGAGGCTGGCCAGTTCCAGCATTTCCTCGAACGCGATGCGATCGAGCTTGCGGGCCTTGGACGTGATGCGGGGATCGGTCGTGTAGACACCATCCACATCCGTGTAGATGTCGCAGCGATCGGCACCGAACGCCGCGGCAAAGGCGACGGCGGTTGTATCCGATCCACCCCGACCCAGCGTTGTGATCCGACCCTCCGGACTGATCCCCTGAAAGCCGGCGACCACGGCCACCTTCATGCCTTCGGCGAACTTGGCCCCGATGTTGTCGGTCGGGATTTCCTCGATCCGCGCGCTGGCATGGGCCGATGTCGTCCGAAGAGGCACCTGCCAGCCCTGCCAGCTGCGCGCGGGCACATCCATTTCCTGAAGCGTCAGCGCCATCAGTCCGGCGGTCACGTTCTCGCCCGCGCTGACCACGGCATCGTATTCGCGCGCGTCGTAGAATTGCGAGGTCTCTTCGACGAAACCGACCAGCTTGTTGGTTTCCCCCGACATGGCCGACACGATGACGATCACGTCGTAGCCATTGGCCACTTCCACGCCGACGCGTTTTGCCGCGCGGCGGATACGGTCAAGCGATGCGACAGAGGTGCCGCCGAATTTCATTACCAGTATGGGCATGATCGTCCCCGCGCCTTGATCGGTGCGGGCTTTACGACGGTTCCCGGCAGGGGGCAAGGGTGTGGTGGCACGCGCGGTCGGGATTGCCGCCGATCCGTGGCGCCGGTCAGTAGGCGTGCGGGCGTCCGTCCCATGTCTCGAAACAGCCGGTGGTCGCAGTCGACAGGGCGGCAAAGCGGTCGACAAGGCCGCTCACGGCCTCGTGCACCGTGATCGCGGCCGAGGATCCGCCCATGTCGGTCTGCACCCAGCCGGGATGGTAAATGCCCACGGCGATGCCTTCGGGTGCGAGGTCATGGGCGAGATTGCGGCCAAGGTTCAGCGCCGCCGATTTCGACGCGCGGTAGATATAGCTGCCGCCGGTGTTGCGCGTGGACGATCCCATCTGGCTGGCGATGATGGCGATCTTTGGGGTGGCGCTCCGCCTGAGGGCGGGCAGAAGGCTTTGTATCGTGAGAAACACGCCCGTCACGTTGGCGGCGAAGGTTTGCGCCCAGAGATCGGGGGCAAAGCCGGTGTCCAGCGCCTGACCACGGTCGAGAAACACGCCCGCGTTGCAAATCAGAAGGTCCAGGGATCGTCCTTGCATCGTGGTGGCCAGCGCGGCATGTGACGCCGGATCGGACACGTCGAGAACAGCCCCCGTTTCACCGCTGCGCGACGTGGCGGTGACGCTGTGGCCCTGATCGCGGTAGGTCTGCGCCAGCCCCAGGCCAATGCCGCGATTTGCGCCCGTGATCACAATGTTCATGATGTCCGCCCCCGTGTGTTGCACGGGCAGCCATATGGCGTGGATCAGCATGGTTGCAAGCGCGGAGTCGTCGGATAGGGTGGGGGCAGGGGCCGACGGAGGACCACATGGAATTCACACGCCAAGACCTCGAGACGGCCCATCGGCTGGTGTCGAGCCGGATGTTGCCGACACCGCAATATGCCTGGCCACAACTGGCGCAGCGCACCGGCGCGG
>CAYWTM010000185.1:0-4013 GCA_964460185.1 uncultured Roseicyclus sp. | reverse complement strand
CCATCCGACGCGTGTTGTCGGCCAGATTGATTACATACGATGGCCACATCGGGCAAAATTCCAAAACCAAAATGGCTGTCTGCCAATAAATTGCAGCACACCTCCTGATAGGCGCCCCTTGCACGGGGTTCAAGGTCGTGAGACATCCGATCCCACGATGACCCAGGCCATCCCCGCATATGTGATCAATCTGGATCGACGCCCCGACAGGCTGGAGCGGATCGGCGCGCACCTGGCCGAACGGGGCGTTGCGTTCATCCGCCAATCCGCCTGCGATGCCCGGTCGGCGACCGAGGCCGAGATCGCGCAGGTCGTGCGCGCGCATGGACCGCTGGGACAGCTGGGCCTGGGCGACCGGGCCTGCACGGTCAGCCACACCCGGGCCTGGTCGGCGTTTCTGGACAGCGACGCAACGCACGCCCTGTTCCTCGAGGATGACATCTTCCTTGCCGCCGACATCACCGATCTTCTGTCGGATACGGCGTGGATTCCGCCGGAATGCAACGCCGTCAAGCTCGAGAAATTCAACGACGGCATCTCGCGGGTCTTGCTGGCGCCCGAGATCGGCCGCACGCCGTCGGGCCGCGCGCTGCACCCGATGCGGTCGCGCCACCTGGGCGGGGGGGCCTATATCCTGACGCGTGACGGCGCGCGGCTGGCGCTGGCCCATCGCGGCCGCTACCGCGTTCCCATCGACCATTTCCTGTTCAACGACACGGTATCGCCCATCCGCGTCGCGCTGAACCCGGCCATCATCGTCCCGGCCGTGGCGACGCAGCAGGCCTATACCTACAGCTCAGACATTTCGCCGTTGGGCAAGGCCATGAACCTCACCCGCATGGGCAAACTGCGCCAGAAGATGCTGCGCGGGATGTCCGAGATAAACCAGTTTCCAAGACAGCTCTTTCAACTGGCGACTGGCCAGGCGCGCCTGATGGATGTGAGATTTTCCGAAACGCCCGATCAGGATTGAGCACGCGGCCCCCGTGGCCCGCCCCGACCCCGCCGACGAAAAAAGCCCCGGTCGCGATGACCGGGGCTTTTCATGCGTGTTGCGCGGCCGCGTTATTCTGCGGCCAGAGGCGCCTTTGCCAGATCGCGCAGCACGTAGTGCAGCACGCCGCCATGTTCGATGTATTCGATCTCGATACCCGTATCGATCCGGCATTTCAGCGTGATCTCTTTCACCGTGCCGTCGCCGTAGGTGATCGTGCAGGGCACCTCGGCCAGCGGGGTCACATCGTCGAGCCCGGCAATCGAGACCGTCTCGTCGCCCTTGAGGCCCAGCGATTTGCGGGTATCGCCGCCGGTGAATTCGAACGGGATCACCCCCATGCCGACAAGGTTCGACCGGTGGATCCGCTCGAAGCTTTCGGCAATCACGGCCTTCACGCCCAAAAGCGCCGTGCCCTTGGCCGCCCAGTCGCGGCTGGACCCTGCGCCGTATTGCTCACCCCCGAAGATGACCAGCGGCGTGCCTTCGGCCTGATAGGCCATGGCGGCATCAAAGATCGAGGACTGCTGCCCGTCCGGCCCGAGCGTGTAGCCGCCCTCGACCCCGTCCAGCATCTCGTTCTTGATGCGGATATTGGCGAATGTGCCGCGCATCATGATCTGGTGGTTGCCGCGCCGCGCCCCGTAGGAGTTGAATTCCCGCTGCGGAACCTGCCGTTCGACCAGGTACTTGCCGGCGGGCGTGGTATCCTTGAACGATCCGGCCGGGCTGATGTGGTCGGTCGTGATCATGTCGCCCAGAAGCGCCAGAACGCGTGCGCCCTCGATATTCGAGATGGTGCCGGGCTCGGCCGACATGCCCTGGAAATAGGGAGGATTCTGCACATAGGTCGAGGTTGCAGGCCAGTCATAGGTTTCTTGCTGCGGGACGCTGACGCCCTGCCATTTCTCGTCGCCCTTGAAGACGTCGGCGTATTTCTCCTGGAAGGCCTGGCGGGTCACGGTCGCTTCGACCATGTCCGCCACTTCCTTGGAGGTGGGCCAGATGTCCTTGAGGTAGACATCCTTGCCATCGGGGGTCTGTGCGATCGGGTCGGTGGCAAGGTTGATGTCCATCGTGCCCGCCAGCGCATAGGCCACCACGAGCGGCGGCGAGGCCAGATAGTTGGCGCGAACGTCGGGCGAAATTCGGCCTTCGAAGTTGCGGTTGCCCGACAGAACGCTGGTTGCCACCAGGTCGCCCTCCGCGATGGCCTCGGAGATTTCCTTTTGCAGCGGTCCGGAGTTGCCGATGCAGGTGGTGCAGCCGTAGCCCACGAGGTTGAAGCCGATCTTGTCGAGGTCTTCTTGCAGGCCCGCGGCCTCCAGGTAAGCGGACACGACCTGCGATCCGGGCGCCAGCGAGGTCTTGACCCAGGGCTTGCGATCCAGGCCCAGTGCGGCGGCCTTGCGCGCCACCAGGCCCGCGCCGATCATCACGTAGGGGTTCGACGTGTTGGTGCACGACGTGATCGACGCGATCACCACCTTGCCCGAATTCATCGTGTAGTCTTCGCCGGCGACCGCCACGTCCTTGCCCATGGGGCGTTTGAAGGTCTCGGCCATTTCCCTGGCGAAGGCGGCCTTGGCATCGGTGAGCTTGACGTAATCCTGCGGGCGTTTCGGACCCGAGATCGCGGGAACGATGGTGCCCATGTCCAGATGCAGGGTGTCGGTGTAAACGGGCGCGTAATCCGCACCGCGCCAGAACCCGTTTTCCTTGGCATAGGCCTCGACCAGCGCCAGGGTGTCTTCCTCGCGGCCGGTGTTGCGCAGGTAGCGCAGGGTTTCGCCGTCGATGGGGAAGAAGCCGCAGGTCGCGCCGTATTCGGGCGCCATGTTGGCGATCGTCGCGCGGTCGGCCAGCGGCAGGTGATCCAGACCTTCGCCGTAGAATTCCACGAACTTGCCCACGACACCGCGCTCGCGCAGCATCTCGACAACCTTCAGCACCAGGTCGGTGCCGGTGGTGCCTTCCATCATGCGGCCGGTCAGTTCAAAGCCCACGACCTCGGGGATCAGCATCGAGATCGGCTGACCCAGCATCGCGGCCTCGGCCTCGATGCCGCCCACGCCCCAGCCCAGAACGGCCGCGCCGTTGACCATGGTGGTGTGGCTGTCGGTGCCCACCAGCGTGTCGGGATAGGCGACCATGTCACCGGATTGATCGGTGTCGGACCAGACGGTTTTCGACAGGTATTCCAGGTTGACCTGGTGGCAGATGCCGGTGCCCGGCGGCACGACGCGGAAGTTGTTGAACGCGTTCTGACCCCATTTCAGGAAGGTATAGCGTTCCATGTTGCGCTCGTATTCGCGGTCCACGTTCATCTGGAACGCGCGCGGGTTGCCGAACTCGTCAATCATCACCGAATGGTCGATCACCAGATCCACCGGGTTGAGCGGATTGATTTTCTGCGGGTCACCGCCCAGCGCCTTGATCCCGTCGCGCATCGCGGCCAGGTCGACCACGGCGGGAACGCCGGTGAAATCCTGCATCAAGACGCGTGCCGGGCGATAGGCGATCTCGCGCGGGTTCTGGCCACCCTGCGCGGCCCAGGTGGAAAATGCCTTGATGTCATCGACGCTGACGGTCTTGCCGTCTTCAAAGCGCAGCATGTTTTCCAGAACCACCTTCAACGCTGCGGGCAGTTTCGAGAAATCGCCCAGCCCCGCGGCTTCGGCGGCCGCGATGGAATAATAGGCGTAGGACTTGTCGCCGACCTTGAGGGTCTTGCGGGTTTTCGCGCTGTCGTGTCCGACGGTGATAGGCATGGGGGCCTCCCTTCATCCGGTCATGTGGGGAACGTCATATCACCTTGGCAGATGCCATCCCCTGCCCTTGCGATCAAGGCCTAAGGCGCTGTGTGCGACAAAATTGTATGCCGTTGCATACCGACATCACGGCGACGCAACGAAAAACACCCCGCCCGGGACGGGGCGGGGTGTGAAAACCCTGGCAACATCGTCCGGTTCAGGCCGAAAGCTGTTCCATCACCTCGTCGGAAATCTCGAAATTCGCG
>CAYWTM010000184.1:0-4027 GCA_964460185.1 uncultured Roseicyclus sp. | reverse complement strand
CCCCTTCGCCATGCAGCAGCCGGTCGGAATAGCCCGTCGCCGCCTCCAGCGCGTGACAAAAGGTGTGTCCCAGGTTCAACAGCGCCCGTTCCCCCTGTTCGGTCTCGTCCCGGCCCACGATATCGGCCTTCATCTGCACCGACCGGCGCACAGCCTCCAGCCGGAGGGTTGCGTCTCCTGCCGCCAGCGCGGGACCATTGTCTTCGAGCCAGGAAAAGAAATCCGCGTCCCCCAAAAGCCCGTATTTCGCCACTTCGCCGTAGCCCGCCAGGAAATCCCGCGGTGTCAGGGTGCCAAGCACGTCGATATCCGCCAGGACCAGCGACGGTTGGTGAAAGGACCCCACCAGGTTCTTGCCATGGCGCGTGTTGATCCCGGTCTTGCCCCCGACCGAAGAATCGACCTGTGCCAACAACGAGGTCGGCATCTGCACGAACCGCACGCCACGCCGCAAGATCGCCGCCGCAAACCCCACCAGATCGCCGATGACGCCACCGCCCAGGGCGATCACCATGTCCCGGCGCTCCACCCGCTGATCCAGCAGCCATTCGACCACCTGGATGACGAAGGGCCAGCTTTTCGTGCCCTCCCCCGGCGGCAGGATCAGCGCCTTCGACGTGATGCCGCCCGCCTGCAGCCCGTCCTGGACGGCGGCCAGATGAAGATCGGCCACGGTTTGTTCGGTCACGATCCAGACGCGGGGCCGCGCCAGGTACCCGGCCATCTCGGCCCCCGCGCGCCCGACAAGACCGGGCCCGATCCTGACGTCATAGGCCCGATCTCCCAAGGGCACATGAACCATAGCCATGTCAGCCATCCGAATCCCTTTCCACCGCGCCCGCGCGCATCAATTCAAGCATGACCTGGTCGGCCGTGTCCTCGATCGACCACGCCGGGTCGACATGCACCTTCAGTGGCGCCAGCGCGTAGGACGGCAGGCGCGCTTGGTACAGCTCCGTCAACGTCGCCTTCGGACTTTCGGTGCGCAGCAGGGGCCGCGTCGTCTTGTGCCGGACCCTCGACCACAGCAGATCCAGGTCGGCATCCAGCCACACTATGGCGGCCTTTGCGCTCAACACCGCCCGATTCCGGTCCGACAACCAGGCGCCGCCACCGGTGGACAGCACACAGACAGGCCCGTCCAGCAGCCGGGCAATCACGGCACTTTCCTTCTCGCGAAAGAACGGCTCGCCGTAACGATCGAATATCTCGGCGATGCTCAACTGGGCCGAGGCCACGATTTCCGCATCGGAATCGCGCATGTCGACCCCCAGGCGCGCGGCAATAGCCCGCCCCACGGCGGTCTTTCCGGCGCCCATCATGCCCACCAGGACGACAGTGCGCACAAGGCGTTCACGAATATTTGGCGCTGTTTCGCCCATGGCCCCTAAAATTCCGTCCCCTGACTGGCGCATTTTCGCGCATCATGGCTTATAAGGAAACCATCAACGGCGGCAAACGCCGATCCGGCGGATTGGCCACGCGGCCAGGGGTCGGACCAGTATCGAGGCAAGGGGGCAACAGACCCATGGGGCGCATCATTCGTTTTCTGATACTGCTGGTGATCCTGGGGATCATCGGGCTGATCGGATACAGCTATTCAGGCTATCTGGTGCCGGAACAGAACCAGGTAACAATGCCGGTGGACCTGAATGTGGATTAAGGCAGGCCTGGTCCTGACAAGCATCATCGCCAGTGCCGGTGCTGTGGTCGCGCAGGATCCGGCGCCGCCGCCGTTGAGCGACCTGCCCGACCTGGTCGCACCGGACTGGCTGTCCGATACGGTCACCCGGCCGCATTCCAACATCGCCGTATCCGCCACCCCCCCCGCGGTGACGGTCATGCCGCTGGGCACCGTGGCGCTTGACGTTGTGGGGTTGTTGCCCGGCACCATCACCGGGCTTCCGGACGATCTTTGGGGGGCATCGGAAACAGAAACGCTGGCCCGCCTCTTGCGCGCGCAACCGGTCCAGGGGCTGCCCGCCATCCAGGGTTTCACCGAAACACTGGCCCTGGCGGAACTGAACCCGCCCGCGGATGCCGACCCGAATGCCGGAACGCTGTTCCTTGCGCGGCTCGACATGCTTTTGCTGCGCGGCGCGCTTGACCCGGCCCAGGCATTGGTCGAACGCGGCGGCCCCACCAATGCCGACGTGTTCCGGCGCTGGTTCGATGTGTCATTGCTGACCGATCACGCCGCGCGCGCCTGCGCGGCCATGTCCGCCAGCCCCGACATCGCGCCCACCCTGACGGCGCGAATCTTTTGCCTTGCGCGATCGGGCGATTGGGCGGCGGCGGCCCTCACGCTCGATACCGGCGCGGCCCTGGGCCGGATTTCCGAGGACGACGCCGACCTGATCGCCCGCTTCCTCGACCCGGAACTCTTCGAGGGCGAACCGCCCCTGCCCCCCGATCCCGCCATCACCCCCCTGACCTTCCAGATGCGCGTGGCGCTGGGCGAACGACCTGACACGACGGGCCTGCCGCTGGCCTTTGCCCATGCCGACCTGTCGGACATCGCCGGGTGGCGCGCGCAACTGGATGCGGCCGAACGCCTGACCCGTTCGGGCGCGATCGAGCCCAACCAGTGGCTCGATATCTATACCGACCGCGTGCCGTCTGCCTCGGGCGGCGTCTGGGATCGGGTTGCCGCCCTGCAGGCCGTCGATGCCGCGATCCTGGCAAACGACGCCACCGAGGTCACCCGCCGCCTTCCGCCGGCATGGGCCGCGATGGAAACGGCCGGTCTCGAAATCGCCTTTGCCGAGATCTTTGCCGAACGGCTGTTGCGCACCCCGCTGACCGGCGAGGCGGGACTTCTGGCGCGCCGGATCGGCCTGCTGAGCTCGTTTTACGAACAGGTGGCGCAAAACGCCGTGGCGCAGACCGACGAGGAACGCTTTGCCTTCGACATCGCCCGCGGCCTGCCCGCCACCCCGCCACGGGCCTCCGACCTGACGGCAAGCGCCATCGCCGCCGCCTTTGCAGCCGAACCTCCGGTCCACCGCTACGCGTGGTTCGTGCAGAACGATCGCCTGGGAGAAGGGCTCTTGCGCGCCGCGAGGGTTCTGTCCGATCCCTCCCGTGACCCGGGCGATGTGACCGACGCGCTGGTCTTGTTCCGGCAGGTCGGCCTGGAGGACGTCGCCCGCCGCGCCGCCCTGCAACTGCTGTTGATCCGCGGATGAACGACGCGCGCCTGATATCGGGGTTTCTCGACGCGCAGGCCGCGGAAACGGGGGCGGCCGAAAACACGCAACTGGCCTATGGACGCGACCTGAAACAGGCGGCCGACTGGCTGGCGGATCAGGGCCGCACCCTGGCCCGCGCAAACCGCGATGACCTCGAGGCCTACCTGGGTGATCTCGACACCCAGGGCCTGGCGCCGGCCACCCGCGCCCGTCGTCTGTCGGCCCTGAAACAGCTCTACCGCTTCGCCTGCGACGAAGGCCTGCGCCCCGACAATCCCGCCCTGCAGATCAAGGGACCGGGCCGCCGGCGCAGCCTGCCCAAGACACTCACCATGGACGAGGTCGACGCATTGCTTGCGGCGGCCGAAACCCATGGCCGCAGTGACGCCGACCGGCTGCGCAACACCTGCCTGATGCAGATCCTCTACGCGACCGGCCTGCGCGTGACCGAGCTCGTGTCGCTGCCCGCCGCCGCCGTGCGCGGCAATCCTCAGCTCCTGCTGGTGCGCGGCAAGGGCGGCAAGGAACGCATGGTGCCGCTGTCGCCCCCCGCGCGGGACGCGATCACAACCTGGCTTGCCTGCCGGGATGCCGCCCAGGACGCCGCCCGCATCGACCGGGGCGCGCGGCCATCCGCCTTCCTGTTTCCCTCGCGCGGCAAGACCGGGCACCTCACCCGCGTCCGCTTTTTCACGCTGATCAAATCGCTCTGCGTGCAGGCAGGCATCGACCCTGCCCGCGTCACGCCCCATACCCTGCGCCATGCCTTTGCGACCCATCTGTTGCAAAACGGGGCCGACCTGCGCGCCATCCAGACGCTGCTCGGCCATGCCGAC
>CAYWTM010000183.1:0-4112 GCA_964460185.1 uncultured Roseicyclus sp. | reverse complement strand
CCGGGTTCTCGGTGATCTGTGCCGATCCGGCCCCTCCCATCATCGAGGAAAGAACCGAAGGCGCCGATCTGCGCACCACCGCCTTCTTGCAACCGGCCCGGGCCTTTCTGGATCGCGCCGGTTTGTGGAACAGGCTTGCGCCTTTTGCCACGCCGCTGCAGGTGATGCGCATCGTCGATGCGGGCGGCCCCGATCCCGAACCGCGCGTGGCGCATGATTTCAACGCGGCCGATATCTCGGATCTGCCGTTCGGCTGGAACCTGCCCAACTGGCTGCTCAGGCGCGAAATGGTGGCGCGTCTGGCCGAGCTGGACAATATCGATTTCCGCCCCGGTGTTGGCACCGCCCATGTGCTGACCCGCGAGGCGGAAGCGCGCATCACCTTGTCGGATGGCAGCCGCATCGCAGCCCGCCTGATCATCGGCGCGGACGGTCGCGGCAGCCCGGTACGCGAGGCCGCCGGGATCGGCGTGCGCACGACACGATATGGGCAAAAGGCCCTGGCCTTTGCCGTCACCCACCCGATCCCGCATGAGAATGTGTCGACCGAGATCCACCGGTCGGGCGGGCCGTTCACGCTGGTGCCCTTGCCCGATCTGGACGGACGCCCGCGATCCGCCGTTGTCTGGATGGAGCGCGGCCCCGAGGTTGCCCGGCTGGGCGCGATGGACGCGGACGCCTTCAATGCCGAGATGTCGGACCGGTCGGCGCATCTGTTCGGGCCCCTGACGCTGGTCAGCCGGCGCACGGTCTGGCCGATCATTTCCCAGACCGCCGACCGGATGGAGGCCGAACGCATCGCGCTTGTCGCCGAGGCCGCCCATGTCCTGCCGCCGATCGGCGCGCAGGGACTGAACATGAGCCTTGCGGATCTGGCGATGTTGCTGGACCTGGCCGAGGCACATCGCGACGACCCCGGCGCGCGCGATCTTTTGCGGCGCTATCACAGGGCCCGTCACGGCGAGGTCCTGGCGCGCGTGGCGGGCATCGACGCGCTGAACAGGGCGTCCATGGCCGAGGCGCAAGGCTTGCGCGACATGCGGATGCGGGCGCTGAATGCGTTGTATTCCGTGGCCCCCGTGCGCCGCAGCCTCATGCGGGCGGGGCTTGGGGCGCGCGGCTGAGTTTTTCCCGTATTTTTGACAAGAAGAAGGGGCAAGCGCGCCAGGCGTCCCCGGGCGCGCGGGATCCTTTGGGGATGTCAGGGAAAGACGCGGTCGAGGACGTCTTTCAGGCGGGTCAGCGCAGCATCGACATCATAGAGTTTGTCGAGCCCGAACAGGCCCAGCCTGAAGGTCATGAAATCGGCAGGCTCATCGACCTGAAGGGGCACGCCGGCTGCGATCTGCATGCCCTGGGCCGCGAATTTTGCGCCTGATTTTATGTCGGGATCGGTGGTGTAGCTGACAACCACGCCCGGCGCGCCATAGCCTTCGGCCGCGACCGATCGGATGCCCTTTTCTGCCAGCATCGCGCGCACGCCATTGCCCAGCGCCCATTGCGCATCCTTGAGCTTTTGAAACCCGTAGTCGCGGGTTTCCAGCATCGTGTCGCGAAAGATGCGCAACGCATCGGTGGGCATCGTCGCGTGATAGGCATGCCCGCCGTTTTCATAGGCGGCCATGATGTTGGACCAGGCCTTGAGGTCGCTGGAAAAACTGTTGGACGTGGTTTCATCCATGCGGGCCCTGGCCAGGTCGGACAGCATCACCAGACCTGCGCAGGGCTGCGCGGACCAGCCCTTTTGCGGGGCGGAGATCAGGACATCGACGCCGGTTTCGCGCATGTCGACCCAAGCCGCCCCGCTGGCGATGCAATCCAGGACCATCAGCGCGCCGACCTCGTGGGCGGCTTTGGCCAGCTCCGCGATATAGGCATCGGGCAAGATGATCCCGGCCGATGTCTCCACATGGGGCGCAAAGACAACGCCGGGGCGGGTTTCGCGGATGCGGGCCGTGACCTCTTCGATCGGGGCGGGCGCGTAGGGCGACCACGGCGCGTTGCCCGAGGGGCGCGCCTTCATCACGGTGACCTCGCCGGCAAAGCCACCCGCATCCAGGATCTGCGACCAGCGGAACGAGAACCAGCCATTGCGCACCACCAGAACGTCCTGGCCTTGCGCGAACTGACGGGCCACGGCCTCCATCCCGAAGGTGCCGCCACCGGGCACGAGAACGACGTGATCGGCGCCGTAGACCTCTTTGAGCATGGCCGAGATATCGGTCATCACCTGCCGGAACGACATCGACATGTGGTTGAGCGAACGGTCGGTGAAGACCACGGAATATTCCAGCAATCCGTCAGGGTCGACTGTGTCCAGCAAGGCGGTCATGGGCGCGGTTCCTTTTGCGTTTGACGTGACCTAGCGAAGACCGGCCGCCCTGTCCAAACGATTATCGCCAAAAGCGGCGCATTCGCGGGCCCGCCGTCGCCATAAAGGAAACCCGTGCCGCCGATGCGCGCCACGCCTCAGCCAAGCGGGCCGGCGCGGCGTTCCTCGGACAGCAGCACATTTGCCTCGACATTGCCGACGCCCGGCAATGTCATGATCCGCCGCCGCAGCACGCGTTCGAAATCGGGCAGATCGCGGGCCACGACGCGCAGGCGGTAATCATAAAGACCCAGCACATGTTCAACGGTCTGAACCTCCGGGATGGCCGCGACCGCGCGTTCGAAATCATCAAGGCTGACCCGCCCTTTCGTGGCAAGCTTGACGCCCAGGAACACCGTGACGCCAAAGCCCAGTTTCTCCAGGTCCAGGGTCAGGCGGCGCTGGCCGAGGATGCCCGCCTCGCCCAGTCGCTTGACGCGCCGCCAGGCGGCCGGCTGCGACAGCCCCACGCGCCGCCCCAGTTCCGAAGCCTTCAGCGTCGCGTCTTGCTGCAGGTGCCGCAAGATCGCGCGATCGGTGTCATCAAGATCGATCATCGCCCGTCCCTATAGCGGCAGCGTTTGCTGGTTCTTGATGGTGGCGACCTGCATCAGCGCCTCGATATCGGCGATATGGGGCAAGGTCAGGATGCGGTCGCGGTAGATCGCCTGGTAATGGGTCATCGACCGGGCGATGACGGCAAGGCGCACATCCACGCGGCCCAGGAAGGTCTGGATCTCGATCACCTCGGGCACCTCGCGGGCGGCGACGATGAATTCGTCAAAGGCGCGCGGGTTGGTCTTGTCCAGCGTGATGCGCAGACTGACCTCGACCTCATAGCCGAGCGCGGGCCAGTGGATGGTCATGCCTTGCCCCTTGAGAACACCCGCCGATTGCAGCCGTTCAAGGCGCTTGTAGCAGGTGGCCAAGGGCAAACGGGCCGCCCGCGCCAGATCGGCGATGGGTTGGGCCGGGTCGGCCTGAAGATGGCGCAGAAGACGCCGATCCTGATCATCAAGCATGATTATTCACGTTAATTTATATCTTGTGAATGACTTTCTATCATATTCCCGTGAATTTGCCAGAGATGATGCAGCATCTGGCTGCGATTGGCGGCATGGTGCGCGGCAGAGACACGACTCAGACGAGGAGAGAGACATGCGCGTTTACTACGATCGCGATTGCGATGTGAACCTGATCAAGGACATGAAGGTGGCAATCCTGGGCTATGGCTCCCAGGGGCATGCCCATGCGTTGAACCTGCGCGACAGCGGGGCGAAAAACGTGGTGGTGGCGCTGCGCGAAGGCTCCGCTTCGGCCGCGAAAGCCGAAGGCGAAGGCCTGAAAGTCATGGGGATCGCCGAAGCGGCGGCCTGGGCCGATCTGATCATGTTTACCATGCCCGATGAACTTCAGGCCGAAACCTACAAGAAATACGTCCATGGCAATATCCGCGAAGGCGCCGCGATCGCCTTTGCCCACGGCCTGAACATCCATTTCGGCCTGATCGAACCCAAGGCCGGCGTCGACGTCATCATGATGGCCCCCAAGGGCCCGGGCCACACCGTGCGCGGCGAATACACCAAGGGTGGCGGCGTGCCGTGCCTTGTGGCGGTCGACAATGACGCCTCGGGCCGCGCGCTGGAAATCGGTCTGTCCTATTGCTCGGCCATTGGCGGTGGGCGTTCGGGCATCATCGAGACCAACTTCAAGGAAGAATGCGAAACCGACCTGTTCGGTG
>CAYWTM010000182.1:0-4236 GCA_964460185.1 uncultured Roseicyclus sp. | reverse complement strand
AGATCTACACGTACTGACACACTCTTTCCCTACACGACGCTCTTCCGATCACTGCATTCAGGGATCCGACGGGGCCCGGTTCCACCCCGACCTGATCACAGATCGCGCCGACCTGATCATCCGCAAGGGGTACAATCCCGCGATCGACAGCTATTCCGCGTTCTTCGAGAATGACCACACGACGCCAACGGGCCTGGAAGGGTATCTGCGAACGCGCGGTATCACGCAGCTGACCATGGTCGGCCTGGCAACGGATTTCTGCGTCAACTACTCTGCCGTGGATGCCGCGAAACTGGGCTTCTCGGTCGAGGTCCGTACAGATCTGGCGCGGGCCATTGATTTTGACGGGTCGCTCGACGCGGCGCGCAAGGGGATGCAGGCGGCGGGCGTGACACTGGGTTGAGGTCATGCGGCAAGTGACCTGCCCTTAGACAATCGCCCGCCACATGTTCACTTTCGTCCCGGAATGATCGACGGGGCCGAACGGCTCCAATGTCAGTCCCGTGGCCTTGGCCAGCCCGCCATCGCTGGTCACGATGCCGACCGACCAACCGGCAAACCGTTCGGCCAACACGCCGCCAAGTGCCCCATAGAGGCCAAACAGCAATTTGCGGTCCCCGATGCGGCCGCCATAGGGCGGGTTGCACATCACCAGCCCCGGCGGCCCTTCGGGCGGGGTCAGATCGCTGACCGCTTGCCTTTCGAACGTGCACCAGTCGGCCACGCCCGCCCGGTCCGCGTTGCCACGCGCGCCCCGGATCGCCCCGTCATCCCGATCATATCCGAAAAACCGACGGGCGGGGGTGCCTCCACCGTCGCCAGAGACTATTGGGCGCACGCCCCCCACCAATTTCTCGAAGGCAAATCCGCGCGTTCGCCCCGGCACCAGCCCGGCCGCGATTTCGGCCGCTTCCAGAACGAAGGTGCCTGACCCGCACATCGGATCGACCAGCATCTGCGACCCGTCGAACCCCATCTCGTGCAGGAAAGCGGCCGCCATCGTTTCCCGCAGGGGGGCCTTGCCGACAAATGCCTTGTGCCCCCGGCGGTGCAACGGTTCGCCCGTGGTATCGAGCGATATGGTGCACAGATCGTCCTCGATCCGAACCTTCACGACCACCTCGGCCTCCGGCCCCACGGGAATGCCCAGGTCCGAGATCGCCCGCGCCACCCGCTGCGCGGCGCCCTTGTGATGATAGATCTTGGATTTGCGGCACACTGCCTCCACCCGCACCGGCACATCCGGGGCGAGCATGTCCAGCCACGCCACCTTGCGGCTGCGCTTGTCGAGCTGTGCCAGATGCATCGCCCGAAATTCCGCCACCCGCCACAAGACACGCACCGCGCAGCGCATCCGCAGATTGGCCTGTGCCGCCTCGGCCAGTCCGCCCGCGATCTCCACCCCGCCGGGCACAGGGGTCACGCCCGCAAAACCCAGCGCGCGGGCCTCGGCCACCAACGCACCTTCAAGGCCGGGAACGCCGACGAGGAAAACGGATCTCTGTCTCTGCTCGGTCATGGCGACAGCCTTACCGCGCCACGGCACGCTTGGCGACCACCCGTGTATACACGACTATGCACGACGCGCATCCACCGCTACACTCCCGCCGAAATGACACGGCAACACCCGATCACCTACCTGATGTGGCTGCTGCTTTTGATCGGGGCCGCCACCGCCGTGATCGAAGGCACGTGGAGCGTTCTGTTCATCGCGCTGGTCACATTCGGCCTCACGCTGATCCCCGTCTTCGGCCCGAGCTGGACCGGCGTGACCCTTCCCTCCGGCTTCGTCGCGGCCATGGTCTTCTTCATCACCGGCACCCTGTTCCTGGGCGAGGTGGGCGACTACTACGAACGCTTCTGGTGGTGGGATGTCCTGCTGCACACGGGCTCCGCCGTGGGGTTCGGCATGATCGGCACGGTCATCGTCCTGATCATGGTCGGTGGCAACCGGCTCAGCGCATCGCCGATCATCGGCGCGGCGCTGGCCTTTACCTTCGCCATCGCCATCGGCGCCCTGTGGGAGATCTTCGAATTCGCCATGGATCAGATCTTTGGGCTGAACATGCAGAAATCCGGTCTGATCGATACCATGGGCGACCTGATCGTCGACTGCATCGGCGCGTCCATCGGGGCCAGCGCCGGTTACGCCTACCTCAAATGGGGTGGTGAACGCGGCCTGGCCGCCACCATCCGCGCCATCGTGGAAAACAACATCACCAAGCGCCATCGCCCGTAACATCCCCTTGCACACCGCACATTGCCTTTGATCTAACAGGCCCGCAAAGGGAGACAGCCAATGGTCGACATCGCCACCCGGGTCTACAACCACAAATGGAAGATCGACCCGATCGTCCGCTCCCTCATCGATACCGATTTCTACAAACTGCTGATGTGCCAGTCGGTGTTCCGCAACAAACCCGACACCCAGGTCACCTTTTCCCTGATCAACCGCACCACGCGGATCCCGCTGGCCAACCTGATCGACGAGGGCGAGCTGCGCGAGCAACTCGACCACATCCGCACCCTGCGCCTGCGCCGGGGCGAAAGCACCTGGATGCGCGGCAACACCTTCTACGGCAAACGCCAGATGTTCAGCCCCGACTTCATGGAGTGGTTCGAGAAACTGCAACTGCCGCCCTACCACCTCGAACGCGTGGGCGACCAGTACGAGCTGACCTTCGAAGGCGCCTGGCCCGAGGTCATGCTGTGGGAAATCCCCGCGCTGGCCGTGTTGATGGAGCTTCGCTCCCGCGCGGTGCTGGGCGACATGGGCCGGTTCGAGCTGCAGGTCCTCTACGCCCGCGCCATGACCAAGCTGTGGGAAAAGATCGAACGCCTCAAACCGATCAAGGGCCTGCGCATCGCCGATTTCGGCACAAGACGCCGCCATTCCTTCCTGTGGCAGGACTGGTGCGTTCAGGCCATGCAAGAAGGCCTGGGCGACGCCTTTCCCGGCACCTCCAACTGCCTGATCGCCAAGAACCGCGACCTGGAGGCCATCGGCACCAACGCCCACGAACTGCCCATGGTCTACGCGGCCCTTGCCGACACCGATGCAGGCCTGGCCGCCGCCCCCTATGACGTGCTGGCCGACTGGCACGAGGAACATGACGGCAACCTGCGCATCATCCTGCCCGACACCTATGGCAGCGCGGGCTTTCTCGACCGGGCGCCCGACTGGCTGACCCAATGGACAGGCATGCGCATCGATTCAGGCGACCCCGCCACGGGCGCCGAAACCGCGATCCGCTGGTGGCAGAGCCGCGGCGAGGACCCGCGCGAGAAACTGGTGATCTTCTCCGACGGCCTGGACGTCGACAAGATCGAGGAGCTTCACGCCCAGTTCGCCGGCCGCGTCCGGGTAAGCTTTGGCTGGGGGACGCTGTTGACCAATGATTTCCGGGGCTTGGTCAAGAACGACGCCCTTGCCCCGTTCTCGCTGGTCTGCAAGGCAGTGGCCGCGAACGGCCAGCCCACGGTCAAGCTGTCCGACAACCCGGAAAAGGCGATGGGGCCGGAGGCGGAGATCCTGCGCTACAAGCGGGTCTTCGGGGTGGGGGAACAGGAACGGTTGGAGGTGGTGGTTTAGGGTGAGTGTTTCAGCAGAAGGTCTTCTGCCGCCTTATTGCCGGTTGGGGACAAACGTATGCTTCCTGCGTTTTCATCAAACTCAACAAGCCTTTTTGCGTGCAAGTCTCTTAGTGTACGTCTGACGTAGGGGATTTTGCCCTCAGTGGCCTCGGCTATGCTGTTAAGGCTTTCTTCCTTTTGTGCTTGGTATAGGAGAATAAGGATTTGTGCCTTCAAGCTAATCCCTACTTTCAATACCCTATTTATCCTGCCCGAGTTCCAAATAATTGGAAGTCGCCGCTCCGTCACTTTTGAGACGAGTTGATCAGTTTCTTCAATCGTATACTCAGACTCAATTCGCAGTATCTCAGATATAACCCATCGTGCCGAATCCAGCATGAAAGACACGTCAACCTTGTTCGCCACTTCCAAAGAAAGGTGACCGTAGCCGCGCTTATTTCTCAATCCGTATATGGCAGCAAGAACTCTGGGGATATGGATTCTATAACCCTCGTCGCCCGTACTCTGCTCGTACTTAGTCAGTGTCGCGTTGTTCAAGGGGGGCAAAGACTTGTTTATAGGTGTGTATGCTCCATGGAGCCTTAGCTCAATAAGCCGTCGAACAGCCTCAACAAAGTGGCCGACAGAGATCCCCGAAGACTT
>CAYWTM010000181.1:0-4433 GCA_964460185.1 uncultured Roseicyclus sp. | reverse complement strand
CGAAAACGCCAAAACCGCATGCATCCCTTCCCTACCTGGAGGACGCTGCGGTGGAAGTTCCAGAGGATCGGGGCACATCAAACGGCCCGGATCATGACCACTACAAATCTGTTGTTCAGGCATAGGCGAAGCGTTGCCGCACCATAGCCAAGTGGCGCGCGGTATAGGGGGAGTCGGAGCCCCTGTCAACAGCACCACGGCGCAGGTTCACGCCTCTTTCGAAAGCGTCTCCCAATCGTGCAGGAACGCCTGGAAATCAACATGGAACCTGCGCGCAAGAATAGCAACCTGTTCTTGCTCCGCGATGGGCAGGGACACGGCACCCGCAAAGGGTGTCTTCGCATCATTCGTGGCGTGATCACCGCGAATGAACATCACCGTGTCGCTCAGGTTCACGAACGGCACCCGTTGCCAGATCTTGTGGTGGGGAAAGTCCATCACGGTGGCCTCATCGCCGGGACGAAGGTAGATGGCCAGGGCAGCCGACCAGCAATGGGTGATCAGCGTATGCAGGTCGACACGGCCGTCAGCATGCGCCTGGATGACCATCCCCTTGCCATGATCCAGCGCCACGCGACCATTGGCCCCCGCCAGTCGGGCAACCTTGCGGTGCATCAGTTTCAGTTGCTGGACATAGTTGATCGCAACCGCGTCATCGTCATCAAGTCGGAATTCGGCCAGCGAGGCCCTGGACATGTCGCGCCCTGCCCACAGGACATCCCGACAGATGGCCCTGTGGTCGCCGGGCGCGCGCCAATGCGGTTCAAGCTGCGGAATCGCGGCGAAATGCGTCTCCATCCGGCTGCGCCACGGCTCCGGGAAATCTTCGCCCATCAGGACATGTATGGTGAAATCCGGGTCGGTCTGCGCGGCAATGGACGGCAGGAACACCCGTTCGAACCACATCACGCGCATGTCCAGCCTGGCCGGATCATAAAGCGCGCCGCGTCTTTCGTTCAGGTCCTGGTGATATTTCTTGAACCCGCCCGTGCAGGGAAAGGAAAACCGGCACAAACCCTGAACCTGAACGTCAGATACGCCCGCCATCCGCCACATCCCTGATCTCGCCCTTGACGGCACGTTCACGCCAGAAGGTGAACAGCCCCGTCGCCACAACGATGGCAGCCCCGATCAGCGCAAGGGTATTGGGCCACTCACCAAAGACAATCAGGCCCAGGACCAGTGCCCAGACCAAAGCCGTGTATCGAAACGGAGAGGTGAAGTCGATTTCACCGATGCGCATGACCATGATCGAAAACACATATCCCCCAATGATGAAGATCGACGAGGCAAAGATGTAAGCGGCGTCTCGCAGCGTCAATTGCACCCAGGTTTCAAAGGTGGACAGTATCCCGCCCATCACGCAGACCGCCGCCGCAGTGATCACCGCGACGGTCATCGACGGCACCTCGGGGCTGAGGGTGCGGGTCACCAGATCGCGGCCCGTGACCAGCAGCGCGGCCAGCAGGGCTGACAGGGCGTAGATATTGAATCCGTCCGTCCCCGGCTGCACGATCAACATCACGCCCATGAACCCTACGACGATCGCGGACAATCGCCGCCAACCGACCCTCTCACCCAGAAACAGCGCTGCGCCCAGTGTCACGAACAGGGGCAGCGCCGACAGGATGGCGCTTGCATTGGCCAGCGGCATGTTGGTGAGCGCCACCAGGAAAGCCACAACGGTTGCCGCCTCGAAAAACGTGCGCAGGGCCACCCTGCCCCGGTCGCGCCTGGGTATCTGAAACCGCAAGCCCCCTGCCAGGTACACGGTGACAACCAGCATCGCGGTCGTGGAAAGGCCGCGCAGGAAAACGATCTGGAACAGCGGAACATGACCGGCAGCAAGTTTGACGAAGGTGTCGTTCAGCGTGAAGGCCGCCATGCTGAGGATCATGAACACCGCACCCTGCAGATTGGGGCTTAACCGGGACATCAATCCTCGTCTTCCTGCAAGCCCTGCATCAACGGCAAAAGCCGCCGCGGCGACAGCCCGAACCGGTCGCGGAACAGTTTTTTCGCCTGCCATGCCGGCAGGGCGAGGGCATCGGGAGGGATGGATCGATCACTGTCATTCTGGCCATGCAGCGTGCGCACGAACATGTAGTCGTTGGGGTCAATCCAGCATCGCACCTGGCTGGCCAGACGCCGGTGGTTCCAGCGATAGATATTCTGCTGCCCGTCGGGCGTCGTGATCATCGCGCTTGCCAGACCCAAAGGCTCCTTTTCGGAAAAATCCCAGAACTGGTCTTCCTCGGGGCGAGCCATGTCCCAGTAGACACCCCGGTGAAAACAGATCGCGGCCGGCGTTTCCTCATCCGCCCATCCAAGCGTCAGAAGCTGGTCCGAGATCGCCCGCGTGCGTTCGATGTAGTCAACGGCGACCGCATCATCATCATCGATCCGAAACCCGGTGATGTAGGTGGATTGCCCGTCCCAGCCCCGCCGAAACGCGCGGCGCGTGGAATTCAGCGGGCCGGCTGCTTCGAGGGTGCAGACCTCGAGAAAGGAATATTCCTCCATCAGACCTTTCAGCCGCTTGCGCCAGCGGAAGGGCATCGTATCACCGATCAGGGCGACGAGGCGAAAATCACCATCTGTCTGCGCGGCCAGCGAGGGCAGGCAGATCTGTTCGAAAAACGCGAACCGGCGGCGCATACGCGCGATGGCATACAGCCGCTCGGCGGCTTTCTCGAACCCGTCCTTTTGCGTCATGAACCCGCCTTCCCCAAGATAGGAGAAGCGGCAGACGCCGATGATCTGATTGTCTGTCCGCTTGGTCATACCGGTTGTCTGTTGCCCTGTCCGGCCAAAGGTTAGGCGAAAGCGGAGCTGTTGGGAAAGGGGAAGACGCACGTGGCTTGCAGCAAGATCTGCGAGCCCTTGCGCAACACGCGCGACACTTGCCGCCTCCATGAAAAACGCCCCGCCTTTTCGGGCGGGGCGATTGTCAGTCTTGATGTATCGGGCACAGCTTATTCGGCTGCATCCTCGGGCATGTCGTCCATCACCGGCGCGGCAAGCGCCGCGGCGGCCTCTGCCTCGGCACGGTGCGCGTCGATCACGACCTGGTCGCGCGTTTTGGCGATACGCTCGACCTGTTGCGTGGCGCCACCGGTGCCCGCCGGGATCAGGCGGCCGACGATCACGTTTTCCTTCAGGCCGACCAGCTTGTCACGCTTGCCCTGGACCGAGGCTTCGGTCAGCACGCGCGTGGTTTCCTGGAACGACGCAGCCGAGATGAACGACCGTGTCTGCAGCGACGCCTTGGTGATCCCCAAGAGGATCGGCTCACCCGATGCCGGACGACCACCCTTGGAGATCGCTTTTTCGTTGGCGGCGTCGAATTCGGCCTTGTCCACATGCTCGCCCTTGAGAAGCGTCGTCTCCCCGCTGTCGAGGATCTCCCACTTCTGGAGCATCTGGCGAACGATCACCTCGATGTGCTTGTCGTTGATCTTCACGCCTTGCAGACGGTAGACCTCCTGCACCTCGTTGATCATGTAGACCGCCAGCGCCTCGACACCCATGATCGACAGGATGTCATGGGGCGCCGGGTTGCCGTCCATGATGTAGTCGCCCTTCTGGACAAAATCGCCCTCGGCCACCGGGATGTGCTTGCCCTTGGGCACCATGTATTCCACGGGCTCAAGGCTTTCATCCGCTGGCACGATGCCGATCCGGCGCTTGTTCTTGAAGTCGCGGCCGAATTTCACGTAGCCATCGATCTCGGCGATGATTGCGTGATCTTTCGGGCGGCGTGCCTCGAACAGTTCGGCCACACGCGGCAAACCGCCGGTGATGTCCTTGGTCTTGGCGCCTTCACGCGGAATTCGCGCAACCACCTCACCGGCCTCGACGGCCTGGCCGTCTTCGACCGATAGAATGGCGTCCACCGACATCGTGTAGGTGACCGGGTTGCCCTGCTCGTTGCGAACGGGTTCCCCATCTTCACCGACCACGATGATTTCCGGCTTCAACTCGTTGCCCTTCGGCGCAGTGCGCCAGTCGGCGACGATCTTCTGGGTCATACCGGTGGCATCGTCGGTTTCCTCGCGCACGGCGATGCCGCTTACCAGGTCGACGTATTTCACCGTACCGGCCTTTTCGGCAATGATCGGCAGGGTGTAGGGGTCCCATTCGAACAGGCGGTCGCCGCGGCTGACCTTGGTGCCTTCGGCCACATGGACCTTGGTGCCGTAACCCAGCTTGAAGCTGGCCCGCTCGGTGCCCTGATCGTCAACGATCAGAAGCTGCATGTTGCGGCCCATGACGACGCTTTCGCCAGACGGGTTGGTCAGAACGTTCGGGTTGGCGAACGCCACCGTACCTTCGACATTCGCCTCCTGGAACGACTGCTGGCCGCCCTGTGCAACACCGCCGATGTGGAAGGTCCGCATCGTCAGCTGCGTGCCGGGTTCACCGATGGACTG
>CAYWTM010000180.1:0-4466 GCA_964460185.1 uncultured Roseicyclus sp. | reverse complement strand
CGGCCTGTTCAGCCATGATCGTCTCACGCCACTGCACTGCGGAGGCGAGCGAGAACGCCTCACCATCGCTCAAGCCGTCCTGAAGCCTGCGGATGTCGCCCAGCGCGATGTCGCGGCGCTTGCGGGCTTCTGGGAGGTGCCGTGTCCCAAGGCCCTTCTTGATCTCTTTCCCGAACGGTTTCCCGTCCCATGGGTTCGGAACGCCCACGAGTTCGAGGGGGGTCACCATGCGGAACACCCAGCTCTTGCCGGGGCCGCGAGGCTGAACGAGGTAGCGCATGTCGTCTTTCTCGGCCTTTCTGTGGTCCATTCTGGACAACAAGCCGTCGGACATCGCCGGAAAAACCTCGCAATAACAACACGTTGTGTGTGGTGGCGGAGACGAAGGGATTCGAACCCTCGAGACGGTTTCCCGCCTACTCCCTTAGCAGGGGAGCGCCTTCGACCACTCGGCCACATCTCCGCCGACCCGTTTAGTTGCACGAAACACGCAGGGCAAGGGGAAAGCCGGGACTTTTGGTATCGCTAGGCCGTGAACCTGCATCCGGCCGGCCACGGCCCAAGCCTCTCACGGAAGAGGCCGTTTCAGGTGTTGAAGAGGAAGTGCAGGACATCGCCGTCCTTGACCTCATAGCTTTTCCCCTCCACCCGCATCTTGCCGGCGTCCTTGGCCGGCTGTTCCCCGCCGAGGCTGACAAAATCGGCATAGGCGATGGTCTCGGCCCGGATGAAGCCCTTTTCGAAATCGCCATGAATGACGCCTGCGGCCTGCGGGGCCAGGGTTCCATGGCGGATGGTCCAGGCGCGCGCCTCCTTCGGGCCGACAGTGAAATAGGTCTCGAGGTTCAGCAGGGCGTATCCGGCCCGGATCAGGCGGTCGAGCCCGGCCTCTTCAAGGCCCATTTCCTCGAGGAACATCTGGGCCTCATCGGCGTCGAGCTGGCTGATCTCTTCCTCGATCTGGGCCGAGATGACCACATGCGCGGCACCCTGGGCCTGTGCCATTTCAATGACCTTGGCGGAATATTCATTTCCGGTCGCAGCCGAGGCTTCGTCGACATTGCACACGTACAGGATCGGCTTGGTGGTCAGCAGTTGCAGCATCTTCCACGCTTTCGCATCCTCGCCCGGCACCTCGACCAGGCGGGCGGGCTTGCCGTTTTCCAGCATCGCCTGCGCCTCTTTCAGGAGGCGTTCTTGCTGCACCGCTTCCTTGTCGCCGCCGCGCACCTTGCGGGTGATGTTCTGAAGCCGCTTTTCGATCGATTCCAGATCGGCCAGCATCAGTTCGGTTTCGATGGTCTCTGCGTCGGCGATGGGGTCGACCCGGCCTTCGACATGGGTGACGTCACCGTCTTCGAAACACCGCAGCACATGAGCGATGGCGTCGGTTTCGCGGATATTGGCGAGGAACTGGTTGCCCAACCCCTCCCCCTTGGAGGCGCCTTTCACCAGCCCGGCGATATCGACAAAGGTCATGCGCGCCGGGATCACCTGCTTGGATGCGGCAATGCCGGCAAGCTTGTCCAGCCGCACATCCGGCACGGCCACTTCGCCGACATTGGGCTCGATCGTGCAAAAGGGAAAATTCGCGGCCTGTGCCGCGGCGGTCCGGGTCAGTGCATTGAACAGCGTCGATTTGCCGACATTCGGCAGCCCGACGATCCCCATCTTGAAGCCCATGATGCGTCTCCTTCAGTGCGCGTCCGCCCGGATGGGCGGCATCAACGCAGGGCCGCTTGCGACCCGATCCATTCGGCGGGCATCTAGGTCGCGCAAGGACGGGCCGTCAAGGCGGGGCTTGATCGTCGGGGAAACGACGCGCCCGACGATCCGCGCGGCGGTCATGGATCAGGACCCAGGCCAGCAGGACGAACATGGGATGGGTCAGCCCGCCGGAAAAGAAGACCGCCGGGACCCAGATGAGCAAGATCAGCAGGGCCAGGAACGGCCGCCCCGTCAGCAAGATCGAAAGGGGCGGCAAGAAAAGGGCAAGCACATAGTTCATACCCCTATGTGGGGGGCATCGAGACAAAATGCCAAGGGGAAGCGCAGGGGCGGTTTCCCATCCCGCGCCCCACGCGACCCCGCCGGCATGTGCCGCACGATCGCCGCGCCGCCACCGGATGCGGTGCGCCCCATTGATTTCCCGCGCCACATGGCCCAAACCCGCCCGAGGATTTCTATCAGGGGTGGCTCATGACACGGATCGACGACACTTTCGCACGGCTCAAGGCCGAGGGTAAAAAAGCCTTCGTTGCGTATGTCATGGCAGGCGATCCGGATTACGAGACTTCGCTTGCGGTGGTCAAGGCGCTGCCCAAGGCAGGCGTCGACATCATCGAGCTTGGCCTGCCCTTCACCGATCCGATGGCAGATGGTCCCACCATTCAGCTGGCCGGTCAGCGCGCGCTTGAGGCCGGCATGACGCTGGACAAGACCCTGGCCATCGCGCGCGCGCTCAGGGTCGAGGACGACACCACGCCCATCGTCATGATGGGGTATTACAACCCGATCTATTCCCGTGGCGTCGACACCTTCCTGGTGCAGGCGAAAGAGGCGGGTATCGACGGGCTGATCATCGTCGATCTGCCGCCCGAGGAAGACGACGAATTGTGCATTCCGGCGCAAAAGGCCGGGCTGAATTTCATCCGCCTGGCCACACCCACCACCGACGACGCGCGCCTTCCCAAGGTCCTGCAGAACACCTCGGGCTTTGTCTATTACGTCTCGATCACCGGCATCACGGGCGCCGCGGCGGCCGAGGCGGGCGACGTGGCGCCAGAGGTCGCGCGGATCAAGGCGGCGACCGATCTGCCGGTGATCGTCGGGTTCGGCATCCGCACCCCGGATGCGGCCGAACAGATCGCCGCCGTGGCCGATGGCTGCGTCGTGGGTTCGGCCATCGTGTCCGAGATCGCGGCGGGCAAATCGGTGGATGAGGTGGCGGATTTCGTCAAGGGCCTGGCCGACGGGGCCCACCGCGCCTGATCTGCGCCGGGTGCCTTCCGGTCATTGGGAATCTTCGCTCAGGTAGGTGCGGCTGACCCAGCCGAGCTGCTGATCGTTCCACGTCACGACACACCATGCCGGGTGGTCGTTCAACTGAGCGCGCGCCTGCTCGCTGAGCGCGAAAAACTGGTCTCGGGTGACCGTCGGCACGCAGGTGCCCACCTGGATTCCGCGTGCGTCGTGCGGCAGCACGGCGATCACGAAATATTCCGTGCCGGGTCCGACGCGCACGTTCAGCACATCATTCGGGGCAACATTGACCACCCGCCAGGCGTCAGGGCCATCGGCGGTGGCAAGGGCCGGCTGGCCAAGGGCGGCGGCGGCGAAAACGGCAAGGATCAACTGGCGCATTGGAGCCTCCTTCACGGACGGATACACTTGGGCAGGATATGACAGGACCAAAGCCTATCACATCCCTGCCCGCATGGCTTCGCCGTACGATCCCAAGGCCCGCCCGATCCGGGGCAAAGCGCGCAAAAGGCCGCTAGCCCAGCGCGCTCAACCGGTCCAGCGCGGCCTTCAGCTTACCCTCTTCCTCTTCGCGCGCGGCAAGGTTGTCGCGGGTTTCCTGCACCACCTCTTCGGGCGCGCTTTCGGCGAATTTCGGGTTGTTCAGACGCCCGCGCAAACCGCCCAGTTCCTTGGCCAGTTTCTCCAGCGTCTTTTCGAGACGCGCCTTTTCCTCGGCCACGTCGATCAGGTCGGCGATGGGCAGGCCAAAGACACCGCCCTCGACGGCCACGGTGACAGCACCCTTGGGCAATGTCTCGGCGCGGGTGACATCGGACAACCGCGCAAGACGTTCGATCATCGTTGCGTTGCGGGCAAAGGCCGCCTGCCCCTTGTCGTCCAGTTCCGTCTGGATCAACGCGCATTTCAGGCCGGCGGGCACATGCATCTGCGCGCGCAACGACCGGATTTCCTCGATCAGGCCGATGACCCAGGTCATTTCTCGATCCGCCTCGGCATCGATCAGGTCCTCGCCATAGGCGGGCCATTCGGCATGAACCAGCAACGTGTCGCGGGCCGCGATCTCGCCCCACAGCTCCTCGGTGATGAAGGGCATCGTGGGGTGCAACAGGACCAGGCACTGGTCGATGACCCAGGCCATGGTGGCGCGAGTTTCCGCGATGACGGCCTCATCCCCGCTGGCAAACAGCGGCTTGGCGAATTCCAGGTACCAGTCGCAGACCTTGCCCCAGACAAACGCGTAAAGCCCGTTTGCGGCGTCGTTGAAACGGTAGCCGTCCAGCGCCTCGTCATGGGCGATGCGCGCGCGCGCGGTTTCGCCCACGATCCACTTGTTGACCGTCTGCGTGACTGTGCCCGGGTCGAAACCGGGAACCGGCTTGCAGTCGTTCATCTCGGCAAAGCGGGCGGCGTTCCACAGCTTGGTGCCGAAATTCCGGTAGCCCTGAATACGGTCTTTCGACAGCTTCAGGTCACGGCCCATG
>CAYWTM010000179.1:0-4491 GCA_964460185.1 uncultured Roseicyclus sp. | reverse complement strand
CGGCGGCGACATGGATGACGAAATCCCGTTCTGAACGCGGCAAGACCCTTGCAAGGGTCTTGCAAATCCCTTGCAAGGGATTTGGCGCATGCCGGCGGAAGAGTGCCGCGGCCGGGCGGGGTGTTTGTGGTCGCCCGAGGATGCCTCCGGCGGCCATATTTTCGGAATAAAGATGCACGGGGTCGCGCATGGGCCCGCAGCGGGGGATCAAGATGCAGCCGATCAATCCGACGTATCGCAAGACCTTCGCGCCGCCCGTCATGGAGGCGCGGCGCTGGATCGAGGGCAAGGTTTTCGACAGCGGCCGCCCGCTGATCAACCTCAGCCAGGCGGCGCCGGTAGACCCTCCGCCGGCCGACCTTGCGCGGGCGATGGCCGATGCGCTGATGGAAAACCCGGCCAGCCATCTCTATGGTCCGGTTTTGGGAATGCCGGAGCTTCGGGCCGAACTGGCCGCGCAGTGGTCGCAGGCCTATGGCGGCGTCATCGGGCCCTCGCAGGTGGCGGTCACGGCCGGCTGCAACCAGGCGTTCACCGCCGTCATGTCGACGTTGGCGGGTGCCGGTGACGAGGTGATCGTGCCCTTGCCGTTCTATTTCAATCACAAGATGTGGCTGGACATGGAAGGGGTGAGGACCGTGACCTTGCCCACGGGGGACGATCTTTTGCCCGATCCCGACCGCGCGGCAGCCCTGATCACCGCGCGGACCCGGGCGATCGTGCTGATCAGCCCCAACAACCCGGCCGGCGTGGAGTATCCTGCGCCGTTGCTGAGGGCCTTTTGCGACCTGGCCCGTGCGCGCGGCATTGCCTTGATCGTCGATGAAACCTACCGCGACTTTCATTCCCGGACCGGCGCGCCGCACGATCTGTTCACCGATCCCGACTGGGATGACACGCTGATCCACCTCTATTCCTTTTCCAAGGCCTATCGTCTGACCGGGCATCGGGTTGGGGCCGCGATGGCGTCCGAGGCGCGCCTGGCCGAGGTCGAGAAGTTTCTCGATACGGTTGCCATATGCCCGCCCCAGGTGGGCCAGATCGGGGCGCTTTGGGGGATGCGGAACCTGGCCGGTTGGCTGGCCGGGGAAAGGCTGGAAATCCTGGCGCGGCGCGATGCCGTCGTCGCCGGGTTCCAGCGGCTTCCCGACTGGCAGCTTCTGGGATGCGGGGCCTATTTCGCCTATGTGCGCCATCCTTATGACCGGCCATCGGACCGGGTCGCCAAGGGGCTGGTCGAGGACGCGGCGCTGCTGGTGCTGCCGGGCACGATGTTCGGCCCTACCCGCGCTCAGGGCGGGACCGGCCAGGCCGAAGCAACCTTGCGCATCGCCTTTGCAAACGCCGATGCCGCCGGTCTGTCCGAAGTGGTGGACCGTCTGGCGGCGCTCACCCCCTGAGCGTCCTGCGCCGGCCCTTGCCGCGCACGGCCCGAGCGCGTAAGTCACCGGGCAGTAACTGTTAAGACGCCCCGCTTGAAGCGGGCCACGACACGAAGGACGCATGCGCGATGGCGAAATCGGCTGCCAAGAAGGCCTCGAACATCTTTGTCTGGATCATTCTGGGGCTCTTGTTCATTGCATTGGCCGGCTTCGGGATCGGATCCTTTTCCGGCGGCGGTAGCCGTGTGGGCTCGGTCGGCGAGATCGAGATAACGGCCGAGGATTATGGCCTTGCCCTGCAGCAAGAAATCCGCGCGCAGATTGCCCAGACCCAGACCCCGGTCACCTTGAGCGACCTGCGCGCAAACCGGCTGGACGAGGCCGTCTTGCAAGGCCTGATCGCGCGCGCGGCGCTGGCCAACGAGGCGCTCGAGATGGGCCTTTCGGTCGGCGACGAAGAGGTTGCGCGCCAGATCACCCAGATCCAGGCATTCCAGGGGCTCGACGGCAATTTCGACCGCGAATCCTACGAGTTCGAACTGCGCGCCAACGGGCTCGACCCGGCGGATTTCGAACAGGACATGCGCGAGGATACGTCACGCAGCCTGCTGCAGCTGGCGATCATCGGCGGACTGCAGCCCGCTGACGTGATCGCCGAAACCATCGTGGCCTTTCAAGGCGAGACACGCGATTTCACGCTTGTGACCATCACGCAGGCGGATCTGCCCGCCGGCCTGCCCGCCCCGACGGATGCGGATCTGCAGGACTATTACGATGCAAACCCCGCGCGCTTCACCCGCCCAGAGGCCAAGCGGATCACCTATGCCTGGGTCACCCCCACGATGCTGATGGACACGATCACCATCGACGAGGATGCGTTGCGCGATTTGTATACGGATCGCGAGGGTTTTTATCGCCAGCCCGAGCGCCGGCTGCTGGAACGGCTGGTGTTCTTGCAAGAGGCCGATGCGCAGGCGGCGCTTGATGCCATCACGGCGGGCGAGACCGATTTCGACACGCTGGTGGCCGATCGCGGGCTGACGCTGGACGACATCGACATGGGCGAAGTGGCGTTCGACGATTTGAATGCGGCGGCGGCACAGGCGATCTTTGACGATACCGAAAGCGAGATCATCGGGCCTGTCGAAAGCAGCCTGGGCCCCGCATTGTTCCGGGTGAACGCGGTGCTGGAAGCCTCCGAGGTCAGCTTCGAGGAGGCGCGGGAGGAATTGCGCGCCGAACTGGCATCCGAAGCCGCCCGGCGTGCCATCGACGACATGCGCGATGTGGTCGATGACCTTCTGGCGGGCGGCGCCACGCTGGAAGAGCTGGATGCCGATACGGAAATGGGGATCGGGTCGCTGGATTACACGCCCGCGTCCGAGGATGGGATAGCCGGCTATGATGCGTTCCGTGACGCAGCCGACCTGGCGGCCGTCGGCGATTTCCCCGAATTGCTGGAATTGTCGGATGGCGGGCTTTTTGCATTGCGTCTCGACGAGGTCATTCCACCCACCCTGCCGGAGCTGGACGAGATTTCCGACGAGGTCGCGGCGGCGTGGCGTGCATCGGTGCTGCGCGAGCAACTGGCCGCGCGAGGCGAGGCATTGGTCAGTGAATTGGCCACCGGCGCCCGCCTTGAGGACCTGGGGCGCGTCGATACCGAACGGCTGATCCGCCGCCAGGATTTCATCCCCGATGCCCCCCCGACGCTGGTGGCCCAGATCTTCCAGTTGTCCGAACCGGGCGATGTGGTTCTGGTGCCGGGTGCAGACCGGGCGCTGATCGCCCGTCTCGACCGGATCAACCCGGCCGCACGCGACCAGCCGGACGTGTCGATCCTGCTGCAGATCGTCAACCAGACGATCGCGCAGTCCATGGCCCAGGACGTGTTCGAGGCCTATGGGCAGGCGCTGCAATCCGAGGCGGGGATCCGCATCGATCAAAGCGTGATCAACGCCGTGCATGCGCAGTTTCCGTAATGGCGCAGATGTCTGACTTCGCGGCGTTCGAGGCCGGCTGGGACGCCGGGCAGAACCAGCTTGTCTATGCCCGACTGGCCGCTGACCTGGACACGCCGGTGTCGGTCATGATGAAGCTGACCGATGCGGGCCGGGACAGTTTCATTCTCGAATCCGTGACCGGCGGCGAGGTGCGCGGACGCTATTCCATCATCGGCATGAAACCGGATCTGATCTGGGAATGCCGGGGCGATGCCAGCCGCCTGAACCGCACCGCGCGCTACGACCCCGATGCGTTCGAGCCCTGCCATGCCCCGCCACTGCAGGCGGTGCGCGATCTGCTGGCGGAATCGTCCATCGACATGCCCGTAGACCTGCCCGCCGCCGCAGCGGGCCTGTTCGGTTACCTGGGCTACGACATGATCCGGCTGGTCGAACACCTGCCCAATGTGAACCCCGACCCGCTAGGCCTGCCCGACGCGGTGCTGATCCGGCCCTCGGTGGTGGCGGTGCTCGACGGGGTCAAGGGCGACGTGACGCTGGTGTCGCCGGCCTGGGTGTCATCGGGCCTGTCGGCCCGTGCCGCCTATGCGCAGGCCGCCGAACGTGTGGCCGACGCGCTGCGCGACCTGGAACGCGCCCCGCGTGCCGCCGCCCGCGAGATGGGCGAGGCACGCCCCGCGGCCGAGCCGGTGTCCAATTTCGCAAAGGCCGATTACCTGGCTGCCGTGGAAAAGGCCAAGGACTACATCCGCGCGGGCGACATCTTTCAGGTCGTCCCGTCCCAACGCTGGACCCAGCACTTCCCCGAGCCACCCTTTGCGCTGTATCGCGCGCTCAGGCGCACCAATCCGTCGCCCTTCATGTTCTTCTTCAACTTCGGCGGTTTTCAGATCATCGGGTCCAGCCCGGAAATCCTGGTGCGGGTCTTTGGGGGCGAGGTCACGATCCGGCCCATCGCCGGCACCCGCAAACGCGGCGCCACGCCCGAGGAAGACAAGGCGCTGGAGGCCGATCTTCTTTCGGACCAGAAAGAGCTGGCCGAACACCTGATGTTGCTGGACCTGGGCCGCAACGACACCGGCCGGGTGTCCAAGATCGGCACCGTGCGCCCGACCGAGGAATTCATCGTCGAACGCTACAGCCAC
>CAYWTM010000178.1:0-4520 GCA_964460185.1 uncultured Roseicyclus sp. | reverse complement strand
TTGTCGATCTCATCGAGCAGGATCAGCGGGTTCGTCGTCTTCGCCTTTTTCAGCGCCTGGATGATCTTGCCCGGCATCGACCCGATATAGGTCCGGCGGTGGCCACGGATCTCGGATTCGTCGCGCACGCCGCCCAGCGAGATGCGAATGAATTCGCGCCCCGTGGCCTTGGCGACCGATTTGCCCAGGCTGGTCTTGCCCACGCCCGGAGGGCCGACGAGGCACATGATCGGCCCCTTCAGCTTTTTCGAGCGCTGCTGCACGGCGAGATATTCGACGATGCGTTCCTTGACCTTTTCAAGACCATAATGGTCGTCATCCAGGATCTTTTCAGCCCGGCCCAGGTCCTTTTTGACGCGCGATCTGACACCCCAGGGGATCGACAGCATCCAGTCCAGGTAGTTGCGAACCACCGTGGCCTCGGCCGACATGGGCGACATGTTCTTGAGCTTTTTCAGCTCGGCATCCGCCTTTTCGCGCGCCTCTTTCGACAGCTTGGTGCCCGCGATCCGTTCTTCCAGTTCGGCCACTTCGCCGGCACCTTCTTCGCCATCGCCAAGCTCGCGCTGGATCGCCTTCATCTGCTCGTTCAGGTAATATTCGCGCTGCGTGCGCTCCATCTGGGATTTCACGCGGGTCTTGATCTTTTTCTCGACCTGCAGGACAGACATTTCCCCCTGCATGAGACCATAGACCTTTTCCAGCCGCTCCGAGACATCGAGCGTCTCCAGAAGCTCCTGCTTCTGGTCGACCTCGATGCCCAGATGTCCGGACACCAGATCGGCAAGCTTGGCCGGATCGGTCGCCTCGCTGACGGTGGTCAGAGCGTCTTCGGGGATGTTCTTCTTGACCTTGGCATAGCGTTCGAATTCCTCGGTCACGACACCCAGCATGGCGGCAATGGCCGCCTCGTCGCCAAGCCGTTCCGACAAGGATGCGACGCGCGCCTCGAAGAACTCCTCGCGGTCGGTGAATTCCTGAATGGTCACGCGCGAACGGCCTTCGACCAGCACCTTGACGGTGCCGTCGGGCAGTTTCAGCAGCTGTAACACGTTGGCCAGAACGCCGGTGCGATAGATGCCGTCAGCGGTCGGATCGTCGATCGTCGGGTCAAGCTGGCTGGACAGCAGGATCTGCTTGTCGTCCTGCATCACCTCTTCGAGGGCGCGAACCGATTTCTCGCGACCGACGAACAGCGGCACGATCATGTGGGGAAAAACCACGATGTCGCGAAGCGGCAGAACGGGGAATGTGGTTTGGGTCACTGGCGTTTGCCTTCCTTGATTTTAGCAAAAGGGCCCGGCCCTGACTGCGCAGCAGCCCTAGCCCCCTCCGGGTAAGGATACGTTTACGTGGGGCGATGGCGCCTCGGTTTCAAGCATCGGCGCATCGTCGCGTGCTTGTTGCGTAGAATGCGCACCCCTTGAGCCTTGCGCAAGGGATCGATTGCGGTTTTCCCGGGCCGAGACACAAAATGCTGTGGACAGTGGCCGGTATTCGGGCAGTTCGTCGCCTATATGGGATCTATGTCACCCATTGCGCGCTGTGCGTGGAAGCCGGCCTCGAAGGCCGCGAACCCATCTTGGGCAATTGCATCGCGCATGCCCTGCATCAGGTCCTGGTAGTAATGCAGGTTGTGCCAGGTCAGCAGCATCCCCGAAATCATCTCCTGGGCGCGGAACACGTGATGCAGGTAGGCGCGCGAATAGTTGCGGCAGGCGGGACAGGTACAGTCTTCGTCCAGGGGGCGCGGGTCATCGGCGTGGCGCGCGTTCTTGATGTTGACCTGCCCGCGCCGCGTCCAGGCCTGCCCGGTGCGCCCGGAGCGCGACGGCAGCACGCAATCCATCATGTCGATCCCGCGCGCAACCGCGCCAACGATATCATCGGGCTTGCCCACCCCCATCAGGTAGCGCGGCTTGTCCACGGGAAGCTGATCGGGGGCGTAGTCGAGACATCCGAACATCGCCTCCTGCCCCTCGCCCACGGCCAGACCGCCGACCGCGTAGCCGTCAAAGCCGATTTCCTTCAGCGCCTCGGCGCTTTCCGCGCGGAAATCCTGTTCCAGCCCGCCTTGCTGGATCCCGAACAGCGCATGACCCGGCCGGTCGCCGAACGCATCCCTGGATCGCGCGGCCCACCGCATCGACAGGCGCATGGAACCGGCGATGCGGTCGCGGTCGGCGGGCAAGGCCGGGCATTCGTCGAAACACATCACGATGTCTGACCCCAGGAGCTTCTGGATCTCCATGGAACGTTCCGGGCTCAGCATGTGTTTCGAGCCATCGATATGGGACCGGAAGGTGACGCCCTCTTCGGTCAGCTTGCGCAGGTCGGCCAGGCTCATGACCTGAAACCCGCCGCTGTCTGTCAGGATCGGCTTTGACCAGTTCATGAAGCGATGCAGCCCACCCAGATTGGCGATCCGTTCCGCAGTCGGGCGCAGCATCAGGTGATAGGTGTTGCCCAAAAGAATGTCGGCACCCGTGGCCGCAACGCTTTCGGGCATCATCGCCTTGACGGTCGCGGCGGTGCCCACGGGCATGAAGGCCGGTGTCCGGATGTCGCCACGCGGGGTCAAGATGACGCCCGTGCGCGCCTTGCCGCTGGTTGCTTTCAGGTCAAACCGAAACCGATTGGTCATATCATCCCCAAGGTCTGTCGCGTCAGACCCCGGCTCATATCCTATTTCGCGCGGATGAAAAGATCGGCCCGCTAGGCCCTGGCCCGCACGAAGTGAATTCTGGCCGGAACGCGGACGCCTTCATCTTGCATCATGGCCGCAAACCCGTCGACCAGCCCGGCGCGGATGGTGTCGGCATGGTCGGGTTGCAATGTGCCCGCTTCCCGTGCCTGGTCCATCCGGCTGACGGCGGCACCGATGGTCATGTGCAGATCGGCGACCTGTTCCGGCGTCCCCTCGGGCGTCAGGTGCAGATCAACGGATTCGATCTCAGGCGTCCAGCCCGCCGCCCGCAGGATGCCGTCGATCTTGTCGGGTTGCGCGAACGACATCGGACCGGGGCGGTCGGGGTCAAAGGCCGGTCCGGGTCCGAACACACCGGAGGCCACCCGCGCGGGCATTGCGAACCAGGGATTGTGCATGGGCGGCCCCCAACAGCCAAAGGTCAGCGAGGCGCCCGGTTTCATCGCGGTGCGGATATTGGCGAAAGCCGAAACCGGGTCGCGAAAGAACATGACGCCGAACAGGGAAATGGCCGCGTCATGGCGTTCTGGCTCAAAGGCATGGTCCTGCGCATCTGCCACCACGACCTCTACATGGTCCGGCACACGTTCGCGCGCGCGTGCGGCGAAAGGCGGCGCGATCTCGACGCCCGTGACCGCACCATCGGGGCCCACGGCCTGCGCCGCGCGGATCAGGCTGATGCCGCCACCCGGCCCGATATCGAGCACGCTTTGCCCGGATTGCAGGCCCGCGCGATCCAGTATCCCGCGCAGGACCGGCGAATGGGCCACATCGGTGGCCGCCTCTACCGTCAGCCAGGGGGCTGCCATGGCATTCCAATCCATCTGCTGTCCTTTCCCGAACACGGAGCTTGCGGGCATGGTTGCACGGGGCCGCCAACACAAGCGAGCGCAAAGCACAGCGTGTCGCCCTTTACCCTCCC
Source organism: uncultured Roseicyclus sp. (assembly GCA_964460185.1). GTDB lineage: Bacteria > Pseudomonadota > Alphaproteobacteria > Rhodobacterales > Rhodobacteraceae > JAVJPJ01. The sequence goes on along the minus strand of CAYWTM010000178.1, from coordinate 891 downwards.
GCCGCTAATCCTTATATCTTCGCTCAGGATTACAAACCGGACAGGCCCATGACCGACCAGCAGCCACAGATGGAGGGCGCCCCTCTCATCAAACCGTCCACGACGGATCATCCCCTGTACGACACTGTCGTTGAGGCGTGCCGTTCCGTCTATGATCCCGAGATCCCGGTGAATATCTACGATCTGGGGCTTGTCTACACGATCGAGATCTCACCCGAGAACGAGGTCGAGGTGATCATGACGCTGACCGCGCCGGGATGTCCCGTGGCGGGCGAGATGCCGGGATGGGTCGCGGACGCCGTGGAGCCGCTGGAAGGCGTCAAGCAGGTCAATGTCGACATCACCTGGGATCCGCCCTGGGGCATGGACATGATGAGCGACGAAGCGCGGCTTGAACTGGGCTTCATGTAGGCTTCATGTAAAGGCCTGAAATCGCGTCGGTAGCTGCGGGAAACCCTGCCTTGCCGGCCATGGTCGGCACTGCCAGTCTGGCCGCGATGAAGACTGCCGGATCGGCACGACAACGCCCGCGCGGCGGGTGGCCTGCCGAACGTCGAACGCGACAAGGATCCCATGGCCGCACCAACATTTGCCGCTCTGTTTCTTGCCCATGTTCTGGCCGACTACCTTCTGCAGACGGCGTGGCTGGTTGAAAACAAGCGCCGTCCGGCGGCGCTGGGCATCCATATCGCCATCGTCCTTGTGACCATGATCGTCGTCACCGGCACATTCAGCATCTGGTTCGCCGGTCTCGCGCTTGCGCATCTTGCCATCGATCTGACCAAGACATTCGTGCTGCGATCGGGGCTGATGGGGTATGTGTCCGATCAGCTCCTTCATGTGGCCAGCGTCATCTGGGTTGCGTGGCTGGCCCCGGACATCTGGGGGCTC
>CAYWTM010000177.1:0-4776 GCA_964460185.1 uncultured Roseicyclus sp. | reverse complement strand
TTCCGCCTGCCCTATCCGCGTCGCGTGGCGATGATGGTGGGGGTCATGCGGGTCGTGGGCAGTGCGATCGGATATCGCACGCGGGCGCGTGAACAGCTGGCCTATATCTTTCCCGACATGCCGAAGGCCGAACGCAACCGCATCGCCAAGGGCGTTCTCGACAACATGGGCCGCCTGGTGATCGAGAATTATTCGACCGCCGATCAGCTGGAATGGGCGCAGCGCTGGCAGCCCAAGGGACCCGGATGGCAGGCCTGCGAAGAGGCCCGCACCCAGGGCCGGCCGATCCTGTTCGTGTCAGGCCATTTCGGGAATTATCAGGCCGCGCGCGCCGCCATGAATGTGCGCGGCTACGAGATGGGCGGGCTCTACCGTCTGATGAACAACCCCTATTTCAACGAACATTACGTGGCCTCGGTCGAAGGGGTTGGCGGGCCTGCCTTTGCCCGCGACCGCCGGGGCTTGGCGGGCTTTGTCAAGAACCTGCGCGACGGCGGACAGGGCGCCATTTTGATCGACCAGTATTTCGGCGATGGCGAGTTGCTGGATTTCCTTGGCAAACCGGCCCCCACGGTCCTGTCAGCGGGGGAAATGGCGCTGAAATACGATGCGCTGCTGGTGCCGATCTATGCCGAGCGCCAGGAGAACGGGATCGACTTCACGGTGACCGTCGAAGCCCCCCTGCCCCATACCGATGCCAGGCAGATGACGCAGGCGCTCAACGACAGTCTTGCGGCGCGCATCCGGGCCCGGCCCGAACAATGGCTTTGGGTGCACCGACGGTGGAAACCGGCGCGACAGGCGCTCAATTTTCCACCCCATGAACAAGACCCCGCCCGCGAGGATCATCCCTGACCCTCAACTCGGGCGGCGGGGCTTAATCCACGCGCGCGGCCCCTACGATCGGGCCGTAATTCGCCACCTGGACAATGACCACCTGGCGCGAGTCGCCAGCCTGTTCCAGCCGCAACTCCAGCGGTGCGGCACCATCCCAATCGGCAACCGCCTGCCAGGTGGTGACGATATTGTGGAAATCGACCGAAGATCCCGCCCGCTCGCCGCGGGTGATGTCCACCAGCTGATGCGGTGTGAAGCTGACCAGTTGCACGACCATTTCGGGCCGTGGCGGGGGCATTGTCGCGTCGGCCCGCACAATATGGGCGCCGCCGACAGTCTCAATCGTGATGGTAACGGGATACGGCGCGGCCTGATGTGCCTGTATGAGATCGGCCACCGCCATCGACCGCGACCCGGCCACGACATCCTGCCCGCCCACGATCATCTGCGGCGTGTAGACCATCGTCGATCCTGCGGCACGTCCGTACCCATACTGGCGCTGGGTGAATTCGGGCGCTGCAAACGTATCGGCCCATCCGATATAATCCCAGTAATCCACGTGAAGCGACAGCGCGATGACATCGTCACGGTTCGCCAGTTCGGCCAACAGCGCATCTGCCGGCGGGCATGCGGCGCAGCCCTGCGACGTGAACAACTCGACCACGACGGGCCCGGTTTGCACAGTGTCCTGCGCAAGAGCCGGACCGCACAAGGCAAGGGCTGTGAGAATGGCTAAGGGTGTTTTGAGCGACATCTTGTGTCCCGTTGCGAGCATGTTGGACCAGAGGTAGCGCGCACTCCGGACACTTGCCAATCAAGCCTTTGCGAGACTCCGTTACAAGCCCATTGTCCAGCCCGATGCCTAGAGCCACCGGCGTGTTGCACCCAGGTACTCCGAGGCCTCCTGACCGAAACGGCGCACCAGGGCCTGTTCCTCCGGACGGATGAAGCGGACGGTCACGATCCATGCGAATACGGGCGGGACCCAGACCGGGCCAAGCGCCCCGTACCAAAGAACGGACCCGGTCAGGATGACAAGCATGCCCAGATAGATGGGGTTGCGGCTGATCTTGTAGGGGCCTTCGACGATCAGCACCTCGGGGTCGTGATGCGGTTCGATGGTGGTTTTCTTGCGCCAGAACCAGACAGCCGACCAGATGACCAGCCCGACCCCGACGCCCCAAAGGGCGATCGCCAGGGGCTGCGCCCATGGGCCAAAGACCTCGACAAGCGGCAGGAATTTCGCAAACCCCCACACGACAATCAAACCAAGAAGCAGCCAAAGCGGGGGAAGATCGGGAAACCCCTTCATGTGTGTTCCGTCCTTCCCATCGGGGCTGTCGCGCGCCTGTCCAAAGGCCGGGCGAACCTGCCCGTATCCCCAGCCCCGAACTTGCCTTTTTCGACGGTGCCGTGATAGCTGCCTCGCAGTCAATACAAGCAAGGGTCGGCCCATTGCATTCGGATACGATCGGCGATCTGCGCCCCCGGGCCTGTCTTGGGCGAAAGCCCGGTACACTCATCCACAAAACGGCGGGCGATGTGTCGGATGATACCGGCATGCCACGAGGCCATATGGACGGGCTGAACGGGTATGGCGCAGGCGAAACATTGGTGTGTCAGACAGGATCGACCGATGTCGACCCTGAGGGAGCAGCGTGAACCGTTGAACAGTTCGACCCAAACACCAGCCAAGCCCGGATGGTGGCAGAGATTTCGGCTCTACTGGGTGTCGGATCACGCGTGGCTGCGCGCCATGCTTCCGAATTTCCACAAGGTGAACGCAGAGCTGTTCCGATCCGGGCATCCCGGATACCGGACCCTCAAACGCGCCAGGGCGTTGGGTGTGACATCGGTCCTGTCGCTGCGCGGTGAGGCAGACAGCGTGGCCACGCTTCTCGAACGGGATGCATGCGCGGAGCTTGGTCTGGAACTGCGCTTTCTGGCACTGCGCAGCACGGTGCTGCCGTCGCCCTCAGATCTTCTGGAGCTGGTGGCGCAACTGCGCGACATGCCCAAACCCATGTTGGTGCATTGCAAATCGGGTTCCGATCGCACGGGGCTGGCGGCGACCTTGTACCGTCATGTCATCGAGGGCGAGCCGTTGTCCCGGGCGCGGCAGGCCTTCAGCTGGCGCTATGGGCATGTGTCGCGTGGCAAGGCGGGGGTCATTCACGGCATGCTCGACGCCTATGCGGCCGCCCATGCAGACACCGGTATCGGGTTCGAGGATTGGGTGTCGCAGTCTTATGATCCCGATGCGCTGGTGCGCTGAGGATCGACCTCGGCCCAAGGCCCCGCCGGAGCGATATACAACCGCCGCGCGACCGCGGCGTAGCGCAGGTGCCGCGCGCCCATGTGCAGTTGCGCCAGAATGCGGCGGGTCCGAAAGGCGCGCCTTTCGCCGGGCGTCTGATCGCCCAAAGGCGGCTTTTTCACCGCGTCGATCTGAGAGGTGGTCGGTATCGCCTGCGGCACGCCGTAGGCTGCACATTGATCGAGCTGCACCGACAGGGCCGGGTCGGCCTGGTAGCTTGCCATCGCGTAGGTGGACGAGATCAGCGCATCCGCCGGGGCCGCCGCCCGTCGCATTTCCGCCAGCAGTTTCGTCGCCCCCGAGGGCCAGACGACATAGGCCGCCGCCCCGGTGCGATCTTGATACATGCGCCGCATCGGGGCCGCCGGATGCAGGGCCCTGCTCACCAGTTTCTTGCGGCTGCGGGTTTCAAGGCTGATATGGTCAACGCCGTCCAGGTCCATGACGGACTTCAGGAAATCGGGCAGATGCGCTGCCAGAACGGCGTCATCCTCCAGCACCAGACAGGGCCGGCCAAGCGTCTCCACCCGCGCCCAGGCTGCCGCATGAGAGGCGCACAGCGCCATCTCGGTCACCCGCATCGGACGCTGCCAGCGGTGCCAGACCGGGTCTTGAGCGGGCGGTGTCAAGGTGTCGGGCGTGACCGCCTCGATCCGCTCGAAGGCAAGACCCAACGCCGACATCTGCGCCGCCATGAACCCCATGCGTTCGGTCGCGCGCGCCATGTTGATGATCAGGGCAACGGGCCCGGTGTCATAGTCTGCCATGTGTCTCCGCCAGAAGCTGATGCGCAGCCGGTATGTCCTGGGTCGCGTCCCGAGGGCGTAGTCTCCGACGCCGAAGCAGGCAACCCCATGCCGTCATCGGCTTGAATACTCGTTTCGCCGATGCCGCCGAAGTTTGAGGGAATAATCCAACTGGTATCGCGCGTTATGCAATGTCTGACCCAGCAACGAACGACCCGACCGCAAGGCGCGGCGTGCTGCGCCGGTCGTACCTGTTGCCGCTTCCTGCTCGCCAACCAAAATCGGCGGAGGCAAGATCAAACCGACGCGAAGGCCGGTCTCCCAGACGAATTTCTGATCCTCGTCAACCGGGCGAAAGAACGGCAACGCCCGATCCGCCAAATGCCTCGCGGCGGATTTGGTCAATCCGTATCCGATCAGACAGGTCGGTACCCGGTAGGGAATGCCAAGCCGATACGGGCCAAGGGGTGTCTCGCTCAGCATCCGCTGAGCGGGGTCGAATGAAAACAACTTCACCATATCCCAATCGGTTTGCGGCTCGCTCAACAAGCGCAGTTTGTCCGCCAGTGTGTCATCGGTTGCAAAATCATCCTCAAAGATGAAGCCCCCTTCTGCGTCACCGTCCGCGACCGCCCTCCATGCCGCGATATGGCTGAGGTAGCAGCCGATTTCCGGCGGAACGAGCTGATGCTTTGCATGGCGTGCATTGCGTTCGGAATCATAAACCCGGTTGATTTCGTCAGCGCTCAACTGCCACCCGTTGACACCGTCGATCCGGTGCCACGGCACGCCGGCTTGATCCAATTGCCGGGCGCTGTTTTCCATCCGACGCGTGTTGTCGGCCAGATTGATTACATACGATGGCCACATCGGGCA
>CAYWTM010000176.1:0-4826 GCA_964460185.1 uncultured Roseicyclus sp. | reverse complement strand
GTGCCCTTGCTGCCGTCCCGGCGACATTTTTGCGTCTTGGCGCGGCTCGCGGTTCCAGGCGGTGGCGCGGGGTCGCGGGTTACATGGCCATCGGAAGGCCTTGGATCTTTCGCGACAGAAAAGCGCGCAGGTCTGCCTGATCCGATCGCGCGAACCCCGCATCAAGACCCTGTGCCCGATCCTCGAGCGAGCCATCCCCGGCCGACCGCGCCACCCCCAGAAGAAACCGTTTGAGATAGCCCACCGGCGGTTGATCCAACGCCAGAAGATCCATGGCATGGGTCAGATCCTCCCGATAGGCGAGGATGTCGGGTTCGACATCCGACGCGTTGACGGTGCGCAGGGTATTCGTATGCAGGTCATCGGGCAAATGCTGCATGATCTCGGCTTGGAAAACGCCGAGGGATTCCAGAGGCTTTGCCAAAAAGCCGTTGGCGCCGCTTTCCAGGGATTGCCATTGCGACTGCTCACGCTCGGCCCCTGAGGTTCCCAGGATGATCGGTACGCGTGGGCGCATCGCGTGCATGCGCGCGATCAGGTCCAGCCCCGACCCGTCCGGCAGACCCAGATCGACGATTGCAACGGCCGGCCTGTAGACATTCAGATGCCGCTGCGCCGAAGCGATGCAATCGGCGCGCCGTATGCGCGCGCCGGACCGCAGGCACAAAAGGCGCATTGCCTCGGATGCAAAGCGGCTGTCCTCCACCACCAGCACCGTCAGTCCCAAGAGCGGGCGATCCGCCGTCGGTCTTGGCCGGAAATCAAGATCCGTTATCCCGTCATCCATTTTGTGGGTTCCCCGGAAATTCTGCATGAGTCGCTATAGCGGTCGATTAGACGGGGGTAAGGTTGACCAATCATTAAGTGCTACGCGCTGCGGCGCTTCGACCCTTGGCAGCCAGCTCACATAGGGCCATATCTGCCCCATGAACGACCCCAGGAAGGAAACCGCCATGATCGGCCGTCTGAACCATGTCGCCATCGCCGTGCCCGATCTGGAGGCCGCCGCCGCGCAATACCGCGATACGCTTGGCGCAAAGGTCGGCCCGCCGCAGGATGAACCCGATCACGGGGTGACCGTGATCTTCATTGAACTGCCCAACACCAAGATCGAACTGCTTTATCCCCTGGGGGACGCGTCGCCGATCGCCGGGTTCCTCGAGAAAAACCCGTCCGGCGGCATCCATCACATCTGTTACGAGGTCGACGATATCGTGGCCGCGCGCGACCAGCTGCTGGCCAGCGGCGCGCGGGTCCTGGGTGGGGGAGAGCCCAAGATCGGGGCCCATGGCAAACCGGTGCTGTTCCTGCATCCCAAGGATTTCACCGGCACACTCGTGGAACTGGAGCAGGTCTGATGAACATCGTCACAGGTATCGTTCTTTACGCCATCATCTGGTTCATGACGCTTTTCATCGTCTTGCAAGTGGGCGTGCGCAGCCAGTCGGATGCCGGCGAGCGGATGCAGGGCACCCATGGTTCCGCTCCCGTGGACCCGCGACTGGGGCGGCGGTTCTTGATCACATCGGGCATTGCCGTGGTGGTCTGGGGCGTGATCGCCGCCATCATCATCAGCGGTTCCATCACGATCGACGATATCGATCTGTTCACCCGCTTCGGGATGGGGTCCTAGCGCTGAGAGCGTGGTAAAGATGGGTAAAGGTGGCCGCACCCAGGATTGGCACCAGCAGGTTCACCACCGGAATCGTCAGCGGCACCGCCATCAGGGTTCCCGCGATGAATAAGGTGACACGGTTTTGCCGCCGGAACCGCGCGGCACCCGCGGAATCCATGCGCCGCAGCGCCACCATCTGCCCGTATTCCCGGCCCAGAAGCACCCCGTTCACGACCCAGAACAAGATCGGCGCGATCGGCGCAAACATCAGATAGGCCACCAGCGCCACCAGGTTCACCCCCACGATGACGCCCAGGAATTTCGCACCATCCGCGATCCCCTCGGCAATGGGGATCTGGCGGGCCGGGGGCAGGTGGGGATAGTGCTTGCCCTCGACCGCGCTGGCGATCCGATCCAGGAAAATGCCGGTGAATGCCGAAGCTACGGGCACCATCAGAAAGATCGACAGGATGAAGAACAGCGGCACACCGGCCCAGGTCAGCGCGTTGTCGATCCAGGTGATTTCCCCGATCCATGGCAAGCTGAACGCATCGGGCAAAAGCCAGCCGATCAGGATCACGAAACCCATGTAGAACGCCACCAAAAGCCCGATGGTCAGCCCCAGTCCCAGCCCCAGAACCCCCAGGAACCGGGGGTCGGGGAGTTGGCGCAGCGCTTTGGCGAAGGCGGAAAGGATCATTCGTCGATCCACCGCGTTATGGCGTCGATATCGGGCCTTGGGCGCGGCATCGGCGCTTGGGTCGGGGTGCCCAGATGCACGAAACCCGCCACCACGTCGGGGGCGGACAAACCGAGGGCTTCTTGCAGGAAGTCGGGATCGCGCGCCATCCACGACGTCAGCCAATGGCCGCCAAACCCTGCCGCTTCCGCCGCGTTCACAAGGCTGAGACAGGCGGCCCCGGCGCTTTGTTCCTGTTCGATCACGGGCACGCCTGTGTCCATGTTGGGTGTGCAGATGACTGCGACCGTCAAGGCCGCGTCGTCAAAGGCACCGGCCTGCTTTTCCAGCTTGGCGGGGTCGCGCCCCTGCGACGCCCCGATCCGGCGGGTCAAGCGCGCAAGCCGTTGGATGGCGGGTTTGCGCAACACGTGGAACCGAAACGGCACCAGTTTGCCATGGTCGGGCACCCGCGCGGCCGCCGTCAAAAGCGTCTTGAGCGTCGCCTCGTCCGGTGTCGGGTCGCCGAGCAACCGCACCGGGACAGATCGGCGGTTCAGCAAGAAGTCGAGAGGCGCGCGTGTGTCATTCATGGGAACCATGTCTGTGCAAACCGCGTCCCGATCAAGAGGGCAGGGACAGCTTTGACGCGCAAGGTGCGGATTTGTCGACAAATCCGCTCGGAAAGACCGTCTTGTCCGGCCCGCTGTCGCCCAAGTCCCCGATGCCGCTCAGGCTTTCTTCTTGGTGGCCCGCTTCTTGCCCGTGCCTTTGCCGCCCTTGGCCTGCTTTTCGGCGATCAGGGCCACGGCCTGTTCCATCGTCACGGCTTCGGGGTCCACATCCTTGGGCAGGGTGGCGTTGATCTTTTCCCACTTCACGTAAGGTCCGTAACGTCCGGCCATGACGTGCACCGGCCCGCCACCTTCGGGATGCTCGCCAAGTTCTTTCAAGGGGGCCGCGGCCGAGCCACGCCCCCCCCGGCCCGCCGCCTTGGCCGCGAGCAATTCCACGGCGCGGTTCATCCCGATGGTGAACACCTCGTCGACTTCCGGGAGATTGGCATAGACCTTGCGGCCGCCATCCTTGGGTTCATGCATCACAAAGGGGCCATAGCGCCCGATCCCGGCCTCAACCGGTTGCCCATCCTCGGGGTGATCGCCGACCTTGCGCGGCAAGCTTAGCAGCATGAGCGCCTTTTCCAGATCCAGATCATCAACCGACCAGCCTTTGGGCAGGGACGAGCGCGGGGGTTTCTTTACCTCTTCGGTCACGTCGCCCAATTGCACATAGGGCCCAAACCGCCCGTCGCGCAGGGTAACCGGCTCGGACGTGTCGGGGTCGACACCCAGCATCTTGCCATCGGGTCCGATCGCCGTGCCATCGTCGCCATCAGGGTTCGGCGGACCGAAGGGGCGCGTGTAGCGGCATTCGGGATAGTTCGAGCAGCCGATGAACGCCCCGCCCGACCGCGCCGTGCGCATCGAAAGCCTGCCCTTGCCGCAATTCGGGCAAAGCCGCGGGTCGCTGCCGTCGCCGGTGGGCGGGAAAAGGTGCGGTTCCAGCACTTCGTTGATCTTTTCCAGCACATCCGTGATGCGCAGTTCCGAGGTTTCGGCGATCGAGGCCGAGAAATCACGCCAGAAGGCTTCCAACACCTCTTTGTACGCCCGGTCCCCCGCACTGACCTCGTCAAGCTGGTTCTCCAGATCGGCGGTGAAGTCATATTCCACATACCTGCGGAAATAATTGACCAGGAAGGCAGTGACCAATCTGCCCTTGTCCTCTGGAATGAGACGGTTCTTGTCCTTGCGCACATAGCCACGGTTCTGGATCGTATCGATGATCGAGGCATAGGTGGACGGTCGCCCGATGCCCAGTTCCTCCATCCGCTTGACCAGCGTGGCCTCGGTGTAACGCGGCGGGGGCTGGGTAAAATGCTGCTGGCCCAGCACCGCGCCATTGCCGGACAAAAGCGCATTTGCGGCCTGGCGCAGATCACCTGTAGCATCTGCTTCGATCACGTCATCGGCCTGGCCCGCCAACTTGGCGAATTCCGCCCCCAGCGCGTCGGTCGCGGCGGCCACTCTCTCGCCCTGGCCGAGTTGCGGCAGGCGGCGATCATCTTCGTCGTCACTGTCGTCGCGGCCTTCCTCGTAGACCTTCAGGAAACCGTCGAACAAGATCACCTGGCCGGTTGCGCGCAATTCGACCTGCGCATCGGCTGATCCCACGGTGACGGTGGTGCGTTCCATCCGCGCCGCTTCCATCTGGCTGGCGATGGTGCGTTTCCAGATCAGTTCGTAGAGCTTGCGTTGGTCATCTTCCGACAGACGGATGTCATCGGGGCCCTTGGACATGTCGGTGGGACGGATGCATTCATGGGCTTCTTGCGCGTTCTTGGCCTTGTTCTTGTACATGCGCGGGCTGCCCGGCACATAGTCCGCGCCAAACCGATCCTTTATCGCGTCGCGGGTGGCATGCACCGCCTCGGGCGCCATGTCGATGCCGTCGGTCCGCATGTAGGTGATG
>CAYWTM010000175.1:0-4973 GCA_964460185.1 uncultured Roseicyclus sp. | reverse complement strand
CGCCCGCAACGCCGACATGGTGGCCGCACTCGGGGCCGGCCGGGTTATCGACTACGGCCGCGAGGATTTCACCCGAATGGCCCAACGGTACGACGTCATCTTCGACACGCTCGGCGTCTCATCCTTCGCCAGGGCCAAGGGAAGCCTGACCCGCGCCGGGCGCTACGTCTGCCCGGTGCTGGGCCTCGGCCTGTTGGGCGCAATGATCCGCACCGCAATCGCTGGCACGCGCAAGGCGCGCTTTTCCGCCACCGGGATGCTCAAGCCTGAGGTGCTGCGCCCGATGCTCGGCACCCTGATCGACATGGTCGAGGACGGCAAGCTGGCCCCCGTCATCGACAGGGTCTACCCCTTGGCCGACCTGATCGAGGCGCAGCGTCATATGGAGACAGGTCACAAGCGCGGCAATGTCGTCGTCGTGTGAGAGCGCGCCACGCCGTCAGCCGAACCACCCACTCAACCGGAGAGACACCCATGAAAATGAACTATTTCGTCGTCGGAACGAACGACATGCGCGCATCGAAGGCCTTCTACGACACACTGTTCGCGGGCATGGGACTTCAGACAATGTCGCCCTCGGACCGCATGACCTACTGGCTCGGCGAGGATTTTGCCTTCGCAATCGCGATACCCTTCAACGAGGCGCCGGCAACCAATGGGAATGGCACGATGGTCGGCTTTTGTGTCGGGGCAAGGGAAGACGTCGAAAGGATGCACGGCCTGGCTCTTGACCTGGGCGGCACCTGCGAGGGCGCGCCGGGTCAGCGTGGGCCGAAATTCTCCGCCTATGTGAGGGACCTTGATGGCAACAAGCTGTGTTTGTCCGACTAGGGACGACGACACCCGAAAAAGCGGCCGGCCCACCATCCTCGGGTCGCTTTTGTCTGGATGGGCCGGCCGACGGAAAACCCCGGCTTGATGCCTGCACGCCATGACCGCGACCATGACCGACTGGAAAACCATGTCCCGATTGACCACCAAGACCTGCATCGTCACGGGCGCGGCTTCGGTATCGGCCTGGCAATCGCCGGACAGGTCTACCTTGCGGGCAGCGGCTTGCGGGTCTTCGCGCCGGAATTGTCATCGGGTTTCGCGCCGGCTTACGGCCTGACCATAGTGGCTGAAACGGCCTTTTGCCTGCGGCTGCTGTTTCAGCGGGCCGCACCCTGACGCATACCGGACCTGGCAAGGGTCCTCCACTAGGCCTGGCGTGGCCGATGCGGTGGTGACCGGCGAAAACCAACCACCCCGAACCGGATCGGCCGACAGCGTCAGTTGGCCGGCCTGCCGTAGGTGATGCGTCGCAAGACCCATTCGAAAGGCCCGAGCGCGAAGCGGGTGCGCCACACGGCGAGTGCGGCGACCAGAGCGACGGTCACCGCGACGGCGACGGCAGTGGCAGCAAGCCGGTCAACAGCGTCCCACAGGCCCAACCCGTACCCGGAGAACACGGTCGACAAAACGATCGACTGGCCGAGATAAACGCTCAGGCTCGACCCGCCCGCGGCGAGAGCGCGCGCCATGACGGGCCCCGGCGGGCGGGAAAGCGCCGCGATGAGGCCAAGATATCCCAATGTCGCAACCGGTGCCGCCACGACGGTCAGAACGACGCCCGGCACCGCAAGACCCCATTGCCAGATCGCGGCCCCGATCAGGCCGAGCACGCACCCCGGAACCAGGCACCAGCGCCGTGCGCGCCGCCACAGCGGGTGGGCGGCGTCATCGATCATGCCGGATTTGACTGCCGCCAGTCCGAGGCAGAACCACCCCAGGGCCGCACTTCCCTGGATCACGAGGAAGGTCGGCATGATGACGGCAAAGCCGATGCTGCGGAACAAGACGGCGTCGAGAAATGTGCCCTGCGTCAGGATGGTACGCTCGATCGCGGCGATGTCGGGTGGCGTCTCAGGCGCGGCAAGCAAGAGCGGCGGGGCGATGAGGGCCTGAAAAACAAGCAACGCCACGCCGACCCGCGCCAGGCGCCGCACCGGCCAATCCCGAACCAGGTAGAGTATGGATCCGGTGACCGCATAGATGGTCAGGATATCGCCGGGAAAGAACAGGCAGCCATGCGCGATGCCCAGGATCAGGAGCCCGATCATGCGGTTGCGGTAGAGATGCCCCAAGGGCAGGCCCCGCCGGGCGGCCGAGCGCATCAGGAAACCGAGGCCCACGCCGAACATGAAGGAGAACAGCCCATAGGTCTTCAGTAGCGCCAGCCCGTTGACAAGCCAGAGGGTGATGGCGTCCAGCGCCGTCCCCGCGACCGGATCGGCCAGACCGTGCACCGCCGAGAACGCTATGTACTGGACGTTGACCACCACGATCCCGAACAGCGCGAACAGCCGCAGGTAATCAGGCATCAAGGCGCGTGGTGCCGCCGTCATGGCCGGGTGAAAACCGACAGGGCAAGTTCCAGCATCTCACGGATGCGGGCAGGATCCTCGCCCGAGGCGCGCTGCGTGATGGCAAGGGCGATCTGTTCGCCCAGGTATTGCGCCCCGGCATCGACCGACAGGCCGCCCGGCCAATCGCCGGCATCGCGGGCGGTTTGCAGGAACGCGACATAGGCCGCCTGCGCGGCGGCATCGATGTCCTCGACGCGCGCGCGCGTCTCCGGCCCCAGGCGGTGCTTGCCCGCGCGCAACTTGTAGAACAGGCAGCCGGTTTCCATGCGCGGATCGGACGCGGCGAAATCGATCAGCGCATCGAACGTCTCTCGCAGCCCCCTGCCCGCTTGCAGGATCGTGAACATCTCGGCCAGCACGCGTTCGGCGTAGGTGTCGAGCGCCGCGCGCATCAGCCCGTCCTCGCTGCCGAATTCACGATAGAGCGAAGGCTTGGAAATGCCCGCCATCTGGCAGATCGCGTTGACCGACACATCGGCGGGATCAGCCGTCCAATAAGCGGTCATCGCGATGTCGCGCACCTTGTCGGCATCCATCGTCTTGGGACGGCCGCGTGAAGGTTTTCCATCCGTTTCATTCATTTTGTTACCTAACGGTATTTTATTCCTTGACGCACGGCTCCCGATATTTGTACCACTCGGTAACACCACTTGCAACCAACAGGGCATCCGGTCGTCGGCACCGGTGCCCCAGACACGCCACCACCTGAAAGGATCACCATCATGTTCAAGCCCCTCACCGCGACCGTTCTTGCCGTTGCAGCCTTGGCAAACCCGGCTTTCGCCGATGACATCGACACGGTGCGCGCCTTCTATTCCGATATCCTGACCGACCCGGCCGGGACCACGTCCGACCGTTATTTCGAGCTGTTCTCGCCCGATGTCGTCTCGATCCCGACCCCGCCCGGCGGCGAAGGCGCGCAAGGCATGCTCAACACCATCGGCTTTCTGGGACAGGTCGTGCCCGATCTGACTTGGGTGCCGCAGGAGATCATCGAGACGGACGACAACCGCTTCGTGGTGCGCGGACTGGCCCGGGGCACGCCCGTGGGGCCCTTCTTTGGCGTCGATCCGGCCACCGGCAACAGTTTCGAGATCATGTCGATCGACATCGTCACTGTCGAAGATGGGCTGATCACGCACATCTACCATCTCGAGGACTGGTTGGGCGCCATCGCGCAGTTGACCGCCCAGTGATGCACATGGGGTCGGGCCCGAATGCGTCCGGCCCGACCCTTCATGCCAAAGGAAAGCCTCCCATGATCTCGATGACACAGATCTCCACCATCGGGCTGTTGCTGTGCCTGGCCCCTGCCCTTGTGCACGCCGTAGAAGTGGTCCGCCCGCTCTGGTCGCGCTGGGTCGTCAACTGGGTTCTGCCCCTGTTCGCACCCGGTCTGCCGCGCCCGTCGAAAGCCCTGACGCGGGCCGATCAGGTGATCATGCTCGACGCCGCCTTGCGCGCCGCGCCTGCGCAAAAGGCCCCCGCCGGGGCGGATTACATTTTCCTGATGCTGTTCGAACAACGCCAGGGCGCGCTTGCGTTCATCGCGGTGGCGGCCGGGTCGATCTATGGCCTGACCCTGCCTCTGCCGGACCGCCACGCCCTGCATTTGGTCTTCGGGATCATGGCGGCCCTGTTCGCGCTGGTGAACGCCAACCACGCAGGCTTGCCCGGCCTCGGGCGGCACCCGAAGGTCACGACGAACGGTCGCAATGTCGGTCTCGTCTTCGCCCCGTTCTGGGCCGTCGCGGCCGGTCTCAACGGGGTGGCCCTTGTCGCGTCCAATCCCTGACCGACCGCGTTGAACCGGGGTGTCTTGTCGGTTGACCGGACCGGCTTGAGCCGCGCCAGAACCACCTGCGCCTTTGCCCTGCGGTGCCAATCGACATGTGTCACGGCCCACAGTGCCGTCGACCACGCATCGTTCGGCGCTGACCTGCGCAAATGTGACGCCTGTCAGACGATGCAACCGGGCGCGTTTGAGTATGGGCCAGAGAAACGCCCGGAATGCGTGCACCACCACGCCGGCGCACCACGTCTCTTGCTAGGCCGCATCCCCCGCGACGCGGCCCGATGGGCCCTTTTCCCGGCGCGCCTGTGACCAGTTCAGACCGAGCAGCACAAGGATCAACACCGTGCCCGCGATCTCGACCGTCAGGTCGGGCCAGAACAGGCAAACCACACCCGGCACCAGCAAGACCCGCATCCAGATCGCCATCGGGCGCCACAGGAATCCTTCCAGCACGGCGGCAAAGGCGACCAGTCCCAGAATGGCGATCGCCCCGCTCCACAAGACGAGGGGCAGCGGACCGCCAAGGATGATTTCCTCGTTGAACACCATGAACAGCGGGATGAGGTAGAGACCCTTGGCGTATTTCCACGCCTGCAGACTGGTTTCCATCGGCTTGGACCCGGCGATGGCGGCCCCCGCGAACCCTGCCAGCGCCACGGGTGGTGTCACGTTGCTGTCTTGCGAGTACCAGAACACCACCAGGTGGGCGATCAGAAGCGGCACGCCGAATTCCTCGGTCAGGGCGGGGCCGACAAGGATGATCAGCACGA
>CAYWTM010000174.1:0-5054 GCA_964460185.1 uncultured Roseicyclus sp. | reverse complement strand
GCCGAAGCCGAAGCCGAAGCCGAAGCCGAAGCCGAAGCCGAAGCCGAAGCCGAAGAAGCTGCTGCACAGGAGGCGGAAGAAGGCAATACGTTGCAAGACGCATCGCCCGAAATCTGGGGCGAAGATACCATTGCAAACACCCTTTCGGCCCTTGCCGACAACGCGGCCGAGCCCGATGTCATGATGGCCGCCGATGACACCGCCGACCGCGGCGAACTGGCCGACGAGGCCAACGAGGCCGATGATCTCGCTGCCGCCGTCGCTGCAGCCACGGCAGACGTCGTCGAAGGCGCGGCCGAAACCGACGATGACCTCTTGGATAGCGGCGCCGAGGCCGACCTGCAGGCCGAACTGGCTGCCATCCGCGCGGGTATCCTGCCCGATCAAGCGAAGACCGAGCCTCTGCGCATCGAAAAGGCCGAAGCCGACTACTATTTCGGCGACGACGACACCGACGACCGCCAGATCGAAGACGACGCCTTCATCGATGTCATCGAGCGTGCCGATGATCTGCCCAGCGATGCGGATCGGTTGTTCGACGCTACCGAAAGCCGCCTGTCGAATGGTGAAACCTCGCGGCGCCGGGCCAATATCGAACACCTCAAGGCGGCAGTGGCCGCCCGCAGCGCCGATTCGCAACTCGCCTCCGACGGCGACCGCGAGCACAAGGACGGCACCGAGGATTATCGCGACGACCTGGCCCGCGTCATGCGCCCGCGTCGGGTGCGTGTGGATGCCTCCCGCCGCCGCACTTCGGATCGCCCGTCACCGCTGGTTCTGGTGTCCGAGCAACGCGTCGACGAAGACCCGCTCGGCACGGCGCAGCCCGTCCGCCCCCGCCGCGTCAGCACCGCTGATATCGACATGGCGTCCGCGACCCAGTCGACGGGAAATGCGCTGCGTCTGGCCGACATCGAGCCCAGTGAGGATAGCGCATCCACAGCCAATGGGCAGCGCCCCGTGCAAGAGGGCGAAGGCTCCAGGCCACAGCGCCGGGTGGTCAACAGCCTTGCGGTCCTGGCCCAGCGTGCCGGCCTGATCATGCGCGCAAATCGTGGTGGCAATGCCGCCGAAGACCTGTCCGACGAAATGCACCTGGAGATGGAAGTCAGCGATCACGAACTGGATGACGCCCCCGTCGCGGACGATGCCGACATGGGTCGGACTGCCGAGGTGATTGACGTCCATGGAGATCAGGCTGGTTTCGAACCCGCCAAGGCAGGTCATGACGACCAGGAAGAAACGATCAACCATCCCGCTCGTTTTGCCGTCAGACTTGAGAACAGCAACGCGATCGAGATCGAGGAAGTCGTTGAACTGGCCGCCACCTACGCCCTCGTCGAATTCGGACAGCCGTATTTCGACCGTCCCGAACTGTTCCGGCTGATCGGAGACGCCACCGACAATTCGATCAACCGCGAAGACTTGCTGGAGGCCTTCGGATCCCTGGTTCGGCAGGGCCGGATCCTGCGTCTGTCGCGCGGCCGTTTCGTGTTGTCCGCCGACTGAGAGGCCAATGCCGACAGACATGAAAAAACCCCGGGGCACTGGATGCCGCCGGGGTTTTTCCTTTTGCCGCAGTCGCGAAAGCAGCCTTGTGGTCAATCCTTGGACCCGGCGTCCGGGTCGGCCTGCCCCACGCCCTTGAAGACAGCCTTCAGCGGGATCGCCCACAAGATGCCCAGCACGACGTAGACCATGAGTTCCACGAAAACGGATGGCCGCTCGAACAGGCTGACGACCCAGACTGCCAGCGCGATATAGGCCGGCAATCCAACCAGCAGCACCACCAGAGACCAGCGCCGTCTTGCCTTGTAACTCAATGCCATGAACGTCTCCGTCTCAATCCGAGAACGGGTCGGTCACAAGGATCGTGTCCTCCCGCTCGGGCGAAGTGGACAATAGGGCGACCGGGCACTGGATCAACTCTTCGATGCGCCGCACGTATTTGACGGCGTTGCCGGGCAGATCGTTCCAGGACCGTGCGCCTTCGGTCGATTCCGACCAGCCGGGCATCTCCTCGTAGATCGGGGTGCACCGCGCCTGCTGGTCGGCGGCGGTCGGCAGATAATCGAGTGTCGTGCCATCCAGATCATATCCGACGCAGATCTTGAGCGTCTCGAACCCGTCCAGCACATCCAGCTTGGTCAGCGAAATGCCGTTCACGCCCGACGTGGCGCAGGTCTGACGCACGAGGCAGGCATCGAACCAGCCGCAGCGACGCTTGCGCCCGGTGGTGGTCCCGAACTCGTGCCCACGCTCGCCCAGGCGCTGGCCGTCCTTGTCCATCAACTCGGTCGGAAACGGCCCTTCGCCCACACGGGTGGTGTAGGCCTTCACGATACCGAGCACGTAGTCGATGGCACCTGGCCCGATACCCACGCCCGTCGCGGCCTGCCCGGCGATGACGTTGGACGATGTGACGAAGGGATACGTGCCGAAATCGATGTCCAGCAACGCACCCTGCGCGCCTTCGAACAAGATGCGTTTGCCCGCCTTGCGTTTCTCGTTCATCACCTTCCACACGGGTCCCGCATATTTCAGGATCTCCGGCGCGATTGCCTTCAACTGCGCGATCAGGGCGTCGCGGTCGATCTGTGCAATACCAAGCCCCTTGCGCAGCGCATTGTGGTGGGTCAGCGCGCGGTCGACCCGCGCCTCCAGCGTGGCATCATCGGCCAGATCCGCAACGCGCACCGACCGGCGCCCGACCTTGTCCTCGTAGGCGGGGCCGATGCCGCGACCCGTGGTCCCGATCTTTGCGCCTTTGCTGGCGGCCTCTTCACGGGCGCGGTCGAGCTCTCCGTGGATCGGCAGGATGAGGGGCGTGTTTTCGGCGATCATCAGGGTCTCGGGCGTGATTTCCACCCCCTGGGCGCGGATCGTCTCGATCTCTTTCAGCAGATGCCAGGGATCCAGCACCACGCCATTGCCGATAATGCTCAGCTTGCCACCGCGCACGACGCCGGATGGCAGCGCGTGCAACTTGTAGACGGCGCCGTCGATCACAAGCGTGTGGCCTGCATTGTGGCCACCCTGGAACCGGGCGATCACATCGGCCCGTTCACTCAGCCAATCAACGATCTTGCCCTTGCCTTCGTCGCCCCATTGGGCGCCGACAACGACCACATTTGCCATGCCTTGATCCTCTCCCGGATGTGATGACGCTCCTAGGCCAAACGCGCTATACCGGCCCGGGCCGCGCGGGGAAACCGAATAATCGTTGCGGGTTCGTTCACAAATTGCGCGAAACCCTGCAAAAACCTTTTCCCTTCAAGCCACCCGTTGCACAATGCCGCACCACCAGTCGCAAAGCGGGCCCGGTTGGGCTTGCGGCGGCCTGTCGCATCTCATAAGTAACGCCGAAATCCGAGCATGGCCCATCAAAGGACCCGTCAATGGAAAACGTGATCCTCGTCGTCCACCTGATCCTCGCCATTTGTCTGATCGGCGTTGTTTTGCTGCAGCGTTCCGAAGGCGGAGGCCTCGGCATGGGCGGAGGCGGAGGCGCCATGACTGGCCGCCAGGCCGCATCGGCGCTGGGCAAACTGACCTGGGCTTTCGCAATTGCGTTTCTTGCAACCTCGATCACGCTGACGGTCATCGCGGCAGAAAATTCGGCCGGGTCATCTGTTCTTGACCGGATCGGTGCGGACGGTTTGTTGCCGCCCTCCGAACAGGCCCCAGCGGATGGTCCTGCCCTGCCCCCGGCATCCGATCTGCTGCCCCCGATCACGGGCGATTCCCCTGCGCTTCCGCCGCGCACGGACTAAGCCACCAGAGCCGCCCCCCCGCATATTTGGGGGGCAATCGACCTTAACCAACATCATCTTGGTCGTTGGGTTGCACCCCCTGGCCGAATCCTGTTATTCTCAAATCCCGTGACAGAGGGATACGTACGGCGTCGCTGAATGCAGCGGGGCTGAACCCACACGGGAGTTTTTGCTGACATGGCGCGGTTCATTTTCATCACCGGTGGTGTGGTTTCATCCCTTGGCAAGGGCTTGGCCTCGGCCGCACTCGGCGCATTGTTGCAAGCACGTGGGTTTACCGTTCGACTGCGCAAGCTTGACCCCTATCTGAATGTCGACCCCGGAACGATGTCGCCCTTTGAACATGGCGAAGTGTTCGTGACCGATGACGGCGCGGAAACCGACCTGGACCTGGGTCACTACGAACGTTTCACCGGCGTGGCCGCGCGCATGACGGACTCGGTCAGTTCGGGCCGCATCTATTCCAACGTTCTCGAAAAGGAACGCCGGGGCGACTACCTGGGCAAAACGATCCAGGTGATTCCCCATGTCACCAACGAAATCAAGGATTTCATCTCGATCGGTGAGGACGAGGTCGATTTCATGCTGTGCGAAATCGGCGGCACGGTCGGCGATATCGAGGGCCTGCCGTTTTTCGAGGCCATCCGCCAGTTCAGCCAGGACAAACCGCGCGGGCAATGCATCTTCATGCACCTGACGCTGCTGCCCTTCATCAAGGCGTCGGGCGAACTCAAGACCAAGCCGACGCAACACAGCGTCAAGGAGCTCCGCTCCATCGGGATTGCACCCGACATCCTTGTGTGCCGGTCCGAAGGGCCGATCCCGCAAAAGGAACGCGAAAAGCTGGCTCTGTTCTGCAATGTCCGCCCAGAAGCGGTGATTGCGGCGCAGGATCTGGCCTCGATCTACGAGGCGCCGCTGGCGTATCATCGCGAAGGGATGGACCAGGCCGTGCTGGACGCGTTCCAGATCAATCCCGCCCCGCGCCCGGATCTGAGCGTCTGGGAAGACGTGGCCGACCGCATCAACAACCCCGAAGGCGAAGTGCGCGTTGCCATCGTGGGCAAATACACGCAGCTGGAAGACGCCTACAAATCCATCGCCGAGGCATTGACCCATGGCGGCATGGCCAATCGCGTCAAGGTGAAGGCAGAATGGATCGATGCCGAGATTTTCGAGCGCGAGGATCCAGCTCCCTCGCTGGAAGGCTTCGATGCGATCCTCGTGCCCGGCGGGTTCGGCGAACGCGGCACCGAGGGCAAGATCAAGGCCGCCGAATTC
>CAYWTM010000173.1:0-5061 GCA_964460185.1 uncultured Roseicyclus sp. | reverse complement strand
CGGCCAGCGTGGATTTGCCGTGGTCGATATGAGCCACGATGGAGAAGTTGCGGATGCGGTTGAGGTCGGTCATTTCGGCCTGCCTGATATGGGTCAGAAGGGGAGATAGCGGAAGGGTGCAGGGTAGGGAAGGGGGCGCGGCTTTTGGTCAGCCGGTTGTGTATGATGGGGCGCAGGCGGCAATGCCGTGCTAGGGTGCCCGCACGCCGCCCTTGGCGTGCCGGAAACAGGACGCATCAGATGCTCAAGACCACCGCCCTGCCCATCGCCGAGGTCTACGTCCCGGTGAAGCGGACCAAGACGCTGGAGGCCGCGCGCGTCGAGGCGTTGGCGAATGATATCCTGGAAAACGGGCAGAAGGTGCCGATCCGGGTACGTCAGGGCAAGGGCCGTTACGTGCTGATCGAGGGCTATCACCGGCTGGAAGCGTTGCGCGCGCTGGGCGAGGACAGCGTGGACGGCTACGTGGTCCAGGCGCGCCAGCACTAGCGGGCCACGGCCCTGCCGATCAGCCGTTTGACGCGTGTTCGGCGAGGATCGGCCCGGTTTCGCCCGTATCTACAAGGGTTCGGGTCGCGTCGATGGAGCCATAGGTCCAGTAGATGCGCAGGGTTTGCGTGTCTGACGGATTGATGAACCGGTGCGGGACGCCTGCGGGTTGCCAGATGACGTCATCCTTGACCGCATCGTGGAATATGCCGTCGGCCTCGATCCGCGCGACGCCTTCGACGATCAAGATGCATTCCTCGCAGTTGTGGTAATGCAGCGGGATCGCGGCGCCCGGCGGTATGTCGGTGAAACCGGTCAGAAAGGAACGGGTGCCACAGGCCGGGGTCACGACCTGGGTGGTCGACGCACCGCCGACCCTGCTGATCTGGGGCATCGCTCCGGGATGCAGGACGACGCTGCGGGGGGTTGTCATGTCAGGTCTTCCTCAAGTCGCAAGCGTGTAGGTCCGAACCGTCTTGGTCGCGATCAGGCCATCGGTCTTGTCCACGAAGTCCAGGTAATGGGCCGTGCGTTTGTGGGCCTCGAACGCCTCGTGATCGTCGTAGACCTCGTACAGAAAGACCGTGTGATCATCCTGCGGCGCGGTGCAGACGTCAAAGCGTTGGCACCCTGGTTCCGTTTCGACGGACAGGCGCGCGTTCTTCTGCATCAGCGGCAAGAAAGCCTCTGCCTTGCCGGGCTGGACGGTGAACAGGACGGTGATGACGAACATGGAACCCGCGTGACGTGACGTTTCTGTGCCTCACTATGCGGTGTGGGAACGGGTTTGTCGATCAATCCGGGCCCGGCCTTGCCGATGTGGCGTGCCGATTGATCGCGCGGGCGATCTGAGGCATTCTATGCTTGGCAGGCGGGCAGAGACTCGCCGCACGAGCAGTCAAACGAGTTGAGGCATGAAGCTATGAGAAAGCCTGGTATTCTGGCCGTGCTGGCCCTTGGGATCGGCATGAGCGTGACCACCCCCGCCCCTGTATCCGCCAACCCGATCGAACGGGCCTGCCTGCAATCGAACCGGCAGGCAGCCACGCGGTCGCTGTGCGGATGCATCGGCAATGCCGCCGAACGCACCTTGAACCGCGGACAGATGCGCGAGGGCGCGAGGTTCTTTTCGAATCCGCAGCGCGCGCAGGATGTCCGCCAATCGGACCGCCGGTCCGATGAGGCGATGTGGCAGGCCTGGCGCAATTTCGGTGAAACGGCCGAGGCGATGTGCAGCTAGGCCAGATCCCTGGCCCAGGCCTGTGCCGCGTGCTGGATCAGCGCCAGCACCCCGTTGAAATCACGTGTGTAATAGGGGTCAGGCACGTCGCCGCCGCCCAAGGGGTCAAGGTACTTGGCCAGCCGCGCGGGGCCGCCCGGATCCAGCGCGCGCAGATCGTCCATGTTGCTGTCATCCATCGCGAGGATCAGGTCGAAGCGGTCGAAATCCCCTGCGGTGACCTGCCGGGCACGCAGGGGGGCGAGATCGAGACCGCCTGCGCGCGCGGCGGTCTGCATCGGGCCATAGGGCGGCGCTCCGACATGCCAGCCCGCGGTGCCCGCACTGTCGATGGTGGCGTGTGGCATGGCGGCGCGCAAGGCCGCCTCGGCCGTCGGTGACCGGCAGATATTGCCCAGGCAGACACAAAGGATACGGTAGGTCATGGGCCGAATGGGTCGCAGGTTTCGGGGGCAAGGGCAATGACACGGATCGTGATCCTGACCGGCGCGGGCGTGTCTGCGGAATCGGGGCTTGGCACGTTTCGCGATACGGACGGGCTGTGGACGAAATACGATCTGGCCGAGGTCGCCACGCCCGAAGGTTTTGCCCGCAATCCGCGCCTGGTCCATGATTTCTACAACGCGCGGCGCAAGACCGCGTTGCAGGCCAGCCCCAATGCCGCCCACGCGGCATTGGCGCGATTGCAGGCGGCGTTGCCCGGACGTGTCACGCTTGTCACCCAGAATATCGACGACCTGCATGAACGGGGCGGTGCGAGCGATGTCATTCACATGCACGGGCAGATCATGCGCGCGCTATGTGCCGATTGCGCGGCGACCTGGGATGCGCCACCGGTGATGCGGGCCGAGGATGCCTGCCCGTCTTGCGGCAGGGCCCGGACGCGGCCCGATATCGTGTGGTTCGGGGAAATGCCCTATCACATGGAGATCATCGCCGAGGCGCTTGAGCGGGCTGACCTGTTCGTGGCGATCGGCACCTCGGGCGAGGTGTATCCGGCAGCAGGTTTCGTGGAGGAGGCGGCGGCCATGGGCGCGGAAACGCTTGAGATCAATCTTGATTCGTCCGCACCGGGGCGGTTCGATCGGGTGATCCAGGGGCCCGCGACCCAGGCCGTGCCGGCCTGGGTCGCGGAGGTCTTGGGCGGTTAGCGCCGATCAGTGATCGCTGTGGCCGTCGCCATCGCCGTGACCCCCCGCGAGGGCGGCGGCAGCCTCGTTATCGACGGTCACGGTGACGACCATGGGCAACCAGACATCGAAGAACACCGTCATTTCGAACGTGTCGCCCTGTTCCAGCGGCCCATTCAGGCCCATCAGCATGACGTGGTTGCCGCCGGGCATCAGGGAGACGGTTTCGTTGCTGGCGATGGGCAGGCCGTCTTCCAGCTCGAGCATCCGCATGACACCAGCGTCGTCTTGTTCGGTGGTGTGCAATTCGATGCGTTGGGCCACGTCCGAGGTGACCTGGAACACCCGGTCGTCGTCAGCGGAATGGTTGCGGATGGTCATGTAGACGGCCGCGCTTTGCGCGACGGGGCTGGCGACACGCGCGTAGACGTTTTCGATTTCCACATGGGCGTGGGCGAGGGCGGGAAGCACTGCAAAAGAGCAGGCAAGGATAGCGGATCTTAGGGACATGGATGTCTCCTGATAGCAAGTGAAACTGGATCTGTTGGGGGGCTTCAGGAGATGGGGGGCGGCGCGCGGGCCTGGGCGTCGCCAGTGATCCGGGTGATGATCGCCACCGCCTGGCCGGGCCTTTGCGCGATGCCAACGCCGTCTTGCGCGATCATCAGTCCCGCGTGGCGCGGTGCATCGGCAAGGGCGCCAATCAGGCAATCAAGGCAAGCCGCGTGTTCCAGCACGACGGGATGCCCGTCCTCGTCCAGCAGGGGCAACCCGTCATGGGCCAGCACCAGCGTCGGGGCCCCGGTGGCCGAGCAGATCTGTCCGTCTGCCGCCATTGCGCCGCGTGCCATCGCGATGCCCATGCTTGTCACAAGGACAAGCAGCGCAAGACCGGACAGCAGGCTGTGGCGTATCGACGTCATGGCGGCGGTTTTGCGTCAGCAGGCCAGCCAGGGGAACGCGACAAAACGACTAACGCCCCGCCGGATCAAACCTGCGGGGCGTTCAAAGCCGTACGTTCAAAGCAGGATCAGGCCGTTGCGGCCATCGCCTTGCCGATCTCGCGCTTGATCTTGAGCGCCTTGTCGGACAGTTCGGCATCCTTGGCTTTCATCATGAAGGCATCGAGGCCCCCACGGTGATCGACGGTGCGCAGCGCGGCATTCGAGATGCGCAGCTTGAACCGGCGGTCCAGGATGTCGGAACCAAGGGTTACTTCGGTCAGGTTCGGCAAGAACCGACGCTTGGTCTTGTTGTTGGCATGGCTGACATTGTTGCCAGACATCGGGCCTTTGCCGGTCAGTTCGCAGACGCGCGACATGGGCGTATCCTCATTCTTGTGCCAGCGATGCATATGCTGGCGGCGGCGATCGAGATGCGGAAAGGGCGTGGGAAGCGGAGCTCCACGCCCGGAAATCTTGGCGGGGGATACGGACAGGGCGC
Organism: uncultured Roseicyclus sp.; assembly: GCA_964460185.1. GTDB lineage: Bacteria > Pseudomonadota > Alphaproteobacteria > Rhodobacterales > Rhodobacteraceae > JAVJPJ01. Next base: position 759 of record CAYWTM010000173.1, on the reverse strand, counting down.
GTGGCTGTCAACCCGAATATCCGGACTTTGCCTTGTTTCAAGGGCCGGCTGCGGGCAGGATCGGGCAAACACCGGCGGCACGCAAGACCGGGCACCGAGGGAAAGATGCAGGAAACCGAGCTTTACCCCCCGATAAAGGCCTTTCTCGAAGGGCTGGGCTATGAGGTGAAGGCCGAAATCGGCCCCGCCGACGTGATGGCCTGCCGCGCCGACGCCGAACCCGTGATCGTCGAGCTGAAGACGGGGTTTTCCCTGGCCCTGTTTCACCAGGCGATCGCACGGCTGTCGGTCAGTGACCTGGTCTACGTGGCGGTGCCGCGCGGATCGGGGAGGCGATTCTCGAAATCGCTGTCCGACAACGTGAAGCTGGCCCGCCGTCTCGGGCTGGGCCTGATGACCGTGCGCATGTCCACCGGGCTGGTCGAGGTCCATTGCGATCCGGGGGCATATGCGCCGCGCAAATCGGCCCGCCGGCAGCGCCAGCTTGTGGGCGAGTTCGCAAGGCGGCGCGGTGATCCGAACCTGGGCGGGCTTCAGGGGCAGCGCGTGACGGCCTACAGGCAGGACGCCTTGGCCTGCGCCGCGCATCTGTCCGCCCGGGGGCCGTGCAAGGGCGCGGGGGTCAAGGCCGCGACGGGGGTCGAGCGGGCCACCACGATCATGCGCGACAACCATTACGGCTGGTTCGAAAAGGTCCAGACCGGCATCTACGCCCTGACCGAGACCGGTGCCGCCGCAGTTGCCGCCGCATCGGACAGG
>CAYWTM010000172.1:0-5114 GCA_964460185.1 uncultured Roseicyclus sp. | reverse complement strand
ACCATGACGGGCCGGTGATCTTCGACTGTCTGGTGGAAAAGCACGAGAACTGCTTTCCGATGATCCCGTCGGGCAAGGCCCATAACGAGATGCTTCTGGGCGAAGCCGACACCCAGGGCGCCATCGGCGCCGAGGGCGGGGTATTGGTTTAAAACGATCACGAAGGGGCCCCGACGCATGTGATGCGGGGGCACCCTTGATACAGGAAGGCAGGACATGTCCCCGCTAAAAATCGAACAAGGCTCCAGCAGCCACTCCGCCTATGACCTTCGCAGCCATATGTCGGACGCGATCGAAACCCATACGCTGGCCGTGCTGGTCGAAAACGAACCCGGTGTGCTGGCGCGCGTCATCGGCCTGTTTTCCGGCCGGGGCTACAATATCGAAAGCCTGACCGTGGCCGAGGTTGATCACACCGGGCACCGGTCGCGCATCACCATCGTCACCAGCGGAACGCCGCAGGTGATCAACCAGATCAAGATGCAGCTGGAACGCATGGTTCCCGTCCACGAAGTTGCAGATCTGACCGTGGAAGGCCCCTTCGTCAGCCGCGAATTGTCGCTGATCAAGGTGATCGCCAAGGGCGAACACAGGGTCGAGGCGTTGCGCATCGCCGAGATCTTTCGCGCCAATGTGGTGGACTCGACACTTGAGAGCTTTGTCTTCGAGATCACCGGCACCCCCGAAAAGGTCGATGCCTTCGTGGAACTGATGCGCCCCCTGGGTGATGTGCGCCTGGCCCGCACCGGCGTCGCGGCCATCGCACGGGGCGTTTGAAACCGGCCAATGCCTCGCCCGAATTCTGGGCGACGGACCCGGAGGGGTCTGGCACCCGACAGGACAGACGCGGGGCACCTGCCAGGCCCCGCGCCCGCCTTGATCCGGACGGGATCAGCCGGCCGTGATCAGGCCCGCATCTTTCGCGGTCGTCAGTTCATCATTGTCCAGCAAGCCATCTGCATTGGCGTCGAGCGCCTGGAACTCGGCCTCGGTGATGTCGGGCATCGCCATCAAAAGCTCGGTATAGCTCACCATGCCATCCCCATCGCCATCGAGCGTTTCGGCCTGCGCCATGGCATGGCCTGCGCCGACCATGCCAGTGAACAGCGCGGCCAGCGCCACGGCATGATAGGGGCGGCCGGTCTTGCGGGATGTCTTCGTGAAGTCGGATTTCATATGCGGGAACTCCTGGTCTGGTTTCACATTGGCGATACCCCGGCCCGATTCACGTGGTTGACCTGGCCGGCGCATCTGTAGGTGAAGACCGGATTCGCGGCGTTTCCTTCCCCGCCACGGGCGCGGGGTCAGGCCATGGGCGACCCTTCGCCGGAGGACTGGGTGACGGCGCGCAATCTCCCGCCGAGGCAATTGCCATAGGCCTTCGCCCGCCCACATGCCAGAGGCGCCCCGGCGGGGTTTGGCCCACTGCCGCAGCCGGCGCCGCTCCCGGTTGCCGTGTGACTGCAAACCGGGGCTGAGTGCGTCAACCCGGCTTCCCGCACTCGGAGCGCCCCTTTCGTGACGTCGTCCCGCCTGCCGCCCACCTCTCGTGCGTTCATGGCGCTGTTGCCTGATCTCAGGCGCACGGCGCGCCGTCTGAGCCGGTCCTACGACGACGCCGATGACCTGGTTCAGGAAACGCTCCTGAAAGTCTGGTCGCGCCTGGCCATGACGCAGACAGGTCACAGTGATGCCACCCCGATCGACGATCTGCGGGCCTACGCGTTCGCCACGTTGCGCAACAGCGCACGCAGCCGCCCTGCCCCGCCGCCGGGCGACGGCAAGACCGATGCTTGCGACACCGCCAGCCGCGACAGCCCGGCAGAGACGCATATCGCCGCTTCCGAAGTCATGCGCGCTCTGACCGGTCTGCCCGACGATCAGCAGAGCCTGTTGCGGATGCGCGCCATCGACGGGATGAGCTACGCCGAGATCGTCGCGGCGACCGGCCTTCCGATCGGCACCGTCACCTCGCGGCTGTCGCGCGGGCGCAAGGCGTTGCGCGCAGCCCTGGGCCTGCCGTCGGACGCGCCGCTCCACGGGATGCTCGACCATGCCGACGCCCCCTGAACGGGACCGGAGCGTCTTGTCCGAAGCGTGTGATGTCGCTGTTGTGCCAGACGGCCCGTCGCGGCGCCCCGACGATGGCAAGGTCAGTTCAGCCGGAGCCACGACCATGCCCGAAGATCACCGCCCCTCACCCCTCGCCGATGTGATGGCCCCCATCGACCGCGCCCACGGACTGCCGAACGCGCATTACACCGATCCCGCCACCATCACGGCCGAAAACCGCGCGGCGCTGGAAACCACATGGTCGGCCATCGCGGTGGGGGCCGACGTGCCGGAACCGGGCGATGCCAAGCCGATCAGTTTCCTGGGCCAGCCGCTTTTGTTGCTGCGCGATGACGAAGGGATGGTGCGGGTCTTCTACAATGTCTGCCGGCATCGCGGCATGATCCTTGTCGAAGAGCCCCGCAAGATCGAAGGCGCGATCCGCTGCGCCTATCATTCGTGGTGCTATGCCAAGAACGGCCGCCTTGTCGCCACGCCCCATGTGGGCGGGCCCGGGCAGAACACCCATTCCGGCATCGACCGCGCCACGCTTGGCCTGCTGCCGGTGGCGACCCAAGTCTGGCGCGACATCGTCTTTGTGAACCTGTCGGGCGAGGCTGCCCCGTTCGAGGAGATCCACGCCGACCTGATCGCCCGATGGGCCGAGTTCGACCAGCCGATCCATCATGGTGGACCGGAAAGCACCTTTGTCCTGGACGTGGCGACGAACTGGAAACTGGCGGTCGAAAACTATTGCGAAAGCTACCACCTGCCCTGGGTTCATCCCGGCCTGAACAGCTATTCCCGCCTGGAGGACCATTATCACATCGAGGCGCCCGGCCGGTATTCGGGCCAGGGCACATACGTCTACCGGCAGCTGACCGGCACCGATGGCGGAACCTTTCCCGACTTCCCCGGCCTGTCCGACAAATGGGACACGGGCGCGGAATACGTGGCGCTCTACCCCAATGTCCTGCTCGGGGTGCACCGGGACCACGCCTACGCCATCATCCTCGAACCTGTCAGCCACATGCAGACCCGCGAACACGTGCATATCTATTACCCCACGACCGACACCGACGAGACCCTGCGCGCGAAGAACGCGAAGCTTTGGGAGGGCGTGTTCGTCGAGGATGTCTTCGTCGTCGAAGGTATGCAGCGCGGGCGGGCGGCGGCCGGTTTCGACGGCGGACGGTTTTCGCCGGCCATGGACGGGCCGACCCATTGCTTCCACGCCTGGATCGCCAGCAGAATGGCCGACGCGGATACGCCGTGACCCGGTCAGAGCTGGACGCGGCCCTGCTTGCCGCGCATGAGGCCGGGGACCGGCAGGGTCTGATCACGCTGTATGCCGCGGCCGCCACGGCCAATACCGGTGTGGCCGCGGCCTTTTACCTGACCCATGCCTACGTGTTCGCGTTGGAGGCGGGCGACAGCCGCATGCATGTTCTGCGCGCACGGCTGGTCGCGATGGGATCGGAACCGGCCGAGCCGTGACACCGAGCCGCGCCAAGGCCGGGCTCAGTTGCGTCCCAGGATGATCCGCACGTAGTCCTGGGTTTCGCGAAAGGGTGGAATGCCCCGATGCGCGACGACCGCTTCGGGGCCGGCATTATAGGCGGCAAGCGCATGGTCCCAACGCCCGAACCGGCGGAATTGCTGCGCCAGGTAGCGCGCGCCGCCATCCAGGTTTGCATTGGGATCGCTTGGATCCACCCCCAAAAGCGTGGCGGTGTCGGGCATGAGTTGCGCCAGGCCCAGGGCGCCGGCACTGCTGACGGCCTCGGTGTTCCAGTTCGATTCCTGCGCCACAAGCCGCAAGAAAAGGTCTTCGGGAATGCCGTGACGCCGGGCGGCGGTGCGCGCGACGTCGAGCCAGGGGCCGGAATAAGTGCCGTCAAAGCGCGCGATACCGCCATCACCGTCCTCAGCGCCGGGGCGCAACCGGGCCGAGAACTCGTACTGGGTCGCGGCCCGGTTATCGAGGACCGAAAACGCGCGGTCGAAACGTTCAAGCGGATTGGCCTGGGCCAGGCCGGCAAGGGCGCAGGAGAAAGCGAGCGACAGTAACAGACGTGGAAACATGCGGCAGGTCACTGACATTGTAGGTGCGTCTTCGCCAGAGGTAGGGCATTTTGAGGGGGAATTCCAGCGTTTCGCGCCAGGCCCGTTGCCGATCGGGGCGCCTTTAACCTTTTCTTGACCATGCCGGGATGATCTAAGCGACAAGGCGCGCCGGGCTGACTCGGGTCGGTTCGCGCGCATGATGGCGATCAAGACCGGGAGGAAATGCTTATGGCCGGATCCGTGAACAAGGTAATTTTGATCGGCAACCTGGGTCGCGACCCGGAGGTGCGGTCGTTCCAGAATGGCGGCAAGGTCTGCAACCTGCGCATCGCCACATCGGAAACCTGGAAGGACCGCAATACCGGTGAGCGGCGCGAGAGGACCGAATGGCATTCGGTGGCGATCTTCCAGGAAGGCCTGGTGCGCATCGCCGAGCAATACCTGCGCAAAGGCTCCAAGGTTTACATCGAAGGCAAGCTGCAGACCCGCAAGTGGCAAGACCAGTCCGGTCAGGATCGGTATTCAACGGAAGTCGTGTTGCAGGGCTTCGATGGCGTGCTGACGATGCTGGACGGTCCGAATGGCGACCGCGATGACACTGGCAGCGCGTCCAGCGGGTCCGACTACGGCTTAGGCGGCAGGCCGGGTGACGGCATGGATGACGAGATTCCGTTTTAAGGGGGGGGCCGGATATGAACACTCAAAGCATACCGGACATGGTTCTCATTCCCGCCCGCGCCGGAGGATTACTTGCCAAGCGGTGGTCTGAACGAGCGGTTCACGAGCGCCTGCGCCAGCCTATCCAGTACACACGCACCCCGCAGCGCGTAGAGCGCCCGGAGCAGGTCGATGCGGACGTGTGGCAGGCCCTGACGACCGAATACCAGCCCACGCCCCACATCGCGGCACAGAGCGGCAGGCCCATCAAGTCTGTCCGGGATGCCCTGAATGCGATGGAACGCATGGGCGCGGTTTCTTCAATTCGCCCCGAACAA
>CAYWTM010000171.1:0-5163 GCA_964460185.1 uncultured Roseicyclus sp. | reverse complement strand
ATCGCCTGCGCCGGCGAATGGGTCGAAGCAGGCAAAGGCACCGACTGGGAACGCTGGTGGCGCACCGACAAGGGCGCCGATGACGTGCGTTACGTGCAGTTCATGGGCAAGGACAACGTCCCCTTCCACACGCTCAGCTTTCCAGCCACGATCCTGGGCTCGGGCGAGCCATGGAAGCTGGTGGATTACATCAAATCCTTCAACTACCTGAACTATGACGGCGGGCAGTTCAGCACATCCCAGGGCCGCGGCGTGTTCATGGACCAGGCCCTTGCCATCCTGCCATCCGATTACTGGCGCTGGTGGTTGCTGAGCCATGCGCCCGAAACCTCGGATAGCGAATTCACCTGGGAAACATTCCAGCAGGACGTCAACAAGGATCTTGCCGACGTGCTGGGCAATTTCGTCAGCCGGATCACGAAATTCTGCAGATCGAAATTCGGCGAAGCCGTGCCTGAGGGCGGCGCATATGGCCCGCAGGAAGAGGCGCTGATCATCGATCTGGAGGCGCGGCTGACACGCTATCAGGCGCATATGGACGCCATCGAGATCCGCAAGGCGGCGTCAGAATTGCGCGCGATCTGGGTGGCGGGAAACGAATACCTGCAATCGGCTGCCCCCTGGACGGCCTACAAGGAAGATCCCGAACGGGCCGCCGCCATCACACGCTTTGCACTGAACCTGATCCCCTTCTACGCGGGGCTTTCGGCGCCTTTCATTCCGGATGCGGCTGCCCTCATGGTCGAGGCGATGAATGTGGATCTCGCCTGGCCCGAAAGCGCCGCCTTGGCCCTGAGGCAACTGCCCGGCGGTCATGTCTTCGCCGTGCCCGACGTTCTGTTTGCCAAGATCGGGGATGAAGACCGCGAAGACTGGCAGACCCGGTTTGCGGGCGTGCGGACCTGACGCGGAGAGTGCTTGGGGGCCAGCCCCCCGCGCATGCGCGCTCCCCCCGGAGTTGTATTGGCCAAGATGAAGAAGGGGAGCAGCGGTCGCACCCGTCACCAAGCTCCACCCCGCCCCCGGCTTTAACGGATTGGCTACCGCCGTGAACCGGGTAGCGGAGCTTCACCTTGGACGCCGCTTCACTCTCCAGCTATCGGCGCACATTCATCATCGCGCGTTAAACCTAACAAATCGTTAGAGCCAGACTCGTTGCCGATGGACATGCTCCTGACTTCATCTTGGCCGATACAACTCCCGCCGGAGGCATCCGACAGCCGCCACACGCACATGCCCCCAAAACGGATCGCGCGCTTGCACCAGCCACCACAGCGCGCCGACGAGCGGCCGCAGAGCGGCCCGAGGCGGCCGCCGCCCGGTCCACGGCACTCGGGGGGCACGGGGACCCGATCAGGCGCGCAGAACCGCGCCCGGGTTCAGGATGCCCCTGGGATCGAGGGCCGTCTTGATGGCGCGCATGGCGACGAGCTTTCCCGGATCGCCATAGCGTTCCAGGTCGTCGACCTTCAGCCGGCCCACCCCGTGTTCTGCCGAAACGGAGCCCCCGAGTTCATCCACCAGATCATGAATCGCCCGCTTGATTTCGCTGCGTTGGTTCTCGTGATCGGCGCGACTGCGGCCCGGCGCGGGAAAGACGTTGTAGTGCAGATTGCCATCCCCCATGTGACCAAAGCAATTCAGCCGGAACTCCCCGATCCGGGCGATCCGGCCCGGCGCTTCCGCAATAAACAGGGGGATCTTCGCGACCGGCACCGAGATATCGTGGGACGACACGGCACCAATGAGGCGGTTCGCGGCGGGGATGTTTTCTCGCAAGGCCCAGAACTCCGCCCGTTGCGCCTCGGATGTGGCGATGACGCCATCGGTCACGATCGCATCCTCGAAGGCGGTCGCAAACAGCGTCTCAAGCGCGGCGGACGGGTCCCCGTCCGCTCCCATTCCCAGGTCGATCAGGCACATCCAATCGGGGCGTGGCTCGAAGGGTTGCCGCGTCTCGGGGCCCACCTCCGCCAGGAAATCCAGGCCCTGCTTGCCGATCAACTCGAACGCGGACACCGCGCCGCCAATCTGTGTTTGTGCCAGACGCAAAAGGGCCAGCGCCGCATCCGGGTCAGGCACCACCATCAGCGCAGAACCTGTCGCAGCGGGCTTCGGGAACACCCTCAGCGAGGCCGCCGTGATCACCCCCAGGGTTCCCTCCGATCCGATCAGAAGGTGGCGTAGATCATAGCCGGTGTTGTTCTTTCTGAGCGGTGACAATGTGTTGATCAAGGTGCCATCGGCCAGCACGGCCTCGACCCCAAGGCACAGGTCACGCGCATTGCCGTAGCGAATGACATTAACGCCACCCGCATTGGTCGCCAGCAGCCCCCCCAGACGGGCAGAACCCTGGCTGGCCAGGGTCAGGGGAAAGATCCAATCCTCGGCCTCGGCGGCGGCTTCGGCGGCGGCCAGGATCGCGCCGGCCTCCACGACCATGGTGCCGGCGACAACATCGAACTCCCGGATCTGGCGCATCCGTTCCAGCGACAAGATGATCGGGGCCGGCCCGTCTGCGACCAGTTGCCCGCCTACCAGGCCCGTTCCGCCCCCGAACGGGATCACGGGAACACCGGTATCAAACGCAAGTCGCAAGACCGCTGCAACCTCGGCGGCGGTCCCCGGGGCCACGACGGCGGCGGCATGCCCTTGCCAGCGTCCGCGCGGTTCCTCGAGGTAATTCGGCCCTGCCGTCTTGATGGCAGCGGCGGGCAGGATGGCGGCAAGGCGGTCTGAAATATCTGTCATGGCGTACAACCTAGGTCGCGTGCTGAAAAAAGGAACCTCTTCAGAGGTTTGCAAACATTCGGGCCGGCCGACAGGCGATCCGTGCCTTACCCTACATCCGTCTTGCCCCTGCGATCATGGCGCAGATTGGCGTACAGCACGTGATTGCGCCAGCGTCCGTTGATCTGAAGATAGCTTTGCGCCACCCCTTCGTATTTGAATCCGGATTTTTCCAGCACCCCGCGTGACGCGGCATTTTCTGGCAGACATGCCGCCTCGACCCGGCTGAGATCCTGGACACGGAACGCGTAGTGCACGACGGCATCGATCGCCTCGCGCATGAATCCCTTGCGCGCATGGCTTTGCCCGATCCAGTAGCCGAGCGTCGCGGACTGGGCCGGACCCCGCCGGATATTATCGAGCGTGATCGCACCCAGCAGCGTCTCGTCACTGCGGCGCGTGATGAAGAGCGGCACGGCATTGCCCTGCGTCAGGGCTCTCTGCGCCCAGTAGACACGCCCGGTAAAGCTCTTGCGGGTCAAGTGGTCGGGCGCCCAGGTCGGTTCCCACGGTGTCAGGAAATCCTGTGATCCGGTGCGCAATGCCGCCCAGGCGCGGAAATCGGCATGGCGCGGCAGCCGCAGGGTCAACCGCTCCGTTTCCAGGCGCACATGACGTTTGCGGGCGATCATCAGGCGGCCAGACGCTCCGTCACTCTTGCAAGTTCGGGCGAGGATGCGACCGGACCATAAAGCGCCATGGCCGCGCGGCCCGCCTGCGCGATGGCCTGGGCATGGTCGCGCACCCCGGCCAGTGACACATCGTCGATGCGTGCAACGGTTTCTTCCAGACCCGGAACCCGGTTCCAGATCGCCACCAGCCGCGCCAGCCGTTCGGCCCGCGCAGAGGGGCTTTCCAACCCCATCAAGAGACCCGCCTTCATCTGGGCACGCGCGCGTTCCAGTTCGGCGGCGCTCATGTCTTCGGCCGAACGGCGCAATTCATCCACGGTCAGACCCACCAGTTCCGGCAAGTCTTCGGCGCTGGTGCCGGCATAGATCGTCAACAGGCCCGTGTCGTCGTAGCTGCCGACCTGCGCATAAATCGTGTAGCACAGCCCGCGTTTTTCCCGGATCTCCTGGAACAATCGCGAAGACATGCCCCCGCCAAGAGCGGTGGAATAAATCTGCGCCGTGTAGATGTCGTCGGACCGATAGCCCGGCGCCTCCAGCGCAAGGGTGAAATGGGCCTGTTCCAGCGACTTGATCTCGCGCCGTTCACCCCCCGCGAACTGACCCGGTTCAGGGATCTGCGGGGTGGAGGGCGGCAGATGGCCAAACGCGGCCTCGGCCAGGCGCACGATCTGGTCGTGATCGACAGCACCGGCCGCCGACAAGATCAGCTGACCCGCCCCGTAATGCTGCGCCACGAAGCGGTCGAAATCGGCACGTCCAAAGGCGCGCACCCGTTCCGCAGGACCAAGAATCGTGCGACCAAGGGCCTGGCCCGGATAGGCCGCTTCCTGCAGCCAGTCGAAAATGATGTCGTCGGGCGTGTCTGCGGCCTGGCCGATTTCCTGCAAGATCACGCCGCGCTCGATCTCGATCTCCTTGGGGTCGAAGATCGGATTGAGAACGATGTCGGAAATCAGGTCCAGCGCAAGCGGCACGTCATCTTTCAGAACGCGCGCGTAGTAGGCCGTCACTTCGCGGCTGGTATAGGCGTTGATATAACCGCCCACATCCTCGATCTCTTCGGCGATCTGAAGGGCCGTGCGCCGGGTCGTGCCCTTGAATGCCATGTGCTCCAGGAAATGCGCGATCCCGTTCTGGTCGGGGGCTTCATGCCGTCCGCCCGCACTGACCCACAGACCGATCGAGGCCGATTGCAGGCCCGGCATGTGTTCGGTCACGATCCTGAGGCCATTTGACAGGGTATGCAGATTGACACTCACGCGGCGATTTCCTTGCGGATCAGGGTTTTCAGGTCGTCCAGGTTGTTGTCCACCCTGGTCAAACGCTCGGGCCGGTCATACAGGTCCGCCATGCGCGGCGGCAGGGGCGGACGGATGCCGCTGGCCGCTTCCACCGCATCGGGGAATTTTGCCGGATGTGCGGTTGCCAGCGTGACAAGCGGCGTGGCGCCCAGGAAATCCTGCGCCACATGCACGCCCACGGCGGAATGCGGGCACAGAAGCTCGCCCATCTCTGGCAGGGCGCGGGCGATCATCGCCGATGTATCCGCCTCCGAGGTGCGGCCGCTGACGAAATCCTCGCGCAGGGCTTCTAGGGCTCCTTGCGAAATGTGGAACCCGCCCCGCTTGAGCTCGTCCATCACCTGCGAGACCGCCCCGCTATCGCGCCCATAGGCATAAAACAGCGCGCGCTCGAAATTGGAGCTGACCTGGATATCCATCGACGGGCTGATCGACGG
>CAYWTM010000170.1:0-5205 GCA_964460185.1 uncultured Roseicyclus sp. | reverse complement strand
GCAGAGATGCACCAACGCATCGGACGGTTCGGACAGCGTTGTCAGCGCCTCGAGGCCGGTTTCGAACTCCACCTGCCTGCCGTGCAGGACATCGGCCGGATCGGGGGCACACACACTCGACGGCACCGCCGAGACGATGATTGCATCGGGGTGTGCGTCGGGATCGGGCGGACCGCCGAAGGGGCGCGTCACGAAGGCCGGCCAAAGCCCGGATGCAAGCAGCAGCGCACGAGCGTCGCCGGCGGTGTCAGGGCTTGCCACCGGATCGGGGGGCGCTTGTCCATCGGGGTCGATGACAAGCGACGAAAACACCCGGCGCGGACCCAGCGTCAGGGCCGCGACCCGGCCCGCAATCGGTGCCACGAAACAAATGCCGGGGCGCCGGGCGTCGCGAAACAGGACCTGCCCCGGCCGGACCAGATCCCCCGCGGCCACTTCGGCATGGATACGCAGGCCGGGATAATCCTCCCCCAACAGGGCGACCGACATGGGGGCAATGGGGGCAGTGGGGGGCGCAAAGGGTGTCATGACGCTCCGGCGCGGCTGATCGGGTTGGATATGGGCCTGTCCAACACAGTTTTGACCAATCAGGCCGGGGTGCCCTTGATCTGAATCAAGTCGACCGCACGCGATACATGGCTTTATCCGGTCACGATGATCCCGCGTTCCCACGCCCCCACACCCGGAGGACAGTCAATGCCGTCATTTCGCATCACCGCCCTTTTTGCTGCCATCACCGTCGGGCTATGCCTGCCGGTTACGGCCCAGGACGCCGCAGCGCCCAACCTGACCGCGATCACCGAGGCCTGGATGGCCTCCCCCCATGCGGATCGCACCTCCGAGGCGTTCACCCATTGGAACGAGGATGGCGAGATTCCGGGCAGTTGCGCGGTCTGTCATTCGTCCATCGGGCTGAATGACTACCTGAGCGGACCGATGGAGACCGTCGGCGCGATTGCGGAACCGGTTTTGCTTGGCGCAGTGGTGGGATGCGCGACCTGCCATAGTGCGGCGGCGGCCGATCTGAGCGTTGTGCCCTTCCCGTCGGGCGAGCATATCGCGCTGGATCGCGGCTCGGCGGTGTGTTCGGTCTGCCATCAGGGGCGCGCCTCGACCGGCGCCGTCGATACCGCCACGGCCGATCTGGCGGCCGATGTCGTATCGGCCGACCTGGGGTTCGTGAATTCCCATTACGCCGTGGGTGCGGCCACGGCCCTGGGTGGGGCGGTTCATGGCGGGTATGAATACCCCGATCGCCTCTATGCGGGGCCATTTACCCATGTCGAAGGTCTGAACACCTGTTCGACCTGCCATTCGCCCCACAGCCTGCAGGTGTCGTTCGACTCCTGCACAAGCTGCCATGCCGGCGCAGACAGTTTCGCCGCGATCCGGACATCGCCCGCCGATTACGACGGCGATGGCAACACCGCCGAGGGCATAGCCGACCCCATCGCCACGCTGCACGCCGATCTGGGTGGTGCCATCATGCGGTACGCACAAGAGGTTTCGGGCACGCCGATCATCTACGCCGCGGGGGCCTATCCCTACTTCTTCATCGACACGGACGGTGACGGGGCCATTTCCGCGGGCGAGGCCGCGTTCCCGAACCGCTACCAAAGCTGGACACCGCGCCTGTTGCGTGCGGCCTACAACTACCAGTTCGTCGCCCAAGACGGCGGCGCTTTCGCGCATAACCCGCATTACGCGCTGCAATTGCTGTACGACAGCCTGGCCGATCTGGGCACCGTGATCGAGGTGGATATCGCCGCACTGACCCGGCCCTGAGCGTCGAGCATGGAGTCCGCCCTGCAGATGGTCGGGTTCGGGGCGCTGTTTCTGGTGGCGCTTGCCCTGGATGCGTTTGGGCGGATCATTCATGTTCCGCGGGTAACCTTGCTGATCTTGCTCGGCGCGGCCCTTGGCCCGCCTGGACTGGACGTGCTGCCCGTGGCCCTGCAGACCGGCGAAGAGGCATTTTCGGCCTTCGCGCTGACCATGGTCGCCTTCTTGCTGGGCGGATCGCTGGAACGCACTGCGCTGGCTGCCCACGGGCGCGAGATCATGGTGACATCGCTCAGTGTCGTCTTGATTTCGGCAATCGGGGTTGCGGTGGCCTTGCTTGCGATAGGCACGTCGGTCCAGGTGGCGCTCGTGATGGCGGGGATATCAGCGGCCACGGCGCCTGCGGCCACGCGCGATGTGGTGCGTCAATCGGGACGCAAGGGGCGGTTTGCCACCAATCTGCTGGGAATCGTGGCGATAGACGATGCGTGGGGGTTGTTGATCTTCAGCCTGCTGGTGATGGTCGCCGCCTTGCTTGGCGGCGGTGAAAGCGCGGGCGAGGCCATGCTTTTCGGCCTGTGGGAGGCCGGCGGCGGTCTGGCCCTGGGGGCCGCGATCGGCCTGCCGGCCGCCTATCTGACCGGACGCCTCAAACGGGGAGAGCCGTCGCTTCTGGAGGCGCTTGGCATCGTGCTGATCTGCGCCGGCATGGCGCTGTACCTGGAGGTGTCGTATCTGCTGGCGGGCATGATGGCGGGCGTCATCGTGGTCAACCTGGCGCGTCACCACCATTATCCCTTTCACGAAATCGAGCGCATCGAATGGCCCTTCGTGCTGATGTTCTTCATCATGGCGGGTGGGTTGCTGGATATAGGCCTGCTGGCCGAGTTCGGCTGGGTGGGCGCGGCCTATGTCGCGGCCCGCATGGCGGCGCGCCTGATCGGCGGATGGACCGGCGCGCGCCTGTCGGGTCTTGGTGGGCGCGAGGGGCTCTTGATGGGGATGGCGCTGACGCCGCAGGCGGGGGTGGCCATCGGCATGGCACTGGCCAGCGCGGACCGGTTCCCCGATCACGCGGCGCAGATCGTCGCGATCACCATCGCAAGCACCATCGTCTTTGAACTGGTGGGGCCGCTGTTCACGCAATTCGCCCTGTCGCGCGTCCCCGAGGAAAAATGACACCGTGCGGTTTGCCCCCCGCCTTGTGACCCGTTTGCGATTTCGCCACCACGGTTGACGCGGATCAATCGGGCCGCGGATTTCACCCCCATACTTTTCACAGACGATGGTGAGACCCGCCCCCCGCGGTCCCGGTGCCCGGCCTTTGTGAGGCATTGACGATCCCTGGTGCGGCGCCCTGCCCCAACCGGAGGATCGAACATGCATCTACGTCAGACACTCCCCGCCATGGCCCTGCCCCTTGCCTTGTGCCTTGCGGCCCCGGTCAGTGCCTTCACCGCCTGCCAGGTGACCGACACCGGCGGCATTGATGACAACAGTTTCAACCAGACCGCCTGGCGCGGCGTGGTGGAGGCCGAGGCCAATCTGGGCGTCACGGGCCGTTTCCTCGAATCCGAGGCCGAGACGGATTACGAGGCCAATATCAATTCGCTCCTCGGGGGGGCGTGCGATGTGATCTTTACCATCGGCTTCCTTTTGGGCGACGCCACCCAGGCTGCGGCCGAGGCCAATCCCGATCAGATGTTTTCGATCGTCGACTTTGCCTATGACCCGCCCCTGCCCAATGTCCTGGGTCAGGTCTATGCCACGGACGAGGCCGCTTTCCTGGCCGGCTACCTTGCGGCCGGCATGACACAGACCGGGATTGTCGGCACCTTCGGGGGCATCAACATTCCGCCCGTGACCGTCTTCATGGACGGCTTCGCCTACGGGGTCGACCTTTACAATGACCGTCATGGCACCGATGTCACCGTGCTTGGCTGGTCGCCCGACAGCCGCGAAGGGCTTTTTACCAACAATTTCGAATCTCTCGATGACGGCCGGGCCTTTGCGCAGAACCTCTATGACGAAGGGGCCGACATTGTTCTGCCGGTCGCAGGTCCGGTGGGCCTTGGCTCGGCTGCGCTGGCCAATGAACTGGGGGTTGAGGAATTGATGATCATCGGCGTCGACGCCGACCTGTACGAAACCGACCCCGAACGCCGCCATGTCTACCTGACCTCGATCGTCAAGCGGATGGACGCCACCGTCTATCAGGTGATCGCACAGGCAATTGATGGAGATTTCGAGGGCGGCCTGATTGTCGGCACCCTTGCGAACGGGGGGGTCAATATCGCGCCGTTCCATGATTTCGAAGATGCCGTCCCGCGGGAGCTGGTGGCCGAACTGACCGAAATCCGTGCCGGGATCATCGATGGCAGCATCTCGGTAGGTGCCCCGTAACCCCGCTGGCATCGAAGGGAACCGCAGATGGATGTCGACCTGAAGGGCATCACCAAACGCTTCGGTCCGGTCGTGGCCAATGAAGATGTCACGCTGCACCTGCGCGCGGGGGAGGTTCTGGGCCTTCTGGGTGAAAACGGCGCGGGCAAGTCAACGCTGATGAACGTGCTGTGCGGCCTCTACCAGCCTGACGAGGGCGAGATCGTGATCGACGGCGTGCCAGTCCGGTTTGGCAACCCGGGCGATGCCATCGCGGCCGGGATCGGCATGGTGCATCAGCATTTCATGCTCGTCCCGGTCTTCAGCGTCGCCGAAAACGTCGTTCTGGGCGTGGAACCGGTGGGGGCGCTGGACCACCTGGACCTCAAGTCCGCCAGCGCCAGGGTGCGCGAGATCAGCACGCAGCACGGGCTGAGCATCGATCCCGATGCGCGGGTCGAAACCCTTCCCGTCGGCGTGCAGCAACGGGTCGAGATCATCAAGGTCCTGTTCCGGTCCGCCGATGTGCTGATCCTCGATGAGCCCACCGCCGTTCTGACCCCACAGGAGGTGGAGGATTTCTTCGGGATCGTGCGATCGCTCAGGGATGCGGGCAAGGCCATTGTCTTCATCACCCACAAACTCAACGAGATCATCCAGATCGCCGATCGCATCAGCGTCCTGCGCGCGGGCCGGATCGTGGGCGAACGCGACCCCAAGACCGCGACCCGGGCCGACCTGGCCGAGATCATGGTGGGTCGCCCGGTGGATTTCGAGGTCGATCGCAGCGCCTTCCAACCGGGCGAACCGATCCTCGAGATCAGCGGGCTTAGCGTCCTGCGCGACAATGACAGTGTCGCCGTCGACGATGTCAGCCTGACGGTGCGCAGCGGCGAGGTGGTCGGCATTGCCGGCGTTCAGGGCAATGGTCAATCCGCCCTGATCCAGGCCATCACCGGGCTGCGGGCCGTTGCGCGGGGCAGCATCCGGTGTCTGGGGAAGGATGTCACCCATGCCTCGGTCAGGGCGCGCCACAAGATG
>CAYWTM010000169.1:0-5310 GCA_964460185.1 uncultured Roseicyclus sp. | reverse complement strand
TGAAAGACGCGATGCAGCCCAACCTTGTGCAGACGCTGGAAAACAACCCCGCCTTTGTGCATGGCGGCCCGTTCGCCAACATCGCCCATGGCTGCAATTCGGTGATCGCGACCAAGACGGCGCTCAAACTGCGCGACTACGTCGTGACCGAGGCCGGCTTTGGTGCCGATCTGGGGGCCGAGAAGTTCATGAACATCAAGTGCCGCAAGGCGGGTCTTGCGCCGTCCGTGGTGGTTTGCGTGGCCACCGTGCGCGCGATGAAGATGAATGGTGGCGTCGCCAAGGCCGATCTTGGCGCCGAGAACGTCGATGCCGTGAAGGCCGGGTGCCCGAACCTTGGGCGCCACATCGAGAACCTGAAAAGCTTCGGGGTGCCGGTCGTCGTCGCGATCAACCATTTCGTCACCGACACGGATGCGGAAATCCAGGCGGTCAAGGATTTCGTGGCCGGGCAGGGCGCACAAGCCGTGTTGTCGCGGCACTGGGAACTGGGCTCGGAAGGCTCCGCGGATCTGGCGACCAAGGTGGCTGAACTGGCCGAGGCGGGGACCGCAAATTTTGCGCCGATCTACCCCGACGAGATGTCGCTGATGGACAAGATCGAAACCATCGCCAAACGCATCTACCGCGCCGATGACGTGCAGGCGGACCAGAAGATCCGCGATCAGCTCAAGCTGTGGGAAGACCAGGGCTATGGTAACCTGCCGGTCTGCATGGCCAAGACCCAGTATTCCTTTACCACCGATCCGACGCGCAGGGGGGCCCCCACGGGGTTCTCCATCCCGGTGCGCGAAGTGCGGCTGAGCGCGGGCGCGGGGTTCGTGGTGGTGGTCTGCGGTGAGATCATGACCATGCCCGGCCTGCCGCGCGTGCCGTCGGCCGAGACCATCCACCTCAACGAGGCGGGCCAGATCGAAGGCCTGTTCTGAAACAGACCGGTGTGCAGGGGGCGACCCCCCTGCACATCTTCCGCCTTTGGCGCGGCGATTTTTCAAACGATGAAGGCAAGGCAAATGGCAGCAACCCTGATCGACGGCAAAGCGTTCGCCGCAACAGTGCGCGAAAAGGTGGCGGCCCAGGTGGCCGTTCTGAAATCCGACCATGGGATCACGCCGGGTCTGGCCGTGGTTCTGGTCGGCCAAGATCCTGCCAGCCAGGTCTATGTGCGCAACAAGGGAAAGCAGACCCTTGAGGCCGGAATGAACAGTTTCGAACATAAGCTCGACACGTCCACGTCAGAGGCAGAAATTCTCGCCATTGTGGATAAGTTGAATGCGGACCCAACGGTCCATGGCATTCTGGTGCAGCTGCCGCTGCCGGACCATGTGGATAGTTCCAAGGTCATCAATGCGATTGACCCGGCCAAGGACGTCGACGGCTTTCACATTTCCAATGTTGGTCTGCTTGGCACAGGACAAAAGGCCCTTGTGCCGTGCACCCCGCTCGGTTGTCTGATGATGCTGCGTGATTACCACGGAAACCTGTCGGGCATGGAGGCCGTGGTGGTCGGGCGGTCCAACATCGTGGGCAAACCCATGGCGCAACTGCTGCTGGGTGACAGCTGTACGGTCACCATCGCCCATTCGCGCACGCGCGACCTGGCCGAGACCTGCCGGCGCGCGGATATCCTTGTCGCCGCCGTAGGCCGGCCCGAGATGATCCCGGGCGATTGGGTCAAGCCCGGGGCCACCGTGATCGATGTCGGCATCAACCGCGTGCCGCATCCCGATGACCCGGCCAAGACCAGGCTGGTCGGTGACGTGCATTTCGAAAGTGCCGCATCCGTTGCAGGGGCTATCACCCCCGTGCCCGGGGGCGTGGGGCCCATGACCATTGCCTGCCTGTTGGCCAACACCCTGACCGCGTGCTGCCGTGCCAACGGATTGTCCGAGCCAGAGGGGCTGACCGCCTGAACCGGCCGCTACTGGTTCAGCACGTTGAAGGGCCGGTCTTCTCCATAGTAGGTGGCGAGATAGTCGAGGATCTGTTCGCGTTCCTCTTCGAGCAACTCGAACATCCCCATGTCTTCGACCATCCATACCAGGATCTCGTCCCATCCGTCGCGATCCTGGCCCTGTTGGGCGATGATCATCTCGGAATGGCAGGCGGTGCAGTAGTCATAGGTGATCTGCGCGCCGGGTGCGACGTGAAGCAGGCCCACATCATAAATCACCTCGGATCGGCCCTGATCGTCGGTCACCAGTTCTTCGGCCCATGCGGATGCCGCAAGCGCGACCACAAAGCCGCACGTCGCTACAAAAAACTTTTTCATTTTGGTCCGTCCCATTCAGTGGGCGCACGGATGTCGGCCCGTGCGCCCAAGGCTGTTCGTGTCAGCTTGCCATCACACCGACGCGGTGCATGGTGTTGTTGAGGTAACCGCGCGGGTTCCAGTCGACGGCAAAGGGCTGCATCCGGCCCGAGTCATCGGTCGCCCGCGCCCAGATCTCGTAATAGCCCGCTTCGGGGAAGCTGACATTGCTGCGCCAGTTCTGCCAGGCACCCGTATTGACCGGAGCATCGAGGTCTGCATCTTGCCAAGTGGCTCCGAAATCGATCGAAACCTCCAGCTTTTCGATAAGGCGGTCGCCAACCCAGGCGTGGCCGCGAACCTCGGTCGCAAGGCCCGTCTCGGCGCCATTGGCCGGAAAGGTCACCAGGGATTTGACCGGCATCGCTTCCATGATCACCATGTCCTCGTTGGGGACATCGGTGCCGGGTGCCACCGGATAGGCGGGCACGCGGTAGGATTGGCCCCCCATCTTTTCGCCGTCATGCACCACATCGCGGACCCAGATCCGGGTCAGCCATTTCTGCGAACACGATCCGGGCCAGCCGGCCGCGACCAGGCGCAAGGGCGCGCCGTTCATGGGGTGCAATGCTTCACCGTTCATCTCGAACGCGATCATCACATCGTCGGCCATGGCTTTTTCGATCGGCAGGCCGCGCGACAGAGGATCCTTGTCCGGATCGCCGGACAGATGGATGTCGGCCCCGTAATGCCCGGTGTAGATCGCGGCTGGCTGAACGCCTGCGGCATCCAGAACGTCTTTCAGGCGCACGCCGGTCCACTCCGAACAGGCTACGGCACCGACTGTCCACTGGTTGCCGCGGGCGGGCGGGTCAAAGGCCGACCGTCCATTACCGCCGCATTCAATGTGCAGAACGCGCGTGATGACCTCGAACTGCTCGCGCAGATCGGCAATCGTCAGTTCCAGCGGATTGTCCACGAACCCGTCAATGGTCAGCGTCCAGCTGTCAGCATCCATCGTATCGGGCAACAGGCCGTTGTTGCGAATGAAATGCCGGTTTGTCGGCGTGATCGCATCATCCAGCAGATGCGCGGGCGTTTCCGCGTTGACCGGGCGGTCATTCAACAGCGTCAGACCGTCCTTGCCCGCCAACGGATCGTCCTGTGCAAAGGCCGCAGGTACCAGCCCGGCCGGCGCATTGCGGTGGAATGGAACGGTCATGCCCGCCAGCGCGCCCATGGTCGCGAGGCTTGCCCCCCGCAGAAAGCTTCTGCGCGCGGGGCTTTCGGCCGATGTGAAATCGGTTGCGGATGTTTCGGAAATGTCGGTTGAGTGGTCTTTCATATCGCTCCCTCCCAAAAGTTCGATGAAGTGCCCACGGCAAGACTAGTCCATCCTTTGTTGACAATCAACAAAGTCAGCGATCTCCGGGTTGCTGTTCCCGGGAGAAAATTCACACGGGGATCATGGTGCCCTGCAACAAGGCAGTCTCCGTGCGGCTGCCAGCGTGATCCTCGGCATAGACAGTTGCCCGCGTGATCATCAGCCGACGGCCCGGTTTCACGACCTCGCCCACCGCGATCAGGCGCAGGCCCTTTGCGGGTGCGATCAGGTTGATCTTCATTTCGACGGTCAGAACCTCTGCCTCGGCCGCCATGAGGCTCAGCGCCGCATAGCCCGCAGCGCTGTCGCCCAATGCGAAACTTGTGCCGGCATGGGCAAATCCGTGCTGTTGCGACACGCCATCGGTGATCGGCAAGCTTAGCACGACGCGGCCCGGTTCGATGCTGTCGACCTGTGCGTCGATCAATCCCATAAGACCCTGCTTCGAAAAACTGTCGCGGATCTTTTGGGCGATCTCGGGATGCATCGGGTGTTCCTTTCAGGCGTGGCGGGGCATCGGCAGGCAAACGGGCCGCGGTCCGACCAGAATGGCGCGTGCGTCTGCCGCCATCAATCCACTCAATTCGGGCCGGTCGCTGAACAGGCCGCCGGTATAAGTGCCATAGGCGGGCAGGATCAGCCGCGCATCATCGACCAGCAGGCAGCGACGGCTGAGCACGCGACCCTTGACCGAAATCCGTGCTTTTGGATGGTAGTGCCCCGACACCTCGCCCATCGCCGCATGTTCCGCAATATGGCGAAAAACCAGCGGGTTGACGGCGTGATCGGCCAGGTGGGTGCCGCCGAAATCCAGCGGGCCAGGGTCGTGGTTGCCTTCGATCCAGACCCAGCGCCGCCCGGCCATGAGGCTGATCAGCCGATCCTTGAGATCCCGTGTCATGTCCCGACCGGCCGCCAGGTCATCGAAACTGTCGCCAAGGCAGATCACCGTCTCGGGATCTGTCGCCGCGATATCCGCGCCAAGACGGTCGAGCGTATCCAGCGTTTCGTAGGGCGGCAGCATCGGACCGCCGCGCCGCGCCATCCTGTCGGATTTGCCAAGATGCAGATCCGACACGCACAACAGCCGCCGGGCAGGCCAGAACAGCGCGCCAGAGGGCAGGGCGCTCAGCGTTTCGCCGCAAAAATCAAAGGCAAGCCCGTTCATGCTTCGTTCGTTCGCACGGGGGCGTGCAGCGCGCAAGGGCCCAAATTCATGTTACGAAAGAACCGCAAAACGCGAATTCTTGTAACCTATTTCGCCGCGATCCCGGCGAGGCCCGCCGTCTGCATCAGCCGGGCGGCCTCGTCTTCCAGCAGACGCTGATCGGCCAAACCGGCGATTGGTATGCGCCCCGGTTCCAGGAAAAGAGGCGCTGCCAGGGGGCTTACTCTGGTCAGTTTGGCATGATCGATCCGGCCATCGATGCGCGACAGCATTTCTTCGATGCGGCCGAAATCGACCAGCCCGCGCATCGCCTCGCGGCGGGTGATGTCCAGCATGATGTGGTCGGGGTCATACTTGCGCAGCGTGTCATACAGAATGTCGGTGGAAAACGTCGCTTGCCGCCCGGTCTTGCGCTTGGCGCCGGGCAAGGACCGGTCGATCAGCCCGGCGATGATGGCCGATCACTTGAAGGTGCGTTTCATCACCGCGTTGCCGGCCAGCCATCCC
>CAYWTM010000168.1:0-5317 GCA_964460185.1 uncultured Roseicyclus sp. | reverse complement strand
CGCCGAACTTGAGGCCGCGCCCGCAGATGCCGAGGCGGTGATCGTGGTTCTCAAGCATGCTTTGTGCCACACGGGTAGCGATCGCGGCCCGCATCTGCGGCGCACCCGCGACCTGGAGCTTGAGGTGTTGCGGCGGGTTGCGGGCCTGCCGGATCGGGCGCGGCTGGTGGACTGGGCCGAAAAGCGCACCGATGATCCGGGGGCGATGGCATGGGTCGCATGGCTTGCCGATCACGCGATGGCCGCGCCCGTTCCTGGCGCCATGGCGATGGAAGACCGGGTGTCGCGCCATATCGCCCGCGCCGAGGCGCTGGCCGCCGGTCCCGATGGCGAGGGCGCGGGCGGGCTGTACGAGAAAGAGGCCGGCGAGGCGGCCGAACATCTGCTGGCGGAACTGCGGGCCGAGGCCGCGGCCGGCGGCGTGATGACGGCTCTGGATTACCGCGACCTGTTCACGGCGCTGACCGAAGACCGCGAAGCACGGCAAAGCCTGTATCCACACGCCGATATCCTGATCTGGGGCACGCAGGAGGCGCGCGTGCAGGGCGCCAGCCTGATGATCCTGGCCGGCCTGAACGAAGGCACGTGGCCGATGGCGCCGGCCGCCGATCCATGGCTGAACCGCGCATTGCGATCCGAGGCGGGGTTGCGTCTGCCCGACCGGGTGATCGGCCTGTCGGCCCATGATTTTCAACAGGCGATGGCCGCGCCCGAGGTTTGGGTGACCCGCGCAAGGCGCGATTCTGAAACCGATACCGTCGCCTCGCGCTGGCTGAACCGGCTGGTGAACCTTCTGGATGGATCGGGGGGCGAGGCACGCGCTGCGCTTGCCGACATGCGGGACCGTGGGGCGCGGTACCTGGCGATGGCCGAACGGCTTGTGACGCCCGAGGCCCGCGTCGATGCGGAACCGCGCCCCGCCCCCGCGCCCCCCGCCAATGCGCGCCCGAAGGAATTGAGCGTGACCGAGGTCGAACGCCTGATCCGCGACCCCTACGCGGTCTACGCGCGGCGGGTGCTGCGGTTGCGGGCGCTTGATCCCCTGCGGGCCGGGCCGGACGTGCGGTTGCGGGGGACGGTTCTGCACGCCGTCATGGCGCGCTTTGTCAAGGAAACCGAAACCGGCCTGCCGGACGCGGGGGCCGGGACGCGCCTGCTGATGCAGATCGCCGAGGACGTTCTTGACACCGAAGCGCCATGGCCCGCCGCGCGCCGGTTGTGGCTGGCGCGCCTGGCCCGGGTCGCCGATTTCGTGATGGAGGTGGAGGGCGACCTGCGCGCCTGGGGCCGCCCGCTTTTGCAAGAGGCCAAGGGCCAATGGGAGGTGCCGGGCACCGGCGTCATCCTGCGCGGCACGGCGGACCGGATCGACCAGGGCCATGGCGGAAGCTATGCGATCTACGACTACAAGACCGGAAGTCCACCCACCGAAAAGGAGGAAAAGGCGTTCAACAAGCAGCTGTGGCTTGAGGCCCTGATGATCGAGGCGGGCGCATTCGACCCGCCCGGTCCGGTTTCCGTCGGCAAGATCGCCTATATCGGCCTCGGATCGAAACCCGAGGTTGCAGGCCATGTGCCGGATGCGTCCGCACTTGCGGCCATCCAGGCCGAATTCCTGACACGGCTGGCGCACATGGCGGACCCAGACAACGGTTTCCCGTCGCGCCGGTCGATCAAGGATACCCGTTTCAAGGGTGATTACGACCACCTGGCGCGCTACGGCGAATGGGATGAGAGCGACACGCCGGTTGTGATCCCTGTCGGACGAAAGGCAGCCCGATGAACGATGCATCGCGGGCACAGGTCCGGGCGGCGGCGCCGAACATCTCGACATGGCTCAGCGCGAATGCGGGCTCGGGCAAGACGCGGGTTCTGACCGACCGGGTGGCGCGGCTGTTGCTCGAGGGGGTCGCACCCGAGCGTATCTTGTGCCTGACCTACACCAAGGCCGCCGCGATGGAGATGCAGAACCGCCTTTTCCAGCGGTTGGGCCAATGGGCGATGCTGGATGACGGCGCGCTGCGCAGCACTTTGGGTGATGTCGGCGTGACCGGGATGTCCGATGAGGTCTTGCGCCAGGCGCGCACGCTGTTTGCCCGCGCGATCGAGGCGCCGGGTGGGCTCAAGATACAGACGATCCATTCCTTTTGTTCCTCGGTCTTGCGGCGGTTCCCGCTGGAGGCCGGCGTCAGCCCGGGTTTCACGGAAATCGACGAACGCGTGCAGCGGCGGCTGATCGCGGATCTGCTGGACCGGATGGCCGATGATCCTGCGGACCAGGGCGCCATCGACGGGCTGGCCGCGCATCTGAGCGATGACGACGGGTTGATGGCGCTGGCCACGCGGGTCGCGGGGCAGGCGGAAAAGCTGTCCGATCCGTGGGACTGGCCCGCGATCTGCGGCTGGGCGGGTATTGATCCGGGTCTGACGGCGCGCGACATCCTGGACCGCGTGATCCTGGGGGGGGAGGCAGACATGGCCGCCCGCGTTACCCCCCATCTCGATCCTGAGGGGCGCAGCACCGCCAAGGCGCATATGGCATTGTCACGGGTGACGTGGGATTCACCTGGGTTGGCAGATCTCGAGATGCTGGAAGATGCGTTTCTCACCGGCAAGGATGCGAAGGCGCCCTTTACCGCCAAGGTCGACGCCATCGGCAATGCCGGGGTGCGCAAGGCCATCGGCGGGGATATGGATCCGCTCAACGCCCTGATGGTACGCGTCGAGGCGGCCCGCCACCTCCGCCTTGCGCTGGTCACGGCACGGCGGACGGCGGCGCTCCACCAATTCGCGGCGGCGTTTCTGCCGGCCTACCGATCCGCCAAATCCGCGCGGGGCTGGCTCGATTTCGACGACCTGATCGGCGCGACCCGCAAGCTCCTGACGGCGCCGGGCGTCGCGCAATGGGTGCTGTTCCGGCTGGATGGCGGGATCGACCATATCCTTGTGGACGAGGCGCAGGATACCAGCCCCGAACAGTGGGAAATCGTCAAGCAACTGGCCGAGGATTTCGCCGCCGGCGAAGGCGCACGCGCGGACGTGCGGCGGACGATCTTTGTCGTGGGTGACAAGAAACAGTCGATCTATTCCTTCCAGGGCGCCGACCCGGCCGGGTTCGATCGCATGCGCGATCTGTTCGCCGAACGGCTGGAACAGGTGAACATGCCGTTCCAGTCCAAGGAACTGGTGTATTCTTTCCGCTCATCGCCCACGATCCTGCGGCTGGTGGATGCCGTTGCATCCGGGGCGGGGGAACCGGGTGTCGGGCCGGGTGTCCAGCACAAGGCGTTTCATGGCGAGATGCCGGGCCGTGTGGATCTGTGGCCGCTGATCGAAAGCGAAAAGGAAAAGCCCGAGCAGGTCGCGTGGGACGACCCGCAGGATATCGTGTCGAGCGATCATCACTCGAACCTGTTGGCGCGCGCGCTGGCAGACCGGATCGAGGATATGATCGCGCGCGGCGAACCGGTGACCGTCGATGACAAACGCCGTCCGGTCGAGGCGGGCGATATCCTGATCCTCGTGCAGCGGCGGTCCCCCCGGTTCCGCAAGATCATTGCCGCGCTCAAGGCCCGGGGGCTGCCCATCGCAGGCGTGGACCGCGCCCAGATTGCAGAACCCCTGGCGGTCAGGGACCTGATCGCCTTGATGCAGTTCCTGGCCCTGCCCGAAGACGACCTGTCACTGGCGGCCGTTCTGCGATCGCCCATCGGCGGCTGGTCGGAGGATGAGGTGTTCCAGCTGGCCCATGGGCGCGGCAGCTACCTGTGGCGGGCCTTGCAAGAACGCGCCGGGGATTGGCCGCAGACGGTCGAGATGCTGCAGGATCTGCGTAACCAGGCCGAATATCTGCGCCCTTATGATCTGCTGGAACGGGCCCTGATCCGCCATGATGCAAGGCGCCGCCTGGTCGCGCGCATGGGGCCGGAGGCCGAGGATGGCATCGACGCGATGCTGGCGCAGGCTCTGGCCTATGAGCGGATGGAGGTGCCGTCGCTGACCGGGTTCGTGGGGTGGCTGGAATCCGGTCAGGTCACGGTGAAACGCGATCTGGCGCAGCCCAATGGCCAGATCCGGGTGATGACCGTGCATGGTGCCAAGGGGCTGGAGGCCCCGGTGGTGATCTTGCCGGATACTTCTCCGCCCAAAGGGGGGGGCGGGCAGATCAGGCTGGTGATGCCCGAGGGTGGCCCGATGGTCTGGGCAAAATCCTCTGACGCGCCCGACGCGGTGCGTGCGGCCCTTGATGCGAGGGATCAGGCCGACGCCGAGGAACGCAACCGCCTGCTCTATGTCGCGATGACGCGGGCGGAAAGCTGGCTGATCATTGCCGGGTCGGGCGACATGGGCAAACAGGTCTCCAGGGCGTGGTAT
This sequence comes from uncultured Roseicyclus sp., assembly GCA_964460185.1. Taxonomy (GTDB): domain Bacteria; phylum Pseudomonadota; class Alphaproteobacteria; order Rhodobacterales; family Rhodobacteraceae; genus JAVJPJ01. The sequence goes on along the minus strand of CAYWTM010000168.1, from coordinate 943 downwards.
CTTGGCATCCGGGACGCGATGGAGGCATCGGGCGCGGTGCCGTTGCTGCTGCCCGAATTGCCCGGCCAGGGAATGCGCCTGGAAAGCGGTGACTGGTCGCCCATGGCGCGCGTTGGCCCGCAAGATGCAGCCGGGCCCGCGATCTTGCCCGATTGGGTGAACCACGCAGCACCCACCAGCAAACGCGCGGCCAAGGCGCGCACGCCATCGGATCTGGGCGGAGCCAAGGCCCTGCAGGGCGATGGCCTGTCCGAGGTCGAGGCCAAGCGGCGCGGGCGCCTGGTGCATTTGCTGCTGGAACACCTGCCGAAGCTGCCCGAGCCGTCCTGGATCGAGGCCGCGCCGGGTATCCTTGCGCTGGACCCCGGTGAGGTCGCCGACGTCCTGCAGGCCGATGTGCTGAGCGAAGCCACCCGTGTTCTGACCGCGCGGCATCTGTCCGCGATCTTTGCGCCGGATACACTGGCCGAGGTGGCGCTGACGGGCGAAAGCGATCTTATTGGCGGGCCGATAATGGGCATCATCGACCGCCTGCTGGTCACGGACGACACCGTGACGGCGATCGATTTCAAGACCAACGCCGTGGTGCCCGACCGACCCCAGGAGGTGCCCGAGGGCCTGTTGCGGCAGATGGGGGCCTATGCGGCGATGCTGGCCGCGATCTACCCGGACCGGCGGATCGAAACTGCAATCTTGTGGTCGCGGACCGCCGAGTTGATGATCTTGCCACATGATATCGTGTCTGCTGCGCTGGATCGTGCTAGGGGTGCTTGACGCTGCGGACCATGCTACCTAGGTTGCGTGTCCGAAATCATTGCGCCTGGAGGGCCTGACACCATGGCAACCATTGCTGTTTCCGACGACACGTTCGACGCAGAAGTACGCCAGTCCGATATCCCCGTTGTGGTGGATTTCTGGGCCGAATGGTGCGGCCCCTGCAAGC
>CAYWTM010000167.1:0-5374 GCA_964460185.1 uncultured Roseicyclus sp. | reverse complement strand
CTGTCATCGACCCGGTAGCCGACATTGGCGTCGAACCACACCACCGGCATGGCACCCTGCCCCCGGATGTCATCGACGACAGCTTTCACCGTGTCCAGGGACGGCACGTCTTCCTCCCAGAACATGACGTTCGAGCCATCCACGACGATCAGAGGCCTTGCCTTTCCGGGGGCGGTGACGACGACCAGACAGGTCGCGGCCAGCGCCGACAGGACCGCAATCAGCATCGGCAGCGAAAGCACCGGCCCATCCACAACAGCCAGCGCACCCGCGAAAAACAGCGATGCAAACAACATCAGAAAGGGCAAGCGCATGGTCTGGACCTTTGGCCATGAAAGAGAATCTTGCACCCAAACCGTGGGTGCGGGGGCATCGCGCCCTATGTCATGGAAAAACTTGGGCCATATTGGGGCAAGACATGAGAATTCTTCTCGTCATGGCGTTATTCCTGGCGTCACCGGCGCAGGCGTGGCAGGCCGGTATCGAAGGACCGCTCTGCACCCTGACCCACGCGGAACCGGACACGGCGATCCGGCTGACCTATGATCCGGCGGGACCGCTGTATTCCATATCGGTCACGACGTCCGATCCATGGCCGCAAAGCGCGATCTTCGGCATCGCGTTCCTGGGCGGTCTCGAACTGACGATCACCACGAATCGTCACGTCCTTTCGGATGGCGACCGCACCCTGACAGTAACCGATCAGGGCTTTGGCAACGTGCTCGACGGGCTGGCGCAGAACCAAAGGGCCTCGATCTACAGCGGCGCGACAAGCCTGTCGGTGTCCCTGGCAGATGCCGCACCCGAAGTGGCCGCATTTCGCGCCTGCACCACCGCCCCGTCTGCCTGACCCGCAGTGAAGGTTTGGGCATGAGCGTGCAGGTTTGCACATGAGCCGTGTATCATTCTGCATTTATGTGCAGCAATTCTAACGCCATGTGGTGGCAAGACGGCGGGTCACCTCCTCGCCGCCCCCACGATAGCGAGGCTACCATGACCAAGACAATTCCGGGCCTTCACCACGTCACGGCCATTTCGGGGCCCCCTCAGGACAACGTCACGTTCTACACCGGCACGCTTCGGCAGCGGTTGGTCAAGAAGACCGTCAACTTCGACGATCCGGGAACGTATCACCTGTATTACGGCGATCGGGCGGGCAATCCCGGCACCATCCTGACGTTCTTTCCCTTTGTCGATGCAGGCCCCGGACGGGCCGGGCCAGGCATGGCGTCGGCCTATGCCTACGCGGTACCTGCCGGGCAATTCGACGGCTGGATGGAACAGTTGGCCGGCGACGCCGTGGAATTCGAAGGGCCGTTCGAACGCTTTGGGCAACGGGTGATCGTGCTGCGCGATCCGGACGGCGCTCCGGTCGAACTGATCGAAACCACGCGTACCAGCGCAGATGCCGTCGACGGGTTTCATTCCGTGACCTTGTGGGAACGCGACATCGCGCCAACCGCAAAGCTGATGACCGAGGTTTTCGGTTACCAGGAGGCAGGCCATGAAACGGTCGCGGGCGTGGAACGTCTGCGCCTGCACGCACCGGGTGACGCGCGCGGCGCCGTGGTCGACCTGATGCGATCCGATACGCCTTCGATCGGGCGCCAGGGGGCGGGCAGCATTCACCACGTGGCCTTCCGGGCCGAGGATGATGCGACCCAACTGGACTGGCGCGAAAGACTGGCCAGCGCGGGCATGGGTGTGACGCCCGTCATCGACCGGCAATATTTCAACGCGATCTATTTCCGCGAGCCGGGTGGTGTCCTGTTCGAAATCGCGACCGATCCGCCGGGTTTCGCCGTGGACGAGGACGCGGCCCATCTGGGCGAGGCGTTGAAACTGCCAGCGCAATATGAGCCGCACCGCGCCCGTATCGAACAGGTTCTGCCCCCGCTCAAGGTCGTGTCATGAGCGCCGCCGGACACGAAACGCCGCTCAGTTTCGGTGGCACCTCCGCAGGATCGGCCCGCATCGGGCTGGTCCTGTTGCACGGCCGCGGCGCATCGGCGCGGGACATCCTGGGGCTTGGTGACGCGCTTGGCCTGCCGGATGTGGCAACAGTTGCCCCGCAAGCGCCCGGACACAGCTGGTGGCCCACGTCGTTTCTTGCCCCGACACAGGTCATGGAACCCCATGTCGAAGCGGGCCTGGCCGCCATCGAAACCGCCATCTCGGCGCTTGAAGCGGACGGGTTGAGCCGCGAGCGGATCGTGGTCGCGGGCTTCAGCCAGGGGGGCTGCCTGGCGCTTGAATATGGCGCACGCAGGGGTGGGCTGGCGGGAATCCTTGGCCTGTCGGCCGGGCTTGTCGGCACCGCGGACGCGCCTGGCGCACCTGATCCCGCACTATATGGTCACGCGGCCAAGGCCTTTGACTACGCCACGGACCTGTCGGGTATCCCCGTGACCATCACCGTCCACGCACAAGATCCGCACATTCCGCTGAAACGGGCCGAAGACAGTGCCTCGGTGTTCCGCAAACTGGGTGCCGAGGTGATGCTCGATGTCACGCCCGGCCCGGGTCATGGCCTGACACAGGCCGGGGTCACTGCCCTGCGCGCGGCGCTGAACAGGTAATCGCGGGAACGTCCGTCGTCGTGTCCGGGCGAAAGGGGCCAGTCCGCCGCCCCTGTCACCTGCCGCGCTGCCAACGGGGCGTTATCCCAGCACCTCTGCAATGCTGTCGGCGGTGGCTGCCACGACAGTATCTGCCTCGGCCCGGCTCAGGCACAAGGGCGGCGCATAGCCGATGATGTCACCTTGCGGCATCGCGCGCGCGATCACCCCCCGCCGACCCATCGCGGCCACGATCTGTGGCACGATCTTGTCGCCCGGATCGAAATAGGTGCGGCTGTCGCGATCCCTCACCAGTTCCACGGCGCTCAGCATGCCGTCGCCCCGAACCTCGCCGACATTGCGATGATCCCCCACCGCCTGCGCCAGTTGCGCGGTCAGGTAAGGGCCGACATCGCCCGCATTGCCGACCAGCCCCAGGCTGTCGAGAAGTTTCAGGTTGGCAATACCTGCAGCCGCCCCGATGGGATGGGCGGAATAGGTCCAGCCATGGGCCAGCGGGCCGAATTCATCCGTGCCCTGTTCCAGGACCTTCCACACCTTCTCGGACAGGATCGACCCCGACAGCGGCGCATAGGCCGAGGTCAGACCCTTGGCGATCGTCATGATGTCGGGCGTCAGCCCATAGGCGGGCGAAGCAAACATGTGGCCCAGACGGCCAAACCCCGTGATGACCTCGTCCGCGATCAGCAAGATGTCGTGACGCTTGAGGATCGGGGTGATCGCCTCCCAGTATCCGGCGGGCGGCGGCACGATGCCGCCCGTGCCCAACATCGGCTCTGCAATGAAGGCCGCGATGGTGTCGGCCCCTTCGCGTTCGATCATCTCCTCCAGGTCGGCCGCGCATTGGGCGGTGAACTGTGCCTCGGTCAGGCTCAGGTCATCGCGCCTGAAATAATAGGGCGCCGTGGTGTGCAGCACGGTATCCAGGGGCAGGTCGAACTTCTTGTGAAACAGCGAAAGGCCGGTCAGTGACCCCGACATCAGGCCCGATCCGTGATAACCACGCCAGCGTGAGATGATCTTTTTCTTCCCAGGCAGCCCCCGGATGTTGTTGTAATACCAGACCAGCTTGATGTTGGTCTCGTTGGCGTCGGACCCGCCAAGACCGAAATAGACGCGTGACATGTGGTCGGGCGCCCGGTCCATGATCATCTTGGACAACGTGATCGAGGCTTCGGTGCCGGTGCCCATGTAGGCGTGGTAATAGGCCAGTTCGCGCGCCTGATCCGCGATGGCGTCTGCCACCTCTTGCCGGCCATAGCCGATATTGACGCAGTACAGGCCTGCAAAGGCATCGAGATAGCGGTTTCCGTCACGATCGGTGATGAAACAGCCCTGGGCCGTCCGGATCACACGGCCCGGCGCTTCGCCCCGCGCATGTTGCGCCAGGTGGGTCGACGGATGCATGAAATGATCGCGATCCCATTCGGCGAGTTGGTCATTGGTCAACATCCCAGGCCTCCTTTGCGCGGTGATGTCCAAGTGAAGACCATCCCGGGCCATCTCCGCAACCCGTTGCGAAGGGGGATCAGCAGATCCGGCCGGCCAGCGTCGGATCAGCCGCGGAAAAAGGTCAGGTAATGCGGCACCCGCCCCTCGCGCAGCGCCTTTTGTTCGTAGCGGGTCGAGATCCAGTCGTCCCAGGGCTGTCGCCAATCCTCGGGCCCCTCCGCCGCCCAGGAGAACCCGTGGCGCGGCACCTGTTCAAGCGTCTGGCGCACATAATCCGGGATGTCGGTGGCCACGCGAAATTCCGCCCCCGGTTTCAGGACCCTGTGCAGCGGTCCCAGATGTTCGGGTGTCACGAACCGGCGGCGATGATGGCGCGCCTTGGGCCAGGGATCGGGATACAGCAAGAAGGCCTTGGCGATCGACCCGTCCGGCAGGACATCGAACAGATCGCGCGCGTCTCCGGGATGCACCCGAAGATTGCCGGCACCGGCCTTGCGGATCTTGCCCAGCAACATGGCCACGCCGTTGATATAGGGCTCGCATCCGATAATCCCGACATCCGGGTTCAACGCGGCCTGGTGCACCATGTGTTCGCCACCGCCAAATCCGACCTCGAGCCAGACCTCACGCCCGTCGAACAACGCCTCAAGATCCAGTGGCACGCGGTCGGGGTTGGTCTCCCAATCCACCGCGCCGGGGCTGAGGGCCGCAAGGTCCTCTTGCAGATAGCGTTCCTGGCTGTCTTTCAGGTGCTGCCCCTTGCGGCGGCCATAGAAATTGCGATGGGGGCGTTGGGTCGGGATGGTCACGGTCAGGCCTTCGGCTTCATCGGGCATGGCAGACACTGCCGCCTGCCCTTGGTCGTTCAGACATACGCAAAAAAATGCCGGGGCACAGCCCCGGCGCGGGTCGCAGCCTTTGGCGGCGAACCCCTTTTGCCGGGTTACACGGCGGCCTTCAGCGCCTCGACCAGATCGGTCCGTTCCCACGAAAACCCACCATCGGCCTCGGGCGCGCGCCCGAAATGACCATAGGCCGCGGTGCGCGCATAGATCGGGCGGTTCATGCCCAGATGCATGCGAATACCGCGCGGGGTCAGATCCATGATCTGGTCGATCGCTTTTTCGATCCGGCTTTCATGCACCTGACCCGTGCCATGGGTATCGGCATAGATCGACAGGGGCTTGGCGACACCGATGGCATAGCTCAACTGGATCGTGCAGCGATGGGCCAGGCCCGATGCCACGACGTTCTTGGCAAGATACCGCGCGGCATAGGCAGCAGAGCGGTCCACCTTGGTGGGATCCTTGCCGGAAAACGCGCCGCCGCCATGAGGGGCCGCG
>CAYWTM010000166.1:0-5440 GCA_964460185.1 uncultured Roseicyclus sp. | reverse complement strand
CGGGCGAGACGGCCGGCTATTTCGATGGCTGCCTGCCGATCGAGGTGATGGCCGAACGCGGGCGCGAAACCCTGCGCCATGGCCCGATGAAACCGGTCGGCCTGACCAATGAGCACGATCCGCAGGTCAAGCCCCATGCCGTCGTCCAGCTGCGCCGCGACAATGCGCTTGGCACGCTGTACAATATCGTGGGCTTCCAGACCAAGATGAAGTACGGCGCGCAAACCGCTGTTTTCAAGATGATCCCCGGCCTGCAGGACGCGTCCTTTGCACGCCTTGGCGGCATTCACCGCAACACCTTCATCAACGCGCCCACGCTGCTGGATGACCAGATGCGCCTGCGTTCCCGGCCGCATATCCGGTTCGCGGGACAGATCACCGGCGTCGAAGGCTACGTGGAATCGGCGGCCATGGGGCTGCTGGCCGGGCGCATGGCGGCGGCCGAGGTTCAGGGCAGAACCCTGCCTCCCGTCCCGCAGGTGACGGCGATGGGCGCCTTGATCCACCACATCACCGGCGGCGCCGAGGCCAAGACCTTCCAGCCCATGAACGTGAATTTCGGCCTCTTCCCCCCGGTCGAGGGGCTCAAGGCCGGCCGCCGGGGCCGCAAGGATCGCTACAAGGCCTATACCGACCGCGCCAAGGCCGCATGGGCGGATTGGCTGGCCCCGCACGCCCGCGCCGCGGAATGATCTGGACCGTCACGCCGCCCCTGCGCTAGCGTGGCCACCATGAGCACGTCACCGATCAACACGAAACTCTGGACGCCGCGGTCCGTCGAGGAAACGCAGCAGATCTATGCCGATTGGGCCGATGGCTATGACGGCGACATGCAAACCATGTCCTACGCCACGCCGGGCCGTGTGGCCGATGCCCTGACGCGGTTCACCGGCGATCGCATGGCGCCGGTGCTGGATTTCGGCTGCGGCACGGGGCTTTCGGGCGGGGCGTTGGCCAAGGCCGGGTTCACCACCATCGACGGCACCGACATCTCGCCGGCGATGCTCGATCATGCGCGCGGCAAGGGTATCTACCGCGACCTCTGGCTTGGCACCCCGGGAGAGGTCCGGGCCAAACCCGGGGCCTATCAAGCCATCATCGCCACCGGGGTCGTCAGCCTTGGCGCAGCACCTCCCCAGATGTTGGGCACCCTGGTCGCGGCCCTCGGGTCCGGTGGACTGCTGGCGTTCAGCTACAATGACCCGACGCTGGCCGCGCCCGATTACATTGCCGCCCTTGACGCGTTGCAGGCCAACGGATCGGCCGAGCTCTTGTTCCGGGAACACGGGCCGCATCTGAGTGAAAAGGTCACCGGGTCGGACGTGATCGTTCTGCGCCGGGCATGATCACCCGGTTCGCGCCGTCCCCCACCGGCCCGCTGCATCTGGGCCATGCCTATTCCGCCCTTCTGGCCCATGACATGGCGATGGCGGCGGGCGGCAGGTTTCTTCTCAGGATCGAGGATATTGACCGGGACCGCTCGAAACCCGAATGGGAGGCGTTGATCTGCGAAGACCTGGCCTGGCTCGGCATCACGTGGGATCAGCCGGTGCGCCGTCAATCCGATCACCTGGATCTCTACGCCGATGGGCTGGACCGTCTTTGGCGGATGGGTCTCGTCTATCCCTGCACCTGCAACCGCCGCGATATTCTGGCCGCAGCCAGTGCGCCGCAGGAAGGGGCCGACCCCGCGTTTGGACCCGATGGCCCGATCTATCCCGGCACCTGCCGCACCCGGCCTGACCGCCCCGACGGATCCGGGCCACGGCCCACCGGCGTGGCGCTCAGACTTGACATGCAGGCCGCCGTTGCGTGCCTGGCCACGACCGCCGAGCGCGATGGCTTTCAGTTCACCGAAACCGGCCACGGCCCCCAGGGTCAGCACGGCACGGTCCCCTTCACCGCCGCCGACATGACCGCAACGGTCGGTGATATCGTGCTGTCGAGAAAGGATTTTCTTGGGTCCTACCACCTGTCGGTCACACTGGATGATGCCGCGCAGGGCGTGAGCCACGTGGTGCGCGGTCAGGACCTGTTCGACGCCACGCGGATCCACGTGATCTTGCAACTGCTGCTTGGGCTGCCGGCGCCGATCTATCACCACCACGAACTGATCCGGGACGAAAACGGCAAACGCCTTGCCAAGCGCGATGATGCGCGCGCGATCCGAACCTACCGCGATCAAGGCGCCAGCCCGGATGATATCCGCAAGATGGTAGGCCTGTGACCCGAGCCCCAACTGGCCGCGCGATCTAGCCGAGCGATGTGACCCAAAGGATGGTGGCATCATCATCCGAGATCGAGATCACGTTATGGCCCATCGCCGCGTCATAGTAGACACTGTCGCCCCGGCGCAGTTCCACGGGCGCATAGAATTCGGTCAGCACCCGCACCGCGCCAGTCAGAACATACAGGAATTCCTCGCCGTCATGACGCACCCAGCCGTCGAATTCCTCGAACGACCTGGCGCGGATGCGCGCCCTGTAGGGAAGCATCGCCTTGCGGGTCAGGGCACCCGCCAGCAATTCGTGCTCATAGGTCGTGGTGGCATGCGCCTCGCCCTCTCCCGACAAGGTCACGGCCATGCGCCCGTTGACCTGCGGATTGGACGGCGGCGTGAACAGCTGCGGCACCGAGATGCCCAACCCGTCGGCCAGCTTTTTCAGCGCCTCGTAGGTCGGCGACATCTGCCCGTTCTCGATCTTGGACAAGGTCGACCGCGCCAGCCCTGCCTCTTGCGCGGCCTGTTCCAGCGTCCAGGCGCGCGCCTTGCGCAACTCGCGCACCCGCACCCCCAGATCGACGGGCTGCGGGGGGACTTCATCACCGCTCTCGCGGGCAAGGCGGATCAGGCTGGGTTCTTGTGTCATGGCGCGCATCTTTAGGGCCGGCCACGTCACCTTGCAACGGGGCAGAGGGCGGCGTAGCCAAGAGACATGCAAGCCCCGATCCCCTCACCGTTCAACCTTGCCCGCGATGTGCTGGCCGCGGGCCATGCGACGCCCGACAAGGTCGCACTGGCCGTTCTGGGACCTGCCCGCGCCGAACGGTGGAGCTTTTCGCGTCTCGAGGCGGCCGTGCGGGGCATGGCGTCGGGTCTGCTGTCCCAAGGCCTCCAGCCCGGCGACCGGTTGCTCTTGCGGCTTGGCAATACGCCCGAATTTCCCGTTGCCTTTCTGGGGGCCATCGCGGCAGGGATCATCCCCGTGCCGACGGCCGAGGCGCTGACCGAAAGCGAGCTGGACCGCATGGTGCCGGTCATCAAGCCCGACGCCATTCTGGCCGCGCAAGGGGCAAGCCTTCCACGCCTTCGCAATGGCCCGGTCCTGTCGGACCTGGCCGGGTTGATCGATCATCCCCCCGCCGAATATCAGCAAGGTGATCCCGACCGGCTGGCCTATATCGTCTTCACCTCCGGCTCCTCCGGGCGGCCCAAGGCAGTGGGCCACGCCCATCGCGCCATCCGGGCGCGGCGCATGATGTGGCATGGCTGGTACGGCCTGCGGCCCGACGACCGGGTGCTGCATGCGGGCGCGTTCAACTGGACCTTCACACTGGGAACCGGCCTGCTGGATCCGTGGTCCATCGGGGCCACGGCCCTGATCCCGGCCTCGGGCACGTCGCCCGAAACCCTGCCGCTCCTGCTCAAGCGTCATGATGCGACCATCTTTGCCGCCGTGCCCGGTGTCTTTCGCAAGCTCCTGTCCGGGGACCGTCCCCTGCATCTGCCGAAACTGCGCCACGGGCTTAGCGCCGGTGAAAAGCTGCCCGACGCGATCCGCGCGGCCTGGACGGCGGCCACGGGCACCGCGATCCACGAGGCGCTTGGCATGTCGGAATGTTCCACCTTCATCTCGGGCAGCCCCGCCCGGCCCGCGCCGCCCGGGACACTCGGCTTTGCGCAACCCGGTCGGCGGCTTGGCGTGCTGGACGCCGACCACAAGCCGGTCACCACAGGTGAGATCGGCACGCTGGCGATCCACCGCAGCGATCCGGGCCTGACGCTGGGCTACCTGGAGGGTGCCGCGACCCCGACGCTGCCCCTTGCAGACGACTGGTTTCTGTCCGGTGACCTGGTGGCGCAAACGCCCGAAGGGGCCTTTACCTATCACGGGCGGCGCGACGATCTCTTGACCACCGGCGGATTTCGCATTTCCCCGCTCGAAATCGAAGCCGCCTTCCAGGGCGCGCCGGGTGTCGCGGACTGCGCGGCTGGGGCTGTCGCGGTCAAGGCCGATACCGAGGTCCTCGTGCTTGCCTATTCGGGTGCGGCCGATGCAAGCGCACTGCGCGCTCTGGCCGAGACGCATCTGGCCCGCTACAAGCAACCCCGGCGCTATATCCACCTCGACGCGCTTCCCCGCTCCGCCAATGGCAAGCTGGACCGCCGCGCGCTTGCCCGCATCTTGAAGGACCTGCCATGATCAAGCTCGACATCATCTCGGACCCGATCTGCCCCTGGTGTTATATCGGCTGGACCAACCTGACCCGTGCGCTCGAACAACGCCCCGATCACCCCTTCGCGATCGAATGGCATCCGTTTCAGCTGAACCCCGACATGCCGGCCGATGGCGTCGACCGGCGCGAATACCTCGAACTGAAATTCGGTGGCAAGGAGGGCGCGATGCGCGCCTATGCGCCGGTCGTGGAAAGCGGGGACAAAGCCGGGCTGACCCTGAACCTCGACAAGATCGCGCGCACCCCAAGCACCCTGAACGCCCACCGCCTGATCCACTGGGCCGGTATCGAAGGCCGCCAGACCCCGGTCGTGGCCGCCCTGTTCCGGGCCTATTTCGTGGATGGCAGGGATATCGGCGATCCAGATGTGCTGTGCGATGTCGCAGACGGCGTGGGGATGGACCGGGCGATGACCGCGCAGCTTTTGGCCGGTGACGCGGACGCGGCAGATATCCAGACCCGCGACCGTCATGCCCGGTCGCGCGGGGTGCAGGGCGTGCCATGCTTCATCGTCGCCAATCAACACGCCCTTTCGGGGGCGCAACCCGCCGAGACGTGGCTGCAGGTGATCGACGACATCACGGCCCAGATCGCCGCCGCACCATGAGATCCGGCCAATGACCGGCCAGGCGACCACGCGCGCGCCCGCCCACGCGCGCCGCCTGTCGCGTGGGGAATTCATCGCGCTGATGGGCATGATCTTTGCAACGGTGGCGTTTTCCATCGACGCGATGCTGCCCGCCCTGCCCGATATCGCAACAGCCTTGACGCCCGAGGCGCCCAACCTCGCGCAGCTGGTGCTGACCAGTTTCCTGATCGGACTTGGGGTCGGCACGCTGTTCACCGGGCCGCTGTCGGATGTATTCGGACGCAAACCGGTGATGATGGCCGGCGCGGTCCTGTACATCATCGGCACGTTGCTGGCATGGTCGGCCGCCTCGCTGGAATGGCTGCTGGCCGCGCGGGTCTTGCAGGGCCTGGG
>CAYWTM010000165.1:0-5459 GCA_964460185.1 uncultured Roseicyclus sp. | reverse complement strand
CCGATCCCCGAAATCGCGTCGGCCCTGAACGTGCGCTACGTGCTCGAAGGCTCGATCCAGCGGGCTGGCGAAACGCTGCGGATCAGCGTGCAACTGGTCGAGGCCGAAACCAGCCATACGATCTGGAACCAGAAGTTCTCAGGGCCCGTCGCCGAAATCTTCGAGCTTCAGGACCGCATCACCGAAGAGGTGACCGGCGCCCTGGAGCCGACCCTGATCTTTGCCGAGGCCCGCCGGTCGCAAGACACCCCGACCGACAACATGGCCGCCTATGACCTTTGCCTGCGGGCGATGACGCATATCCTACGGATGCCCAAGATCGACAATTTCCGGCAGGCGATAGCGCTCTTGGATCAGGCAGTGGCGCTGGACCCGAACTATACCATGGCCAGGGCGTGGAAATGCCGCGCCTACCTGATGGCGCGCGGCGGGCGCTATATCACCATGGACGAGATGCGCCGGATCGAGGCCGAGGCAAAGGCCCTGTTGGCGGACCATCGCGGCGACCCCATCGCCCTGTCCTTTGCGGCGATCGCCTATTCGTATTTCATCAAGGACAAACACCCGGTCGCCCTTGCCGTGCGGCAGGCCAAGGCCATGGCGCCCAATTCCGGGCTGGTTCTGCAATGCGCGGGGTGGGTGTTGAGCTACGTCGAGGCCTACGAGGAGGCCATCGACTGTTTTGAACGGACCATTCGGTTCGACCCGCTTGGTCACAGCACAGGCTATTGCCGTAGCGGGATGGGCATCTGCCTGATGTTGTCGGGCCGAACCGATGAGGCGGTGCGCTCGCTGGAACTGGGCTATGCGGACACGCCGGAATTCGCCAGCGCGCTGTTTCCGCTGATGAACGCCTATCACGTGCTGGGTCGCATGGACGAGGCCAGGACCCTGGCGAAAAAGGTGATGCAGATGGTGCCGGACTACACGATCTCGGGCAATCTTGAAACGCAACCCTACCAGACCCCCGCGCAACGCGCGTTCATCTTTGCCCATTCGCAAGGGCTGGGGTTGCCACCATGAGCGCATTTGAGCTTCGCCCCGCAACCCGCGATGTGCTGGTCGACGGCACAGCGGTCACGCTGGGTGCGCGAGCGTTCGACGTCCTGGCCCATCTCGAGGCCAACCGCGACCGGGTGGTCACCAAGCAAGAGCTGCTGGAACAGGTCTGGGGCGGCCTGTCGGTCGAGGAAGGCAACCTGACGGTGCAGATCAGCGCCCTGCGCAAGGTGCTGGGCGCGCGCGCTATCGCGACAGTTCCGGGCGTTGGCTACAAGCTGTCTGTCAGTGCAGCACCAAGGGCGCCAAATGGCCCCGCCCTGCCCGACATCCCATCGCTTGCGGTCTTGCCTTTTGCCAATCTAACCGGAAAGCCGGATCAGGACTACCTCGTGGACGGTATCGTCACCGAACTGATTGCGGCGCTGACCCGGATCTCGGGCCTGTTCGTGATCGCCGCCACCTCCAGCTTTCGCTACAAGAACCGCGCCGTGGATCTTGCGGATGTGGGGGGCGAGTTGGGTGTGCGCTACGTGCTGGAGGGATCGATCCAGCAAGCGGGTGACACCCTGCGCATCACCCCGCAACTGGTCGAGGCCGCCACGGGGCGCGCGATCTGGTCAGAGAGGTTCACCGGAACGACCAGCGAAATCTTCGAACTTCAAGATACCCTGACCGAACATGTCGCCGCTGCGATCGAGCCCACGCTGCGCGGCGCCGAAGCCTTGCGCAGCCGCGAAAAGCCACAACAGGATCTGCGGGCCTATGACCTGTGCCTGCAGGCGGAACCGTTGATCCTTGGCACCGCGGGGCCAAAGGATTTCCGCCGCGCCATCGCCCTGCTGGATCAGGCCATCGTTCTGGACCCTGACTATATCTACGCGCGCGCCCTGCGGTGTTGGGCATTTGTCTGTGCCGCGGGTGGGCGATACATTTCGTGGGATGACGCACGCGTCTGCGTGCCGGAGGCAAGAAACCTCCTGGAAACCGGGCCCAAGGATTCCTTGACGCTGGCATATCTGGGCCACACGCTGGCATATCTCGACAATGCCGCCGAAGAGGGCTTGGTGGCCTTGCGCCGGGCCAAGGCGATGAACCCCAATTCCGTGACCGTGTTGTGTTCATCCGGCTGGTTGCATGCCTATGTCGGCGCGTTCGACACGGCGCTCGCGGACGTCCAGCGTGCCTTGCGGCTCAACCCGCTGGATCCGAATGCGGGGTTTGTGCGCAGCGCGCTCGGGCCGATCTATCTTGGGTTGGGGCGGCTGGACGAAGCGGTTGCGATGCTGGAACTCTCGCATCATGAGGCACCGACCTATGGATCCACGACCTTTTCGCTGGTGATGGCATATTGGGCCGCGGGCCGCGTCGAGGATGCGACCCGCCTCGCCCATGTATTGCTGGAACAATGGCCGGAATGGACCTTGCGCGAAACACTGCGAACGACACCGTTCAAATACCCGCCCCACCGCCAATTGTTCATCGACACCATGCGCGGCTGCGGCCTGCCGGAGGGCTGAGAATGGATACGGCCGATTTCACCATCCGCCCTGACACCCGCGAAGTCCTGATCGACGGCGCGCGCGTGACGCTGGGCGCGCGGGCCTTTGACGTGTTGTCTTTTCTCGACGCACATTCCGACCGGGTCGTATCCAAGCAAGAACTGCTGGAACATGTCTGGGGCGGGCTGACCGTCGAAGACGGCAACCTGACCGTTCAGATTTCGGCCCTGCGCAAGGCGCTGGGTGCACGCGCAATCGCGACCGTGCCCGGCGTCGGCTACAAGCTGTCGGTCGGGGTCGAGGCCTCGCCGGTGGCCATGGGTCCGGCGCTGCCGGACAAACCGTCCCTTGTCGTGCTGCCCTTCACCAACCTGACCGGCAGCGCGGAGCGGGAATATCTCGTCGATGGGATCGTCACGGAAATCAATGCCGCCCTGTCGCGCGTTTCCGCGTTCTTCGTGATCTCGTCGACTTCGAGTTTTACCTACAAGGGTCGCGCGGTGGATCTTGCCCGCGTGGGTGCAGAACTTGGCGTGCGCTACATCGTGGAGGGGTCGATCCAGCAAGCCGGTGACCAGTTGCGCATTTTCACCCAACTGGTTGAGGCCGAAACCGGGCGCACCATCTGGCAGGAGCGTTTCGACGGCACCGCATCGGAGATCTTCGACCTGCAAGACCGGGTCGCCGAAAGCGTCGCCGGCGCGCTGGAGCCCAAGCTGATCTGGGCCGAGGCCGCGCGGGCCAACGCCAAACCGACCGACAGCCTGACCGCCTATGACCTGTGTCTGCGGGCGGCCCCCCTGGTCAGTCGGCAGGATTCACTGAGCCGGCTGGAGGACGGCCTTGCCCTATTGCGCCAGGCGCTAGAGATCGATCCGGGCTATACCGAGGCCAAGGGCTTTGTCTGCATGGCCCATACCGGGGCCGTGGCCGCCCGCTGGTGGACGTTTGAACAGGCGCGCGCCGCGATCCCGCTGGCAAACGAGGTGGTGACCGAGGCGCACGACAATCCATTGGCGCTGGCTTATGCCGGGCACTACCTGGCCTATGTGGCCAACCGGCACGATGACGGGTTCACGGCACTGAAACGGGCCGAGGCGCTCAACCCGAATTCGGCTCAGATCGGCATGCTTCTTGGGTGGGTTCACAACTACCGCAACCAGCCCGAGGCGGCGATCACGGTGTTGGAACGGGCCAAAAGGCTCAGCCCGCTGCATCCCCAGATCGGCATTTTCACATGCGGGATCGGCCATGCGCTGATGCAGCAGGGCCAGT
This sequence comes from uncultured Roseicyclus sp., assembly GCA_964460185.1. Classification (GTDB taxonomy): domain Bacteria; phylum Pseudomonadota; class Alphaproteobacteria; order Rhodobacterales; family Rhodobacteraceae; genus JAVJPJ01. The sequence goes on along the minus strand of CAYWTM010000165.1, from coordinate 1,683 downwards.
TCGAGGAGGCGGTTGTCTACCTTGAACAGGCGCTGACGGAATACCCGGAATTCGCCACCACGCAGATGTCGCTGATGGCGGCCTACCTGAAGGTCGGCCGCCGTGGCGACAGCGCCCGGATCGCGGAAATCTACCGGGCCAAGGCGCCGAATTTCTCGGTAAGCTATTTTCTGAAACATCGCCCCTATGATGAGCAAGGTTACCGCGAGGCCATCATCGCCGCCCTGCGCGCCCACGGGTTCGACGATTAGCGCAGCAGGTTGTCGGCGGCGCGGCGGGCCGCTTCGCGACGCTGGGCTTTTTCGAGTTCCGCGACAGGGTCGACCGGCTTGCGAATGAAATGGGCCGGAAGCTGTTGGATCAACCGCCAAACCTGCTGCTCGACTCTGGTGCGGGTTTCGGCCAATTGGCGGCCGCGGGCGTTGAGGTCGGTGCGTGTGTTGGTGGTGAAGGTGGTCATGGCGGATTCTCCTGGGGGTTTGTGTGTCTTCGTTGACCTCACATTGCCCAAGGCGGTCTTAAACGTCCTTCAGCGGTGGATTAATTTACCTTAAACGTTCCAAATCATGTTGGGGCGGCGGCGGTACTCCGTGTATTGTGAAGCGCTTTTGGTGCAAACAGGTCTTAAAGGGCATGTGCGGACCGGTTGCACACAAACGCCCGCCAACCTTGGAAAGATCATGACCGAAACCGCATCCAACGATCTTGTTCAGCGCTACGATCAGGCGGCCGGTGGCTGGGGCGACAAGATGCGCGCCCTGGGCTATTGCGATGCCTATCTGGGCTTTCTGTCCATGCCCGATGCGCGGATCAACCCGGACGGGTGGGTTCTGGATATCGGCAGCGGGTCTGGGGCATTTGCCGAGGCGTGGGTTGCGATGCACGGGCGGCAAGCGGCCGGCCTGACGCTGCTGGACCCGTCGGCGCGCATGCTGGACAGGGCCGCTGCCGCACTTTCCCGCCGGAACGTGCAGACCGAGCGCGCCGTGACAACGTTGGAAGCCTACACGCCGCCACGGGCCCATGACCACCTGCTGGCGGCACATGTCATCGAACATTGCCCCGATCCTGCGGATGCCTTGCGCCACATGCGGCGGCTGGTGCGACCCGGCGGAACGCTGTGGCTGGTGGCGTCGAAACCCCATTGGTGCAACGCGATCATCTGGCTGCAATGGCGCCATCGCACGTTTCAGAAAGACGAGATTGCCCTCCTGCTGGCCGAAACCGGTTGGGCGCTGGAGCGGACCCACGCCTTTCCGGCCGGGCCACCCTCGCGCACCAGCCGGGGATACCTGGCGCGCGCTGTCTGACGTGAAACGCCGCGGCCCAAGGGGCGCAGGAAAACCGTGGCGCGGCAGACTGATACGACCCGACAACCAAACGAAAAGGGCCACGCCTGAACAGGCGCGGCCCCAAAACGATGTCGGTGCAAGACCGGCTTAGTTCTGTGCGTAATATTCGATGACGAGGTTCGGTTCCATCATCACCGGGTATGGCACATCGCCCAGACCCGGGGTGCGCACGAAGGTCGCGGTCATCTTGGAGTGGTCCGCCTCGATGTAATCGGGCACGTCGCGTTCCGCCAGTTGCGTCGCTTCCAGCAGGGCTGCGATCTGCTTGGACTTCTGGCGCACCTCGATCACGTCGCCTTCCTTCACGCGGTAGGAGGGGATGTTGACGCGC
>CAYWTM010000164.1:0-5861 GCA_964460185.1 uncultured Roseicyclus sp. | reverse complement strand
TCGGGGGGGGACCGTGCGGCTATGTCGCCGCGATACGGGCGGCGCAACTCGGCCTGAAGGTCGCCTGCATCGAGCGCGAGCATCTGGGCGGCATCTGCCTCAACTGGGGCTGCATCCCCACCAAGGCGATGCTGCGATCCTCCGAGGTGTTCCACCTGATGCACCGCGCCAAGGAATTCGGGCTCAAGGCCGAAGGCATCGGCTATGATCTCGACGCCGTGGTCGGCCGGTCGCGCAAGGTGGCTCAGCAATTGTCCAGCGGCGTGGCCCACCTGATGAAAAAGAACAAGGTGACCGTCGTCATGGGCGAGGCCGCGATCCCCGCCAAGGGCCGCGTCACCGTCAAGACCGACAAGGGCACGCAGGACCTGACCGCCAAGAACATCATCCTGGCCACCGGCGCGCGGGCCCGCGAACTGCCCGGGCTCGAGGCCGACGGCAAGCGGGTCTGGACCTACAAGGCCGCCCTGACGCCCCCGCACATGCCCAAGAAATTGCTGGTCATCGGCTCGGGCGCCATCGGGATCGAATTCGCCAGTTTCTACAACACGCTCGGCGCCGACACGACCGTGGTCGAGGTCATGGACCGCGTGCTGCCGGTGGAAGACGCCGAAATCTCGGCCTTCGCCAAGAAGAGCTTTGAAAAGCAGGGGATGAAGATCCTGCAAAAGGCCATGGTCAAGAAACTCGACCGCGCCGCAGACAAGGTCACCGCCCATATCGAGGTCGGGGGCAAGACCGAGACACAGGATTTCGACACCGTGATTTCCGCCGTGGGCATCGTGGGCAATGTCGAGGGCCTGGGCCTGGAAGCGCTGGGCGTGACGATCGACCGGACGCATGTGGTTACCGACGCCTACTGCCGCACCGGGGTCGAAGGGCTTTATGCCATCGGCGACATTGCCGGCGCGCCCTGGCTGGCGCACAAGGCCAGCCACGAAGGCGTGATGGTCGCGGAACTGATCGCGGGCAAGAACAACGTCCACCCGATCAAACCCGAAAGCATCGCGGGCTGCACCTATTGCCACCCGCAGGTTGCAAGCGTCGGCCTGACCGAGGCCAAGGCCAAGGAACGCGGATACGACATCAAGGTCGGCCGTTTCCCCTTTATCGGCAACGGCAAGGCCATCGCCCTGGGTGAGCCCGAGGGCATGATCAAGACCATTTTCGACGCCAAGACGGGCGAGCTTTTGGGCGCCCACATGATCGGCGCGGAAGTGACCGAACTGATCCAGGGCTACGTGGTGGGCCAGAAGCTCGAGACCACCGAGGAAGACCTGATGGAAACCGTCTTCCCGCACCCCACGCTCAGCGAGATGATGCATGAATCCGTGCTCGATGCCTATGACCGCGTGATCCACATGTAACGCCGCGCGTCGGGTCACGGCGCGGGTGCTGGCGCTGGTGCCGTTGCCACCTTGGGACCGTTTCGGGACCTGAACCTGCCATGTCACCAAGTTGGCGGGTGGCTGCCTGGTGCCGCAGGGCGGATTTTGGTGCTCATGGCCGCGCGCTGCGGCCCTGATCCCGTCATCGCGACGCCTGCGCGTCCGGCCCATGGCGGGATTTCCGAAACCTCCGGCTTGACGCGGCACACCTGGTTATCCAGCGTCGGTTCAAATGATACCGAACACCTGACTGACCTTCGACAAGAGGCGCGTATGGACACCCGGCATGAACAAACCGATGTTCTGGTCATCGGCGGCGGAACAGCTGGCTTCGGCGCGGCAGTCGCGGCCGGCCGACAAGGATTGCGCGTGACGCTGCTTGAGGCGACGACCAAGATCGGCGGCGTCATGGCCTTTTGTCCTGGCATGCCATGGGGCGGCGGGTATCCGGCGGATCAGATCATCGGCGGCCTGATCGAAGAACTGACGCAACGGCTGATCGACATGGACCCGCCCGCCGCCGAGAAACGCCCCTGCGTCCTGGAGAATTTCGGCCCCGAGATCGTCTACGACCACGATATCGCCACGCTGACCATGTTCGAGATGCTGGAAGAAGCAGGGGTGCGTGTCAGGCTCGGGGCAATGGCCCTGGAACCGCACATGCAGGGCAACCGGATCCAACAGGTGGCGTGCTGCGACAGGAACGGTCCGTTCACGATCGAGGCCCGGATCGTCATCGATTGTTCGGGGGACGGGGATATTTCCGCCAAGGCCGGGGTGCCCTTTGTGCTTGGCGATGCGTCCGGAAACATGATGGCGGTGACGATATCGTTTCACATGGTCGGCGTGGATTGGGCCACGGCCTTTGCCGACCCCGACCCTTATTTCGAGACATACGCCTCACGCGGTATCGCGGAGGGGCGATTGCATCCCGATCTTGCCAAACTGTACCTGATGCGCGGCTTTCATGACGGCACGGTGTTTTGCAATTCCGTCCATGTGCGCGGCGTTGACGGCACCGACCCGGTCGCCATCGGCAAGGCCACGCAAGAGGGCCGTCGCCGCTGTCACCAGTTGGCGCAGTTCCTGCGCAGCGACGTTCCCGGATTCGACGGCGCGCATATGTCGATGCTTTCGCCCACCGTCGGCGTCCGCGAGACGCGCAAACTGGAGGGTCTGTATCGCGTGACGGGCCAAGACCTGGCGCGCGCCACCAGGTTTGCGGACGGGATCGTGGCCTGTGACAATCCGATCGACGATGTGATGCGGTCCGGCAGCGACATGACCCATGACGCGGCCATCGAGGCGGGCCGGGTCTACACCATTCCCTTCCGGTCCCTGGTTCCCGCAAAGATCGAGAACCTGATGTTTGCAGGCCGCATCCTGTCAGCGGATCCGGTCGCCTTCGCCTCGGTGCGCGGGATGCCGCAATGCATGGCGATGGGTCAGGCAACCGGAACGGCGGCAGCGCTGGCGCTGCAAGATGATGTCAGCGTGCAGCATATCGCGGTGGATGCATTGATCCTGTCCTTGACCGAGCAGGGCCTCAATCGCCTCGCAGGGCCCCAGGCGCCGCCACACGCAGCGCAATGACCGGCCGGACAAGCTGACTTGGTTCGGGGCGTCGGGGCGCGACCCGCGCGGACCCGAACACGTTGCGCAAGAAGGTCTCGATTGCCCGCGCCCCGGCGGGATCTCACATCTCGTGCTGGATCGCGGCCAGCTTGGCGGTCACGTGTCGCGCATCGTTTTCGACGTAGGCCTTGTGCTTTTCGCCACCGACATAGCGCCGAAAGGCATCGATGTCAGAATGGATCGAACCGCACCCATTGCCCGCTGGGCTGTTCGCGTCTTTCGTAGCGATAAGGAACCGCATCCCAACACAGGATGTCGTCACGAAGGTTGTCGAGCACCCAGGTGCCGGTATCGGTCTCGACCAGCAAGACGGCATGGGGAAACAACAGCCGCTCATGATGCACGATGGCCATCGTCATGGCGGCACTGGGCACCCCGTTTGCAACCAGCCTGTGGCGCTTTTCGAGCGCGAAGTCTTCGCAGTCGCCCCGGCAGTCTTGTGGAAAATCCCAATCCTCTTCGACGCCCAACCGATCCGGGTCCGAGACGAGTTCGATCTCGCTGTTCACGGCGGAATTGACTTCGTTCAGCAGGGCGCGCAGGCCCGGGGACGAGGGTAGCACCGCATCACCCCGGAGCACGCAATCGCCCGGATGAAGTTCGCAAAACGAGGCATACTGGCTTGGTGGCGCTTCCACGCGCAGGATCTCGATCTCAAGCGCGCTGCATCCGGATTGCGCGAGGCATGCACCTGCCCAGCATGCCGGGACGAAGCCGATGAATGCGGCGCGTGTCAACGCGGTCAAGGTGAACATCTTGCCCCTCGTCCAGGGTTGCAAGGGCCCATTTTGCGGTCGAGCGGTCTATTTGGCAACCTTCGCAGCGGATCACGGACCGACCGGGTTCCATCTGCGGCGATCCTGCGATGCGGCACGGGTCACCTGCGGGGCAGGCGGTTCTTGCCCCGTCCTTGCAGACTGCGGTCCCATGTCCGCCCATTTGCGTTGACCGGCGCGCCTGGGCCTGCGACAGGGCGAGCATGACGCGCGACCACACAGACTGGCGGCAGGTTTTCCTGATTTTCGTCATCGGACTTCTGGCGGCGGGCCAGTTCGGCAAGGTGTCGCTGAATTTCGACCTGCTGCGCGAAACCTACGCACGACCCGATCCCGAACTGGCGCTGATCGTGTCCGGTGTCGGGGTCATGGGCATCGTCTTCGGCGCGGTCGCAGGCATGGGCGTGGCGCGATACGGGGCGCGGCGTGTCCTGCTCTGGGCGCTTGGGCTGGCCGGTGCCCTGTCGCTCATGCAGGCAAGCCTGCCGTCGTTCTGGCCCCTGATCGGGTTGCGCGTGATCGAGGGGGGCGCGCATCTTGCTCTGGTGGTGGCAAGCCCGGTCCTGGTCGCGGGGGCCGCCGCGCCAAGGGATCGGCCGGTGGCAATGGCGCTTTGGGCCAGCTTTTTCGGCGTGTCCTTTGCCGTGTCCGCCCCGATTTTCGCCGCCATCGGCAGCTTGCCCGCGATTTTCGCAACCCATGGGCTGGCCCTTTGGCTGTTGTGGCCACTGGCGATGCTCTGGGTGACGCGGGCGCAGCCGCGCAGCCGTGCGTGGCCGGGGTTTTGGGGTACCCACCGGGCGATCTATTCCTCGCCCCACAGGATCGCGCCCGCGCTGGTGTTTTTCTGGCATACGCTGACCTTCGTGGCCTTGCTGACCTTTCTGCCCGAACAATTGGCGGGCATCGTGCCGCAAGCTGTCGTGGCAGGATTGTTGCCGGTCACGGCCCTGGTGGGGATCTTCGCCGCGGGATGGCTTGCGCGCTACATCATGCCGTTGCGGTTATGCCTGATGTCGTTCGGGGTGACATTCGCGATGACGATTTTCCTGCCGGTCTTGCCGGACGTGGCGCAGGTGGTTTGGGCGGCCCTCATCTTCGTGTCTGTCGGTGTCGTGCCCGGCGCGGCCTTTGCCACGATCCCTGTGCTCAATGACAGCCCCGAGGATCAGGCCGAGGCCAATGGCGCGATGGCGCAACTTGGCAATATCGGCACCACCTCGGGGACGCCGCTTTATGCGTTGGCTCTGGGACTGGGTGGGTTCGGTGGATTGACGTCGTTGACGCTGGCGCTGTGCGGGGCGGGCATGTTGACCGTGCTCTGGATCGGAAAAAGGCTTGGCTAGATCGCTGAATTGAGGTGAAACCGTCGCGCAAGCCGCCGAAAATGCCGTCCGGCATCCCCGGAAGACGCCAAACCACCAAAATATCCACTGCCGCGAGGTTCTGCGCGCGCGATGAGGTCGAGATGGGGTGGGGGCCGGTTTTGAGCGTGTTCGCTCTATGTTCTGATTTTTCGGTTGGAGACTCACCGCCCGAGGCCTATGTCTTACAGGTCGGTTAACGGGTGGGCCCATGCCAGAACTGAAGAACATCGAAGTCCGCGGCGCGCGCGAGCACAATCTCAAGAATATCGACGTCGATATTCCGCGCGATCAGCTGGTGGTCATCACCGGGCTTTCGGGGTCGGGCAAGTCGAGCCTCGCCTTCGATACGATCTATGCAGAGGGCCAGCGGCGCTATGTCGAAAGCCTGTCGGCCTATGCGCGGCAGTTTCTCGACATGATGGAAAAACCCGATGTGGATCACATCTCGGGCCTGAGCCCCGCGATTTCCATCGAGCAGAAGACGACCTCGAAAAACCCCCGTTCGACCGTGGGCACCGTGACCGAGATCTACGACTACATGCGCCTGCTGTTCGCGCGTGTCGGCACCCCCTACAGCCCCGCCACCGGTCTGCCCATCGAGGCGCAGCAGGTGCAGGATATGGTCGACCGGGTGATGCAGATGGACGAGGGCACGCGCGCCCATCTGCTGGCGCCCATCGTGCGCGACCGCAAGG
>CAYWTM010000163.1:0-5917 GCA_964460185.1 uncultured Roseicyclus sp. | reverse complement strand
GGCGGGGGCGCGAAACAGCATGCCCTTGCCGCCTTCGGGGTGGCGCAGTTTCAGGCTTTCGGAATGCAGCATCAGGCGCGGAAAGTTCAGCGCCGGACCTTGGGCATAGAACGGGTCGCCAAGGATGGGATGGCCGATCTCTTTCATGTGGACGCGCAATTGATGGGATCGCCCGGTTTTCGGCATCAGGCGGACTCGGGTGGTGCCGTCTTCGACCCTGACGCGGCGCCAATCGGTCTGCGCGGGCTTGCCGGTTTCGAAGTTCACATGCTGACGCGGCCTGTTCGGCCAATCGACGATCAGGGGCAGGTCGATGTGGCCCTCTGCCTCCGCCATTTCGCCCCAGACCCGCGCAACGTAGGTCTTCTTGGTGTGCCGTTTCTCGAATTGCAGCCCAAGATGGCGTTGCGCGTGCGGCGTGCGGGCAAAAACCATGACCCCCGAGGTGTCCATATCCAGCCGGTGCACCAGCAGCGCCTCGGGGAATGCCGCCTGAAGCCGCGCCAGCAAGCAATCCGACAGATGATCACCGCGCCCCGGCACGGATAGCAGGCCGGCGGGCTTGTTCACCACGATCAGCTCATGGTCCTCGTAAAGGATATCAAGCGGATCTTGCGGTGGTTTGTAGTCCAGCGCCGGTGTCGGGGCGGGGTCGGTCAATGGTCCGGGGTCGATTTGGCAAAGGCGTCCTGCTGCGCCTGGGTCGCCTCGGTCTGATACCTGGCTTTCCAGTCGTCATAGGGCATCCCGTAGACCACTTCGCGCGCGGCATCCTTCGACACGTCGATGCCACGGGCAGTGGCCTCTTCCTGGTACCAGCGGCTCAGGCAGTTCCGGCAAAACCCGGTCAGGTTCATCATGTCGATGTTCTGCACGTCCTTGCGCGCATCAAGATGACCGAGAAGGCGGCGAAATGCGGCGGCTTCCAGTTCCAGCTTGGTCTGTTCGTCCATGTCTGTCCTCCGGGTTGATCTTGTCTCAGACCTCGGCATTTCCAAGCGCCGCGTCAAGAAGCGGTGCCAGCCGCAGGCCCCAGTCACGTTGTTGTGCCGCAGTCTGGATCAGATCGTTCCGGATCTCGACCAGCACATGCAAATGGCCGGGCTGGACCCCGTGACGATCCAGTGAATCGCCCGGCAGGTGGCCGGAATAGGGTTGGTTGTCACCCACGCAAATGTCGGGCTCGGCGTTCAGGCGCGCGATCAGCGGGTAGGCCAGCCGGGTGTCGGCGGCATAGAGCACACCCACATGCCATGGACGCGGCGGGCGTCCGATGAATTGCGGCGTGAAGGAATGGATCGCAAGGATCACCGGATCGGCGCGGCGCGCGACAAGGTCGCCCAGGGCAGTGTGGTAGGGGCGGTGGTACAGGTTCAGCCGTCGTTCCACCTCGGCCCGATCGGCGTGGCGGTTGGCGGGAATGATCGTGCCGTCATACAGTTTCATCAAGAGCGTCGGGTCATCCTCGCCCCGGTTGGGGTCGATCACGAGTCGCGAAAAATCCGACAGGATCGCGGGCGCATCCAGCGCTTTGGCCAGGGCACGCGTTACGCCGGCCGCACCGGGATCATAGGCGATGTGGCGCGCCATATCTTCTGTTGCAAGACCAAGATCGCCGTCCGATACCTCCGGTGGCACCCGGTTTGACGCGTGGTCACAGGTCACAACCCACCGGCTGCGGCGATCTGCGCCTTCAATATGAAAGGGTGGTGTCATAGGCCCTTTTTCATGTGCTCGGTCAGACCGGGGCCAGATAGGCACATTTGTCGCGCTTTGCCAGAGCCGCCTTCAAGCGCCCTGTTGTCGCCGCGTTACTTTTGCGCCATAGACCATGCAACGACGGAATTGTTTGCGCTAACATTCCGTGTGCCACAGATAGGGAAACCGGCCCATGAAACGCGATCGCAACGTCAAAATCGTAGCCACGCTTGGCCCGTCTTCAAACGATTACGACATGATCCGCAAGCTGTTCGAAGCGGGTGCTGACGTATTTCGCCTGAACATGTCGCATGGGGATCACGAAGAAATCCGGGGCCGTCATGCGTCTATCCGCAAGGTCGAAAAAGACGTGGGCCGCCCGATCGCAATCCTTGCCGACTTGCAGGGCCCCAAGTTGCGCTGCGGCGTCTTTGCCGATGATGATGGCCACATCCTCGAGAACGGGGCGGCCTTCAGGTTCGATCTTGATGGTGCGCCGGGTGACGCGACGCGCGTGCAACTGCCTCATCCCGAGATCTTTGCCGCGCTCGAGCCGGGCGCCCGGCTTTTGGTCAACGACGGCAAGATACGCCTGAAAGTCGAGGATTGCGGCCCCGATTTCGCCAATTGCACAGTGATAGCGGGTGGCCCGGTGTCGAACCGCAAGGGTGTGAACGTGCCCGATGTGGTGCTGCCGCTGGCGGCACTGTCGGACAAGGATCGCAAGGATCTCGAGTTTGTCTGCGCGCTTGGCGTGGACTGGCTGGCGCTCAGCTTTGTGCAGCGTGCGGCCGACGTGGAAGAGGCCCGCGCCCTGTCGAAAGGACGCGCCGCCATCTTGTCCAAGATCGAAAAACCTGCGGCTGTCACCGCCTTTGACGAGATCCTTGCCGTGTCCGACGGGATCATGGTTGCGCGCGGTGATCTGGGCGTCGAACTGCCGGTGCAGAACGTGCCGCCGATCCAGAAGCGCCTGGTGCGCAAGTGCCGTGCTGCGGCCAAGCCGGTGATCGTGGCAACCCAGATGCTGGAATCGATGATCGAAAGCCCGATGCCGACCCGTGCCGAGGTTTCGGACGTGGCGACGGCCCTTTACGAGGGGGCGGACGCGGTCATGTTGAGCGCGGAATCCGCGGCGGGCGACTATCCCGTCGAGGCGGTGACCACGATGCACAACGTGGCGCTCGAGGTCGAAGGCGATCCGAATTTCCCCGATATCATGGATGCATCCCGCGTGGTGATCCGGACCTCGATCGCCGATGCGATCGTGGCTGCGGCCCGCGAGATCGCCGAGACGGTCGATATCCGCGCGATCTGCTGTTTCTCGCAATCGGGCAAGACGGCGTCGCTGGTAGCGCGAGAGCGTCCCCGAGTGCCGGTCCTTGCGCTGACGCCGGATGTGAACGTGGCGCGCCGCATGTGCCTGACATGGGGGTGCCACTGCGTGGTGACAGAGGCCGTTGATCGCTTCAAGGGGGCGGTGGTTCTGGCCGCCCGCGCCGCCCGTGAAAACGGGTTTGCGACCGAGGCCGACCAGATCCTGGTGACCGCGGGTGTGCCGTTCAACGTTCAGGGTTCCACCAACATCCTGCGCGTGGCACCTTGCGAGGAACGCCTGATCTTTGCCACGGACCCTGAGTGAGCCTCAATCCTGACATCCTGATTGTCATTGCCTCGCTCGTGGGGCTGTTGTCGGTGTCGTCCATGGTCGCGTCATGGGCAAACCGGGTCTGGCCGGTAAAGGCATTGCTGGTCTTTGTGATGGCTCTTGCCGTGTTGGGCTATGTCCATGTCTCCCTGCGCGAAGGCGGTCTGACCGCCTGGGCGATCCCGGATGCGTTCATTCACGTCGTGGCGATGGTGTTGAACTAGCAAGCTTCACTGGCGGTTTCACGACGGGGCCTGCCCGGTGGTCGCTTTTCCAACCTCGGAGGCCGGGGACTTCTCATGACGTTTTTGTGAGGGGCCGAGACCATACTGGAATGCCTCTTTTCAATCGGTTACGCCCTTTCGGGATGGTGATTGTGGAACCGTGCGTCGACGTTGTCAGGGGGGAGCTTCTTGAACCGATATCTTGCCTTCCTGGTCCTTGCGTCGCTGACCGCGAGCCCGGCCCGCGCGGTGGTGCTGGATGGTCGAATCCTGCAGCAGACCGGTCAGGGACAATTCGTTAAGCTGGATACGGATACGTCATTTGCGGTCGGAGCCGACACGTTCGATACCGATCATCTCTACGCGTTCGACGAAGATCAGAACATCACCCTTATCGAGCCAATTCGGGTCGATATCGGAAACGAACGCGGCTTCATTCCCGCGGGCACCGTTGTGGCCAGCCACTACGTCTTCTTCGATAGTCTTTCAGGTGTCCATTACGGCTACGTGGATTTCGATGCGCCGATCCTTGGCATTGCGGCCTATCGCGACACGATGGCCGCCACCGATTTTCTGGCAAACACCAATGTTGTCTACATCAGCATGGAACTGCGTGGCCTGGAAGAGGGCGATCAAGTCTGGATCGACGACATCGATCCCAACCGGCTTTGGGTCTATTGGGCGGGGTCTTCGCCGGGCGACTACATCCGTGTGTTCACGGCCCGCTCCGGGGGCGTTCCGATGATGTGACGGATCGCGAAACGGCAGCCAATCGTCGAAAGACTGCGTTGCCCGCGATGTGTTCAGACCGAATCCGGGGCGGCCTTTCACCCTTGTCCCGTGGTCACGCCCGTTGCCACTGGACAGCACCTGGTTTCCCCTGTAGAGGGCGCTTTCCGAACGGTGCATCCGGCCGAAAACGGCATGCCGCGATGCGCTCGAACGACTCTGAGACAGACAGGAGACGAAAATGCCGAAGATGAAGACCAAGTCTAGCGCCAAGAAGCGCTTCAAGATGACGGCCTCTGGCAAGGTGAAAGCCGGTCAGGCGGGCAAGCGCCACGGGATGATCAAGCGGACGACAAAGTTCATCCGCGACGCACGCGGGACGACGACGTTGTCGGCGCCCGATGCGAAGATCGTTAAATCCTACATGCCCTACGACCGCTAAGGAGGCCTTGATATGTCCCGCACCAAAGGTGGAACCGTCACTCATCGTCGCCACAAGAAGGTCATTGACGCGGCCAAAGGCTATTACGGCTCACGCAGCCGCAATTTCCGTACCGCGACGCAGGCCGTCGACAAGGCGAACCAGTATGCAACCCGCGACCGCAAGGCCCGCAAGCGCCAGTTCCGCGCCCTGTGGATCCAGCGGATCAACGCAGCCGTTCGCGTCCATGACGAATCGCTGACGTATTCGCGTTTTATCAACGGTCTGGCGAAAGCCGGGATCGAGGTCGACCGTAAGGTCCTGGCCGATCTGGCCATTCACGAGCCCGAGGCATTCGGCGCGATCGTGGCTCAGGCCAAAGCAGCTCTCTAAGACGAACCGCTCAGGTTTGTGGAGGGGTCGCCTTTCGGGGCGGCCCTTTTTTTCTTGGGCGGTCGGTGTTTGCAGCCTGCGCCTGCCTTGCATTCCGCCCGCCCCGTGATAGGGGATAGCGCGGAATTCGACGGACGCGGGAGAGCGTGACCATGGACGGTTTGGACGATCTGAAGGCGAACTGGTTGGGCCAGATCGGCAATGCAGGCGATGAGGCCACGCTCGAAGCCTTGCGCGTGGCCGCGCTCGGCAAGAAGGGCGAGATCAGCCTGAAGATGCGCGAGCTTGGCAAGATGAGCCCGGAAGAGCGTCAGATTGCAGGCCCGACCCTGAACGCGCTGAAGGACGAAGTGAACAGTGCCATCGCCGCCAAGAAGGCCGGGCTGGCCGATGCGGCACTGGATGAACGTCTGCGGGGGGAATGGCTGGACGTGACGCTGCCCGCGCGGCACCGGCGCATGGGCACCATCCACCCGGTCAGCCAGGTCACCGAGGAAGTGACCGCGATCTTTGCCGATATGGGCTTTGCCGTGGCCGAGGGCCCGCAGATTGAAACCGACTGGTACAACTTCGATGCGCTGAACATCCCCGGCCATCACCCCGCGCGCGCCGAGATGGATACGTTCTACACCCACCGCGCGCCCGGCGATGACCGCCCGCCGCATGTGCTGCGGACGCACACCAGCCCGGTACAGATCCGGCATATGGAAAAGCATGGCGCGCCGGTGCGTGTCATTGCGCCGGGCCGTGTCTACCGCGCCGATTACGACCAGACCCACACGCCGATGTTCCACCAGGTCGAGG
>CAYWTM010000162.1:0-5943 GCA_964460185.1 uncultured Roseicyclus sp. | reverse complement strand
CATCGCGGGCAGGGTGCGGAACTTGTCCATGAACCGTTGATCGATGCGGTCCTTCCACCGCCACATCGCGGGTCCGGACAGAACAAACCCCGCCTTTTCGGCAAGGGCGGCTTTTCCCCCAAGCGACACCAGTTTCAGGAAATCGCGTTGCGGGCGAAAGGCCCGGCGCTGAGCCCCGATCAGATCCGCGCGAAGGTTCCATGCCAGAACGGGGGCGGCACGCACGGCAAAGACCCCCGCCTTGGGACGGGGCGCTTGGGTCAGATGCACACAATCCCCCGCGCCGTAAATGTCGGGATGGCTGGTGGATCTGAGCTGATCGTCGACAGCCATGTAGCCCCCGACCATCGCCATGCCGCAACCGGCCAGCCATGGATGCGGCACGGCACCTGCCGCGCCGATTGCCAGATCGGCCGGGACGGTGCGACCGTCTTGCAAGATGACCGCATCGTCCGTCACCTCGGCGGGGGCCGCGTTCTCGAACAGGGAAATTCCGGCCGCTGCCATCGCGGACATCAGCCGGGCTTTCGCGCGGGGCGTCGCGCGGTCCAGCACGGCCCCCCGGTCGATCAGCGCCAGGTCGGCCTTTCGCCCAAGCTGCCCCAAGCGGTGCGCACAGGCCAGCGCCAGTTCCACGCCCGCGACGCCGCCCCCGATCACCGCGATGCGGGCGGGACCATCGCGTCTGCAAAAATCTGCCCACCGGTCGGCAAAGCCCGCCAACGGCTTGGCCGGAACGCCATGTTCGGCAAACCCCCGCAGCCCGGCCATATCCGAGGTGATGCCGATGTCGATGGACAACAGATCATAGGCGATGGGTGGGCGACCGGGCACGGATACGCGGCGGGCCACCGGATCGATCAGATCGACCGCGCCAAGGATCACGCGCGCACCGGCAAACCGGGCGAGACGCACAAGATCGATGTCCAGCGCGTCCCGGTCGTAGTGGCCCGCGATATGGCCGGGCAACATACCGGTATAGGGCGCTGTCGGGCCGGGATTGATCAGTGTCAGGCGCACACCGGGAACCGGCCGCATCCCCCATTTGCGCAGCACCAGCGCGTGGGTATGCCCGCCACCGACGAACACCAGGTCTTTCACGAGGGGGATGCCGGGCTGCATCTGTCTGGGACTCCGGTTGTGTCGTTACAGGCCTACTGCCCTCGCGGCTTGGCCCGCAAGGTGGGATCGGCCTCGCGCGGGTTTTCGGGCCATGGGTGGCGGGGGTAACGGGCGCGCATATCCTTGCGCACATCGGCATAAGAGCCATCCCAGAACCCGGGTAAATCTGTCGTGACCTGAACAGGCCTGCCCGCAGGTGACAGCAAGACCATGCGCAAGGGCGCGCGGTCGGGGCCGATGCAGGGGTGCTCGGTGGTGCCGAACACCTCTTGCAGACGCACGGAGACCTCGGGCACGTCGCCCGAATAATCAATGGCAACGCGACGGCCAAGAGGGCTGGTCCAGGCCTCGGGGGCGAGGCGTTCGACCTCTTGCAGGGCTGGCCATCCCAACCATGTCTGAAGCGCCTCGGCCGGGTCGAACCGGGCCAGGTCGGCGGCGTTGCGTTTGCCCTGCAGATAGGACCCGGCCCAGTCTTCGAGATCCGCAAGAAGCGCCGCATCCGACATGTCTGCCACGCCCGAGACCGCCACCCTGGCCCGTAGCAAGATGGCCCGTTTCGACCAGCCAAGGGCGCCAAGCCCCAGGTCGCGGATGCCGTCCAGAATTGCGGCCGCAATGGCATCTTCCGGTGCATCGCGCCAGATCCGGTCATCCAGCACCAGCGCACCAAAGCGTTCTTGCTGGCGGGCCTCGACCGTCCGGCCCCGTTTCGACCAGTGGCAATGGTCCGTCCAGACGATCTGGTCCGCGAACAGGGACCGCAATTCCGCCTCGGTCAGGGGGGCGGCCTGGCGTACCCGCGCCTCGCGCCGGTCGCCGTCCAGATCGGTCGCCACGATCAGGCGCTGACCGGCCATCGCATCGCCATCGGGAAGAACCGCGCCCTTTCCGCCCGACAAGACATAGCGTGGCTGATCCCCCTTGCGGCGCAGGCCGATGCGATCGGGATAGGCCAACGCGGCCTGCGCGCCGAGCGACATCACCGGCCCACCTTCGAACCGTTTCAGGCGTTTCGCCTCGTCGCGGATACGGGCCACCGCCCCCCTGTCGGCGCCGAACCCGCCGGGATCATCCAGCGCCCGCAGCCGTAACGCCAGATCGGTGCCACGGTCACGCAACGGGTCGCGGTCGGCCAGCAGGGCCGCCAGACGCCCGGCACCGGGGCCGCCCTTGGTGACCATGTGGGCGAGGCGCGGATGCAGCGGCAGACCCGCCAGGGCCCGCCCGTGATCGGTGATCCGGCCATCGGCGTCCAACGCGCCAAGCGCCGTCAAAAGGACCCGCGCCTCGGCCATCGCGCCCTCGGGCGGGGATGTCAGAAAGGCCAACCCCCCGGCCCCGCCCCAAAGCGCCAGATCCAGCGCCAGACCGGCGAGGTCCGCGGCCTCGATCTCGGCGGGCGGGAAGCCGGGCAAGGCCCCCTCGGCGCCCCTGGTCCACATCCGGTAGCAGATACCGGGCGCCACGCGGCCGGCGCGGCCCCGGCGCTGATCGGCCTCGGCCCGGCTGACGGGTTCGGTGACCAGCCGGCTCATGCCAGCGCCCGGGTCGAATCTTGCCCGCCGCGCGCGGCCCGCATCCACGACGATCCGCACGTCCTCGATCGTCAGCGAGGTTTCCGCGATCGCGGTGGCCAGAACCAGTTTGCGCCCCTCCCGCGCGGGCCGGATCGCGGCGCGCTGCGCGGCCAGCGGCATGGCACCGTACAGGGTGTGCAACGTGACATCGGCGGGCAGCGCGCCGTGCAGTCGCGCCGCGACGCGCCGGATCTCTCCCTCGCCAGGCAGGAAGGCAAGACACCCGCCCTGTGCCTCGTTCAGGGCGCGCAGGACCAGATCGGAAACGGCGGCCTCGAACCTCTGATCCTTGCCCACCGGGCGATCCAGGTGGCGGGTTTCGACCGGATAGGCGCGCCCCTGCGACGTCAACAGAGGGGCGTCGTCCAGAAGGGCGGCGACCGGCCCCGCGTCCAGCGTGGCCGACATCACCAACATCCCCAGGTCAGGGCGCAACGCCTGGCGCACCTCCCATGTCAGGGCAAGACCCAGATCGGCGTTGAGAGAGCGTTCGTGGAATTCGTCGAAGATCACCAGCCCGACGCCGGGCAGGTCGGGGTTATCCTGCAGCATCCGCGTCAGGATGCCTTCGGTCACCACCTCGATCCGCGTCGCGCCAGAGACCGCGCGTTCGCCCCGGATCCGGTATCCGACTGTCTGGCCGGGCGTCTCGCCCATCACGTCTGCCATGCGTTCCGCAGCGGCGCGCGCGGCAAGACGGCGCGGCTCAAGCATCACGATGCGGCCCTTGACCTGATCCAGCAACGCGGGTGGCACACCCGTCGTCTTGCCTGCACCGGGGGGCGCCTGCAGCACGGCTCGGCCGTGTTCGGCAAGCGCGGATTTCAGCGCCGGCAGGATATCGTCGATGGGCAGGGCCACGGATTGCGCCTTTTCGGGGGCTCGGGGGTGGACGGGTCGCGGGCGAACAGGCAAGAAAGCGATACACGCGTCAAGGGTTTTCGCCATGCCAGGTACCGGCCATCCCGACGATCTCAGCGATCGCATCCTTGCCGGCGAACGCCGCGCACTGGCGCGTGCGGTGACCTTGGTTGAAAGCACGCGACCCGATCACCGGGCCGAGGCGACGGACCTGCTGGAAACATTGCGCGGCCATGGGCGGCAGGCGCTTCGCATCGGGATGTCGGGCACGCCGGGGGTGGGTAAATCCACCTTTATCGAAGCCTTCGGCATGGCGCTTGTGGCGGCCGGGTTGAAGGTGGCGGTGCTGGCGGTCGATCCATCCTCGACCCGGTCGGGCGGCTCGATCCTGGGCGACAAGACGCGCATGGACCGCCTGAGCCGTGAAAAGAACGCCTTCATCCGTCCGTCGCCGTCGCTCAGCCATCTGGGGGGCGTGTCGCGCCGCACGCGTGAGGCGGTGGCGCTGTGCGAGGCGGCGGGGTTCGACGTGGTGCTGATCGAAACCGTGGGGGTCGGGCAGTCGGAAACCATGGTGGCCGACATGTGCGATATCTTTGTCCTGCTGCTGGCACCCGCCGGCGGGGACGAGTTGCAGGGCGTCAAGCGCGGCATCATGGAGATGGCGGACCTGATCCTTGTGAACAAGGCCGATGGCGACCTGAAACCGGCGGCCACCCGAACCTGCGCCGATTACGCGGGCGCGCTGCGCTTGCTGCGCAAACGCCCGCAGGACCCCGAGGGATTCCCCAAGGCGCTGCCGGTGTCCGCCGTGACGGGCGAGGGTTTGCCGCAAGCCTGGGACGAGATGCAGGCGCTGGCCAGATGGCGAAAGACCAACGACTGGTGGGACCGGCGGCGCGCCGAACAGGCCGCGCATTGGTTCGAGCAAGAGGTGCGCGAGGGCCTGCTGGCGCGGCTGCGCAACGATCCGGCAGTGCGCGACGCGATGGCGGACAAGGCCCGCACCGTGGCCGATGGCCAGCTGACGCCGGATGCAGCGGCGGCAGAGATGTTGGCGTGGTTGAAGGGGTAGGGGCCTTTGCCGGTCGTCGCAGGCGGACAGCCGTCAGCGAAAGATATCTTCCCCTTGCTGGTCGATCAGCATCCTGGCCTTGAGCAGCGACACCCGCTCGGCCTCTTCCACGCTTTGGCATGTGTCGGCACGGATCATGTGGTGGGTCTTCACCTCGCCATCGATATCCTTCTCGATCCGGGCGCCGATACGAAAACCGCCCTGCCCGGACTGCGGTTCGGGGAAGATGCGGAAATCGTGGTGGAGTTCGGGTTCAGGCGCGGGTTTCGCCGCGCCGCCGCGGAACAGTTTCGAAAGAAGAGACATAAGTGGCACCCCCGCTTTGGTTTGGTCGGGCACCACCCTAGCGTGGCAGCAGAGACAGGTGAAGCACGGTCAGCCGGACGTGCGCCGATCGAGGGCCAGTTTCAAGCCGAGAAGGCCCCACGGCGCGCCATGCATCGCCATGTCCGCGATATCGATGGGCCGTGTCAGATCACCCGCGGCGAGCATCTTGAGCTTTTCCCAGATATGCGGCTCGGGCAGGAACGGGGCGAGGCCCAGGGTAAGGCACAGCACGATCAGGATGCTGAGGGGCAGGGCGTCGAGGAGGCGGCGGAGAGCGGTCATGGGCCGGGGTTTAGTCAGGATATCGGCAGATGAACAGGGCGAAACCGGGCGCGGGCCTGCCAGTGGGGTGGTCCCGCAACCGTCGATGGGGGCGATTTATGGCTGCTATGTGATTGCCGGAGTTGAGGGGATCGCGCAGTTGGCAGAGCGCCAACCCGTCGGGACGGGCAGGCGCCCGCCCGGCAGCCTATGGCCTTGGTTCTGGGCAGTTTTCACCCAGACATTCCGATGAAAAGACCAAGCCAATGACCGGAGTCAACTTGCATTCAGCGGCCTGATTTTCGACCAATCGAAATTTCTGACCCGTTCTTGTTCGACCGTAACTTCTTCTTTGGTAATTCCAGAATTGGGCCACACACCATCAACAAATGAGTCGTCGGACGGCATGGGGCGACCGGCATCCAAAGATGCTTTTGTTACTATGAGACTGGAAACATCGGGCACGTCGTGCTCCCGACACATCGCTGCTGCTTCGTCAAGAATTGGGCCGAGACCGCGACCCGTGTCATTTGGCATTCCAAGACGTTCAGCCAAATCCGAGTAACTAATGGCTATTTCGCCAGCCATCGCAGCGCTAGAGACGATCTTTATGGTTTCGAAAGCTCGTTTCCTTGTGAGTGGAGTTACTCTTCGCTGTCTCATCACTGATCCAGGAAACTCCGCAACTTCCTGCTGCGGCTCGGATGCTTCAGCTTG
>CAYWTM010000161.1:0-6105 GCA_964460185.1 uncultured Roseicyclus sp. | reverse complement strand
GCTGCTGGCCAGCCATTTTCTGGTGCGTGCGGAACGCGATGGCCTGGCCCTGCGCCGGTTTTCGCCTGACGCCATGGACCTGGTGCGCGCCTATTCCTGGCCCGGCAATGTGCGGCAACTGGAAAACACCATCCGCCGCCTGACCGTCACCAGCCAGTCCGAGGAAATCGGCAAGATCGAGGTCGAGGCGGTTCTGGGCAACCAGCCCGCGATCGAACCCCTGATGGGCGGCGGCGAGGGGGACAAGTTGTCCGCCTCGGTGGCCAAGCATCTGCGCCGGTATTTCGACCTGCATGGCGGGGTGTTGCCGCCACCGGGCCTTTACACGCGGATTCTTCGCGAAGTCGAGACGCCGCTGATCGAGATTGCCCTGGATGCCACAGGGGGCAATCAGGCTAAATGTGCGGATCTTCTGGGCATCAACCGCAATACCTTGCGCAAAAAGATCACCGATCTCGATATCCGCGTGACTCGGCGGCGCAAGTTGATGTAAACCCGCAACAGTCGCGTGGCAGACTGGCGACACGCCCGTTTCGACCATACGACCTAGTGGGGGAGCAGCCCGTGGACGATCCCGCGGACAGATCAACGCCCGGTCTGATTGACCGTTTGTGGCGGCTTAAGGAAAATTCGAGCCTGCGCAGCGCGGGCACCTTCGGGTTGGTGATCCTCGGGCCGGCACTGGCCGTTGTGACCTTTCTCGTGCTTGGGCCGCTGGCCGATCTGGCCGCCGCTCCGGGCCTGCGGCTGATCTTGCTGGCCGACCTTGTCTACATCCTTCTGGTGGCGGCGCTTGTGCTGCGCGAAGTGGCGCGGATCGTGGCCTCGCGGCGCGCGCAATCGGCGGGGTCGCGTCTGCATCTGCGGCTGACGGGTGTCTTTGGCATCGTGGCCCTTGTTCCAACGATTCTCGTGGCGGTATTCGCGACGATTACCGTCAATATCGGCCTCGAGGGGTGGTTTTCCGACCGAGTATCGTCCGCGCTTGGCAACTCGGTGGATGCGGCCGTGGCCTACAGCCAGGAACACCGCGACGACCTGACGACGGATACGATGGCGCTGGCGGCGTTCATCAACGTGAACCGCCGTGCCTCGGTCTTGTTGAGCGATGGTGACCTGCGCCAATTGTTGAGCGAGGGGCAGGGGCGGGTGCAGCGCGGCCTGCGCGAAGCCTTCGTGATCGATGGCGGACGCGAGATCGTGGCCCGGGGGGAAAGCAGTTACCTGTTCGATTACGACAGCCCCTCGATCGATGAAATCACCCGTGCGGAAGCCGGCGATCTGGTGCTGATCGAAGATCGGGCGCAGGACGAGTTTCGCGCCCTTTACCGTCTCGATGCGTTTCCCGACCGCTACCTTTACGTCAGTCGGGAGGTCGACGGTGACATCCTTGCCTTGCTGGATGAAACGCAGCAGACGGTGCGGCTGTATCGGCAGCTTGAGGCCGATCGCGGCAGTATCCTTTTTGATTTCGGCCTGCTTTACCTGGGATTTGCGATCATCCTGGTGCTGGCTGCGATCTGGTTGGGGCTGTGGTTCGCGGAACGCCTGTCGCGCCCCGTCGGGCAGCTTGCGGGCGCGGCGCAGCGCGTTGGGCAGGGCGATCTGGACGTGCGCGTGCCCGAGGAAAGCGGTGACGATGAAATCGCCATGCTTGGCCGGTTGTTCAACCAGATGACCCGCCAGTTGAAGGCGCAGCGCGAGACGCTGATCGAACAGAACGAAGCGACCGAACGCCGCCGGCGGTTGTTCGATTCCGTTCTGGGCTCCGTCACTGCGGGGGTGATCGGTCTGAACGGGCAGGGCCGCGTGGATTTCATGAACCGGTCTGCCATCCGGCTGTTGTCGCTGGTCGAACAGCGTGACAACGGCCTGAGCCTTGAGGCGGCGATCCCGGAATTCGAGCAGTTGTTCGAACGCCTGCAGCGTAGCACCGGGCAAACGGTGCAGGAAGAAATCAAGCTCACACGAGGCGGCAAACAAGAAAGCCTGCTGGTGCGCATGGCCACGCGGCGCACCTCTGACGGGGCGCTGGAAGGATACGTGGTCGCCTTTGACGATGTCACGCAGCTGGTCAGCGCACAGCGTATGGCCGCCTGGGGCGATGTCGCCCGTCGCATCGCCCACGAGATCAAGAATCCGCTCACCCCCATCCAGCTAAGTGCGGAACGGATAAAACGTAAGTTTGCCAAGATGATGGAGGGCGAAGATCAGGCATCACTTGAGCAGATGACCGAGGTCATCGTGCGCCAGACCAACGATCTGCGGCGGATCGTGGACGAGTTTTCGAAGTTCGCCCGTATGCCCGAGCCCGAGACGCGGGTCGAGGATCTGGCGCAACTCCTGCGCGAAGCGGTGACCTTGCAGCGCGCGGGCCAGCCCGATGTGACATTCGCCTTCGACATCCCCGATGCGCCGGTGATGGCCGAACTGGACGCCACCATGATCGGCCAGGCTTTCACCAACCTCATGAAGAATGGTGGCGAAGCCATTGAAACGTTGCAGGAAAAAGGTGCGCCCGATGGGCATGTGCCGCAACTGCGCGTGGTGCTCACGCTTGGCGACGGTGTGGCTGTCATCACGATTGCCGACAATGGCATAGGCCTGCCTGCGGACCGTGCGAAATTGTTCGAGCCATACGTGACGACCCGCGAAAAAGGCACGGGGCTTGGCCTGCCGATCGTCAAGAAGATCATAGAAGAACACGGGGGCGAGCTTGAGCTTGTGGATGCCGATCCGTTCGAGGACGGCGCACATTCCGGGGCCATGGCGCGCGTCACTCTACCCATTTTGCCCAGTGAGGAGACAACATGAGCGATATTCTGGTCGTCGATGACGAGCGCGATATCCGTGAATTGATTTGCGATATCTTGCAGGACGAAGGCTTTGTCACCCGCATGGCGGGCACGTCGGACGAGGCGATGGCCGAGCTGAACAAGGCAGCCCCCGGCCTGATGATCCTGGATATCTGGCTCAAGGACTCAAACATGGACGGGATCGATATCCTGGGCCATGTGAAACGCGACAATCCCGAGGTGCCGGTGGTCATCATTTCAGGCCATGGCAACATCGAGATCGCCGTCGCCGCGATCAAGCAAGGCGCCTATGACTTCATCGAAAAGCCTTTCAATATCGATCAGTTGATGGTCGTGATCCGCCGCGCGATGGAAACATCCCGTTTGCGCCGCGAAAACTCCGCCCTGCGCCGGCAGGACGGCAAGGGCACGCAGATGATGGGCTCGGGCGTGGCGTTCCGCACGATGAAATCGCAGCTCGACAAGGTCACGAAATCCAATGGTCGGGTGATGCTGACCGGCGGGCCCGGCGCGGGCAAGGAAGTGGCGGCACGCTATGTGCATGCCGAATCCAACCGGGCCGATGCACCTTTCGTGATCGTCAGTTCCGCCTCGATCCAGCCCGACCACATGGAAGAGGTCCTGTTCGGCCGCGAAACGGCGGAACGGGGTGTCGAACAGGGTCTGTTGGAACAGGCCCATGGCGGCGTGATCTATTTCGACGAGGTCGCAGACATGCCGCTTGGCACGCAATCCAAGATCCTGCGCGTGCTGGTCGACCAAAGCTTTACCCGTGTCGGGGGCACGGCAAAGGTGAGGGTTGACCTGCGGGTCATATCCTCAACCTCCCGTGATTTGGCCACGGAGATCGAGGCGGGCACCTTCCGGGAGGAACTGTTTCATCGGCTGAACGTGGTCCCCATCGAGGTGCCAAGCCTTGAGGACCGCCGCGATGACATCCCCGAACTGGCCCGTCATTTCATCGCTGAATTCAACCGCGACCAGGGGTTGCCCTTGCGGGAACTGGGCGATGACGCGGTCGCGATGCTGCAAACCATGCGCTGGCCCGGAAATGTCCGGCAGTTGCGCAACGTCATTGAACGGGTGCTGATCCTGGGCGAGGGGACCGGTCCGATCGAGGCGCGCGATCTGCCCGGTCAGACCGAGGCTACCAGCAGCGATGAGGATGGCGTATCCCTGTCGGCCACGCTGACCACGTTGCCGCTGCGCGAGGCGCGCGAATTGTTCGAGAGGCAATACCTGATGGCTCAGATCAACCGCTTCGGCGGCAACATCTCGCGGACGGCCAGCTTTGTCGGGATGGAACGGTCTGCCCTGCACCGCAAGCTGAAATCGCTTGGCGTGGTGACGACGAACAAATCCGGCGCACGGGTGGCGCAGGTGTCGGACGACTAGGGGCGCCTCAGGGGGTGACCGGGTTCACGATCAGCGGCGCGCCCGGACCGGCATTGTACAAGCAGGTGCCATCCGCGAGGGGTGGCATGATCGTGGACATGCGCACCGCCGTTTCGGGGGCGCACACCGGCAGGCCGACGCGCGCATAACCGCGCGATCCCATGCAGGCGCGCGTGGCGACCTGGCGATCGTCGGCGTTTACGTCGACCGTATATCTTTCCCCGCCCTCCCAATATCCAGGCGTAATGCTGCAACTGCCATCGGCGGTGCAGGTCCGGGTTGGGGGCCTGAAAAAACGGGTGGTGAACCGCGTTTCGGTCCTGATCGGAAAATCCATCCGGGCCTGGGCCTGGCAGGCTCCGAAATCGGCATCCCGGGTCGCGAGGTCCACGCCGGATGCGTAATATACCGTCCCGCCGCCGCTACAGCCCGCCAGCAACAGGCCTCCAAGGACAATCGTGGTTCGAACGTTCAGCATGCCGCGCCATCCTGTTCCGAAGATCCCCAACGCGAGCCTAGCACGCGCCGGGGCCTGCGCAAGGTTCAACACGCGCCAGTCAACGGGTGACCGGCAACCCATCAAGCCCGTGGAAATGGTAGATATTCGCGTAAGACGGCGGTGCCGCCAGCGTCAGACCGGGGCAGGCGGCAAAGATCGCAGGGATCGCGATTTGCAATTCGAGCCGCGCAAGTGGCGCGCCCACGCAGAAATGGAGGCCCGCCCCGAAGGCCAGGTTCGCAGGACCGTCGCTGCGTTCCGGTCGGAACTCTCCCGCGCAGGCATACACGGCCTCGTCCCGCCCGGCCGAGGCCAACAGCAGCCCCACCTCGTCACCGCGCCGGAATTCGTGCCCGAACAGCGTGACATCCTCGTAGGCCCACCGGGTGAACATGTGCAGGGGTGGATCGTAGCGCAGGATTTCCTCGACCAGCGGTGCCGCGTCGGCAGCGGGGCGCGCGCCGGTCTCGAGGCACAGCTTGATGCCATTGCCAAGCGTATGGACCGTGGCCTCGTGCCCCGCGTTCAACAGCAAGATGCAGGTGGTGATCAACTCGTCGGTCGACAGGCGCTCGCCATCTTGCTCGGCCGCGATAAGATGCGAGATCAGGTCGTCGCGCGGATCGTTGCGCCGCCGGTCCACGTAGTCGCGCAGGAAGGTCACGAATTCCTCGGTCGCGGCGACGGCGGCGTCTTCCTCGGCGCGGGTCCGGCGGGCCTGGTACATCATCACCATCGCGTTGGACCAGCGTAGCAGGTCATCCGCCATGGTTTCCGGCACGCCCAGCAGGCGGGCGATTATGATGACGGGGATAGGCCGGCAATAGGCATCCAGCAAATCCAAGGGGCCGTCGGGAA
Source organism: uncultured Roseicyclus sp. (assembly GCA_964460185.1). Taxonomy (GTDB): domain Bacteria; phylum Pseudomonadota; class Alphaproteobacteria; order Rhodobacterales; family Rhodobacteraceae; genus JAVJPJ01. Next base: position 537 of record CAYWTM010000161.1, on the reverse strand, counting down.
ACCGCGCGATCAGATCCTGGCAGAGCTGCGCGATCTCGGGGGCCAGGGCCTTGATCCGCCGCCCGGTAAAGGCGCGCAGAACCAGCGCGCGCAGGCGCGTGTGGCGCGGCGGCTCCAGTTCCAGCATGGAATGGGCCTCGACCGCGTAAAAGGGCGCGAGGTGGCCGGGAATGGCGCGCGGTTCCACGGGTTCGCGGCCGAACCGGCGGTCACGCAAGATCGCGCTGACGGCGGCATGGGTGGTTGCCATGGGCATCCGGTAGTCAGACCAGATCGCCAGCGGCCCGGCCGCCCGCGCACGGGCATAGAACGGGTAGGGGTCCTGGACAAAGGCGGGATCGGTCGGCGATTGGGTCAGTGTCTGCATCAGCCTCGCGCCCGGACATAGTGCCGCCGGGCGGCATGCCGGCAGCCCGGGTATTTACGAAAAGAAAAAGGGGAGGCGCAAGCGCCTCCCCGATTCAGGATATGATTTGGTGCGTTCAGTCTGCGCCGCGTATGGCGATGGTCGCGTCGGGTGAGGGTTTGAACAGGCGC
>CAYWTM010000160.1:0-6123 GCA_964460185.1 uncultured Roseicyclus sp. | reverse complement strand
GTAGTCGATGACCCGGCCGGCCCCGAGTGCGGCCACCATGTCGGCGTTGCGGGCGCTGCTGGTGCCGGTCACGTCGGCCCCCATTGCCGCGGCAATCTGCACCGCCGCACTGCCGAGGCTGCCCGAGGCGCCGAGGATCAGAACCTTCTCGCCCGCACGCAACTCGGCCACCTCGCGCAGGAAATTCAGCGACGTCAGCGGCCCATCGCACATCACGGCGGCCTCTTCATGGGACAGGCTTTCGGGTTTGGGCATCAGCACCCCGGACGCGTCGAGGCAGATATGGCTGGCATTTGCCCCGAATTTCAGCCCCGTCTCGCCGAAGACGGCGTCGCCCACCGCAAACCGGGCGACATCGGCGCCCACGGCGATCACCTCGCCCGAGAGCCCGGTGCCCGACAGGTTGTGACGCGGGCCGCGCAGGCCAAGGAAAGGACGTGCAAAGCGGGGCTTGCCGGCGCGCATCATGCCATCGGCGCGCGACACCGCAGAGGCGCGGATGCGGATCAGGATCTCACCGGGGCCAGGATTGGGAATCGGGCGGCTGACAGGGGTGAGGACCTCGGGGGAGCCGTAGCGAGGAATGCTCCAGGCGGTGAGGGTGGTGGTCATGGTATCGTCCTTTACGTGTGAGTGCGCATCAGATATCGGACCATTTACGAACCGCACATTGCCATTATCAAACCACTATGGTTCATAATCGTTCCACATGATGGATTGGAAATCTCTTCCGGCCTTTCTGGCCGTTGCGAGGGCGGGCTCTTTGCGGGGGGCTGCCGATCAGCTTGACGGCACCCATGCCACCGTGCGGCGACAGGTCGAGGGGCTGGAGGCCCAACTGGGCGTGCAGCTGTTCCGGCGCAGCGCGGGGGGGCTGAACCTGTCGGCGGCGGGGCGCAAGCTGCTGCCCCAGGCGCTTGAGGCCGAGGCCTCCTTGCGCAAGGGGTTCAACGCCGTGCGCGGGCTCGACAGCGAGGCGGCGGGGCGTATTCGCCTGTCGGTGGATCCGATGACCGCGCATTTCCTGCTGGCCCCGGTCCTGGGGGAATTCCTGTCGCTCTATCCCGATATCCACATCGACATGAACCTGTCCTACGCCATCGACTCGATTGAAAAGCTCGAAACCGATGTCTCGATCCGGCATGTGCGCGACCTCAGCGGCGATGCGGTGGGGCGCAAGCTGTTCCCCCTTTCGATCGGTGTCTTCGCCTCTCGCGGCTATATCGACACGCATCTGCACGACGCAGGCCCGCGGGGCGAGGGGCTGACCTGGCTCGGCTATGGCGAGGTGCCGGAAATGCAGGCCATGATCGCCGCCTCACCATACCCGCGCGCAACGGTGCGCCATGCCATTCCCGATCCCGCCATGCACATGCATCTGGCCCGCGCCGGGGCAGGCATGGCTTTCCTCGCGGCCTGGGTGCAAAGCGTCTTTCCCGAATTGCAAAGGGTGCCGGGAACAGACCTTGATCAGAGCCGGTCGACCTGGGTGCTGATGCATGGCGACCTGCGCCGGGTGCAGCGGGTCCGGCTGTTCGTGGATTTCCTTTACGAAAGCCTGCTGGAGCGGCGCGCGGATTTCATCGGGCGGTAACACATGCCGGTGCGGGGCTGTCGAGCGCGGCCACCGCCGCACCGATCCGGCCGGTATCCGTTCGCAGAACCCGGCCCATCGACATGCACGGCCCGAAAGCCGGTAACACGCGCCGCCCACCAAAAGCGCGGGCCGGAAATGAGCCGCCACCAACGGGAGCGACGCCCCGAGTTCGAGGACTGTCGTCATTTCCGCGCCCCGTGTCTTTCGATCGCCTGCGCCACACGCATCATGAAGGCGAAGGGTCGTTTCGGGGCATCGAGCTGGTTGAATGTCCCCGTCAGGTAGATGTCTGCCGCCGGCGCATGAAAGGCGAACGAGCCGCATGCGCCCGAGTGTCCGATGAACTCCGGCGTTTCGCGAAACAGGTTCATCCAGCGCGGCAGCTTGAACCGCATCAGGCCGAACCCGTATTGGATCGGAAAGAACAGCTTGTTGAAGGCCCGCGCCTCGGCCTCGTTGCACGGGTCGAACAGCGCGTTGCCCATATAGGCCTTCAGAAATGCCAACATGTCATCCAGCGATGACACGATCCCGCCATCGGGGCCCATGCTGGACAGGGTCAATGGCACGTGAAGCGGTCTTGACCGATTGAAGAGTGTCAGCGGCGCAGGCTGGTCCGGGTGGACTTGCCCCGGGACCGAGGTCTGTTTCAGTCCCAAAGGCCCGCAGATCCGGCTTTGCACGACATCGCCGAAAGGCCGTTCCGTCACCGTCTCGATGATCGCGCCAAGCAGCTGCCAGTTGGTGTCCGAGTAATGGGATCTGCCGCTATCGGGCGGCGCCTGGGGGGGCAGGGCCCGCGTCATGCGCAGAACATCATTCAGGTCATAGGCCTGATCGGTGCCTGTCTTGAGCGCGATCGCCACGTCCTGTTCATAGTAATCGGCCAGACCTGACGTCTGGTGGAGCAGGTGACGGATGGTCAGCTGCGGTCCAAGGGCGCGGCCCTTGATCACGTGAAGGTCGGACAGGTCATACTGCCTCAGGATGCTTTGCGCGGTCGTATCGAGGTCGATCAGACCCTGGTCCCTCAGCTGCAGGATCAACGTCGCCGTGAACATCTTGGTGACACTGGCGATGTAGAACCGCGCGTCTGCAGGGCCCCCCGCACCGCCCCTGAAATCGATCCGACCGTCGCCGGATTGCACGGCAAGCAGCACGCTGTGCGTATTGGCCTTGGCGGCCTCTGCATCAATCAGGTCTTGCAGGTCTTTGGAAAGTGGTGACATCGGATCCTCCTTTCGGTCCGTCATTCGGGTCATGCCGCCGCGTGGCGACCAGGGGCCAGGGACAGGCCAACCGCGATGAACCACGCGATCGCGCCCAGGCCGAAGACGGCACCGGCGGCATCCCCGAGGGCCGGAACGACGGTTGCAAGCCCCCCCAGACCCGTCACCAGGCCGAGCGCGCCGACGGAACGGGGCAGGCTGCGCCCGGCAAGCCCGGCAAGGCTGACGCAAAGGATCCAGGCCCCGCCGGCGATCTCGTTGCCGCCGCCGAGACCAAGTTCGACGGAATGCAAGATGGCCCAGAGGTCGGCAGCGGCCCCAGGGTCGGTGGCATAGACATGCGCCGCCCGTTCGACCGCGACATTGGCGATCATGCCCGCCCCCAGAACCAGCGCGGCCCAGATCAGGCCAAGGCCCCGGGTAACCTGCGCCCAACCGGGTGTCGCCCTGGTCAGACGCCGCGACATCGCCGCGACCAGCACTGCAAGCGCCAGCGCGTTGACCACATAGATCGTGGTGTTCCAGGCGATCAGAACGCCGGGGTGTTCGTCGATGAACGCGACCACGGAACTCGGGTCGATATCAATGCTTCCGTAACCAAGCGGGGCAAGCACGGTCACGAGCAACGCGAAGCCGACCATGTAGGTCGCCGCGCACACAAGCGCGGCCAGGCCGCCGATGCGTTCCAAATCAGGCGATCGTGTCATGGGTCTGCCCTATGCCTGGCGCTGTGCCGGATCGGCAAGCGCCGCGAAATGCGCCTCCAGGTGCCGGGTGCCATGGGGCGCGCCGACCATGTCCAGCCCGACCGCTGTCAGGAAGAACTGCGCAGGACCATGGATGCGGCGCGGGGTCAGGCGCGGCAGAAGCACCAAAACGGCGCGACGGATCCAGTCGGGCAACCAGGTGATCTTCGCGGGTTTGCCGAGGGCGGCAAAGGCCGCTTGCGCCAGGTCGGCCTGGCTGAAGACGTCGGGCCCGCCCACGTCCAGCCAACCGCGGCCTTGGGCGATGGCATCCGCACTCGCGGCGGCCAGATCGGCCCCGTGGATCGGGTTTATCCGGTGCGTGCCGGACCTGAACAACCACATGCGACCGAACCGCGCCGCCGCCAGGATATCGGCCATGTCCGAGAAATAGCCCGAAGGCGCAATGACGGTCGCGGCGATATCGGACTCGCGCAACACTTGAACGAACGCCGATTTCGCCGCCACCAGCGGCACCTGGCGCATCTCTGCCGCGTTCAGCACATGGACATAGGCAAAGCGCTTCACCCCGGCGCGCCGCGCCTCGATCAGCAGGTTGAGGTTCGCCTGATAGTCGACATCCCAATATCCCGGCCCATCCGCCTGCCGTGTGATGCCAAGCGCCGATATCACCAGCTCGGCCCCGGTCATGACGCCTGCCAGGGTTTGGGGCCGGGTCGCTTCGGCCTCGATCAGGGTGTCCGCGTCAAGGTCTTGCGCCCGTTCGGCGTCGCGCACCAGCGCGGTGACCCGCCAGCCACGCCGGCGGTATTCGGAACACAGGTAGCGGCCGAGATAACCGGTAGCGCCTGCGATGAAGACTGTTTGCATGATGTGTCCTTTCTGTTCGACGTTTCAATGGGATGCGACAGGTTCGGGCGCCGCTGCGGGCCGACACGACCGCCTGTCAGAGCTTTCGGCCGAATGGCGTGTAAAAGGGGCGCTCGTCGTCCAGTGCCGGCAGGCCGACGTCCCGCCTCAGCCGCGCGGATGTCGGCAGCGATGGCGAACCGGCACGTGCGGTCCATGCACCGGCCAGCAGATCCGCAAGGGAATAGACACCGGCCAGTCGGGTGTGACGACGATAGGGGAGATGTGTCATCCAGGGTTCCTTTCCTTGAATGTTGAAAACAAGAACGCGGGCGCGCAAACGCGAAGCCTGCGGCGGAGGGGGGGATTTCCGAGGTTGTCGGGTGCGTCGCGGGTCAGTCGGGACCGGGACCGTCGCGGATCAGGGCGACGCCTGCACCGGGCCCGCGAAACCGGTCCCGGTAGTCCGACGCCGATACGCCCAGATGCCGCTGAAAGGCACGGCGCATGCGCTCGGCGTTCTGAAACCCTGCCTGCAATGCGATCTGTTCGACACCGGTGCCCGTCGTTTCCAGCGCCACGCGGGCGGCCTGAACCCGGGCCGTTTCCACGTAGGCCGCGGGGGTCATTTCCGTCTCATCCTTGAACCGGCGCGCAAAGGTCCGTTCGGACAGGCCGGCACGGGCCGCCAGCGCGGTCACCGTCAAGGGATCGCCCGGATTGGCAAGGATGTAATCCAGCGACGCGTTGATGGCCGGATCTTCGGCGCGCTGCGCCACCAGGTGCGCGCTGAACTGGGACTGACCTCCGGGGCGCATCATGTACATGACATTGTAGCGCGCGACCTGCAGCGCGATATCGTGACCCCAGTCCATCTCGACCAATGCCAGGGCCAGGTCCATCCCCGCGGTCACACCGGCCGAGGTCCAGATATTGCCATCGCGCACGTAGATCGCATCGCGGTCCACCAGGACCGCGGGATGGCGTTGTTCCAGGATCGGGCACCACCACCAGTGCGTGCTGACGCGTTTTCCGTCCAGTAGGCCGATCTCGGCCAGGATCATCGCGCCCGTGCAGATCGACACGACCCGACGCGACCGCGCCGCGGCATGGCGCACGAAGTCCAGCAGCCCCTTGTCTTCGATCGCGGCCATGGTTCCATGGCCGCCACTGATGATCAGTGTGTCGATCTGGTCGGTGTCCTTGACGGCGTCGGCAAAGGACCTGTGCGCGGTCAGGGTCAATCCCGACGTCGTCGAAACCGGTCCCGCTTGTGCAGCAACGACGGATATGACGTAGGGGTCGGGCCCATCGGGCAGGAAGAACTTGGTCCCGGTCAAGACCTCGAGCGGGCCGACAACGTCGAGGATATGGGCATCCGGGTAGGTGACCATGACCACGCTGCGCATCCGCTGGTCTGACTGATATGTTGGCGTCTTGTCCATGGTCCGACAATAGGCCGAAACCGGCGGTGACCGTTAGGACAAAGACCCCTCGATTCCTGCCACCCTGACCGGGCCCCGACGCAACATCCCGGCGTCACGGTCTTGGCGGGGCCGTATCATGGCCCGTGATCGGCGCGGCCCGGCCCCGGTGCGCGGTCCCGCCACCCGTCTGCACACGGACGATCCCGAACGTGCGACAATCGCAAGCATGGCCCTGGCCGAGGGCTATCGAGCCCTCAGGTCAGTCTGCGCCGCGTATGGCGATGGTCGCGTCGGGTGAGGGTTTGAACAGGCGC
>CAYWTM010000159.1:0-6314 GCA_964460185.1 uncultured Roseicyclus sp. | reverse complement strand
TTCTTCAGGGCACGGAGCGCCTGATCGACATTGTTGTCGCGAACACTGACCTGCATTCTGGTGTCACCACCTTCCTAAGTTAGAGTTGCAAGATGAAGCAGGAAGTGGCCGTATAGCAAAGCGCCCCTACCTTGTCCACCGTGACCGTTCACCGTGAGAAAGGCCTATTGCCATGACCGAAGACACCCGGATACCCGACGCCAGAACGCGCCTGATCGATGCCGCGCTGATGCATGTCCCCTTTGATGGTTGGTCCGAGGCAAGCTTTCGCGCCGCTGCCGTCGACGCGGGCCTCACCGATGGCGAGGCGCGCGCGATCTGCCCCCGTGGCGCAGTTGACCTGGCGCTTGCCTTTCACGCACGCGGCGATGCGGCGATGGTGGAACGGCTCAAGGCGACCGATCTGACCGCGTTGCGGTTCCGCGACCGGATCGCCCACGCGATCCGCGTGCGGCTGGAACTGGTGGAACACGACAAGGAGGCCGTTCGCCGGGGTCTGACACTGTTTGCGCTGCCCATGCATGCCGGCGACGGGGCCAGGGCGCTGTGGCAGACCGCCGATGCGATCTGGACGACGCTTGGCGACACCTCCGATGATCTGAACTGGTACACCAAGAGGGCCACGCTTTCGGGGGTTTACTCGTCGACCGTCCTGTATTGGCTTGGCGATCAGTCGATGGACCACACGGCCACATGGGGGTTCCTGGATCGGCGAATCGACGGGGTCATGCAGATCGAAAAGATCAAGGGGCAGGTGCGCAAGAGCCAGTTTCTCAAGCCGTTTCTGGCCGGACCCGAATGGTTGGCCAGCCGCATCAAGGCCCCCTCATCCGCCGCGCCGGCGGACCTGCCCGGCCGCTGGGGGCCGCGCCCCTGATCGTGGCCTTTGGCTGTCCGCAGGCCTTGCCGTTCCGGTTCGAACCCGCCACACCTGAGGGCCAGGCCCGAGACGGAGGATGCCACAGATGCCAGATACCATGCGCGCAATCGAGATCACGCAGCCCGGCGGCCCGGAGGTTCTGAAACCCGCGACACGGCCCGTGCCTGCGCCGGTGGCGGGTCAGATCCTGATCGCCGTCGATCATGCGGGCGTGAACCGGCCCGATGCGCTTCAGCGTGCGGGCAATTACGCCCCGCCCCCCGGCGCATCCGACCTGCCGGGGCTCGAGGCGTCGGGCATTGTCGCCGCCGTCGGCCCCGGTGTTCAGAAATGGAAGGTGGGCGACGCGGTCTGCGCGCTGTTGCCGGGGGGGGGCTATGCCGAATACGTCGTGACCCACCAGGATCATGCCCTTCCCATCCCCGATGGCCTGTCGATGGCGCAGGCCGCCGCCCTGTGCGAGACGTTCTTTACCGTCTGGACCAACGTGGTCCTGCGCGGCCGCCTGAAGGCGGGGGAACGGTTCCTGGTCCATGGCGGCTCGTCGGGTATCGGCACGACGGCGATCCAGTTGGCCAGCCATTTCGGCGCGCGCGTCTTCGCGACCGCCGGATCCGATGACAAATGCGCCGCCTGCCTGGGTCTGGGGGCCGAGCGGGCGATCAATTACCAAGATGAGGATTTCGTGGATGTGCTGCGCGCCGCAGGTGGCGCCGACCTGATCCTCGACATGGTCGGGGGCGACTACCTGCCGCGCAACGTCAGGGCGCTGGCCGATGACGGACGACTGGTGCAGATCGCGTTCTTGCAAGGCCCCAAGGTGGAGCTGAACTTTGCGCAACTCATGGTCCGCAGGCTGACCATCACCGGTTCCACCCTGCGCCCGCAATCGGATGCCGCCAAGGCTGATATCGCGGCGGGGCTGGCCGAACAGGTCTGGCCCCTGTTGTCGGCGGGCCGTATCGCACCGGTGATGGACCAGGTCTTTGAGCTGGAGGATGCAGCCGCAGCCCATGCGCGCATGGAATCCAGCCAGCATATCGGCAAGATCGTCCTCAAGGTCGCCTGACCGCACCGCAGCGCGGGCCTTTCCGCTACCCCCCGAAGGCGCGCCACCCCGCCATATACCGCGTGATTGCCGTCACGGTGCAGGCGACGGCGTACACGACAGCCAGAATCGGAAACGCCTCCGGGACCACGCAGAACGCCGCGAAGATCGCGATCGTCTCGAACCCTTCGGTCAGGCCGCCAAGGTAATAGATGCCTTTCGAAGGATAATCCGCAGCCCGTAACCCGCGTTTGGCTGCTATCGCCGAGAACGCAAGGAACGACGTGCCCGACAGCACGAAACTGCCCACCAAAAGCGCGCCGGGCAGGGCGTTCGCCGCCGGGTCCGCCAACACGAACCCCAACGGAAAGGTCACGTAGAACACGTAGTCCAGCGCGATATCCAGAAACGCCCCCCGATCCGTCGGGCCGGTCACGCGCGCCACCGCGCCGTCCAGGCCGTCGGCCAGCCGGTTCAGCAATAGCCCGACCAGCGCCAGCCAGAAAAGTCCCAGCGCCGCAGCACCCGCCGCCAACAGGCCGACCGCGCACCCGGCCAGTGTGATCTGGTCCGCCCGCAGCCCAAGACCGGCCAGGCGCGCGGCAGGCGCTTCCAGCAGGCGGCGTTGTAGGGGCAGGATGGCAGCATCGATCATGGGGCGGCAGCTTTGGGCCAATGGGCGGGCCGGGTCAATCGCTGGCCCGGTCGCGCCACATCAAAGCGGTGTGACCCGGTCGCGCCGTCACGCCCCCTCGATCTCGGCCACAAGATCGCCAAGCCCGCCAAGGTCGGGCAATTCGCGGTAGCGGCCATGGCCCTCGGGCGGGTCGGCATGTTCCACGGCCCAGGACAATCCGTGGGGCACATAAATGCCCCAGGCACCGGCCTCCAACGCGGGCAGCACATCCGATTTCATCGAGTTTCCCACCATCAGCGCCCGCTCGGCCCCGTCGCCATGACGCGCAAACGCTGCGTGATAGGTCACAGGGGTCTTTTGCGACACGATCTCGACCCCGTCGAACATCTCGCCCAACCCCGATTGCGCAAGCTTGCGTTCCTGATCCAGCAGATCGCCCTTGGTGATCAGGACAAGCCTGTGGGTCTCGGCCAGTCCGCGCACCGCATCCTCGGCATGTGGCAACAGGTGGACTGGATGGCGCAGCATGTCCTGCCCGGCCTCGAGGATCTCGGCGATCACATCGGCGGGCACGCGCCGGTCCGTCACTTCGATCGCGGTTTCGATCATCGACAACATGAACCCCTTGATGCCGAACCCGTACTGGCCAAGGTTCTTGACCTCGGCGGCCAGCAAACGTTCCTCCAGGTGGTCGCGGTCTGCATAATCCCCCAGCAAGCCGGCGAACCGGTCCTGCGTGAGCCGATAAAAGCTTTCGTTGTGCCATAGCGTGTCATCGGCATCGAAGCCGATTGTGGTCAGCTTTGAAACCATTAGACATGCTCCCTCTTTTCGGAATCGGTTCCGGGCTTATATAGTGGCCCCTAGCCAAGGGTGATCAAGCACCCCCAGCTGTTGGAGACGTAATGCAGACCCACACCTGGCAGATGATGGCGGATGTCCCCAAGGACGAGGACGAAGCCGGTGTCATCACCAAGACCAAACCAAAGACGCAGCGCCCGCCGATGTACAAGGTGCTGTTGCTCAATGACGATTACACGCCGATGGAATTCGTCGTGCACGTTCTGGAACGGTTCTTTGGCGTGTCCCATTCGCAGGCCGTGGAAATCATGCTGACCGTGCACAAGAAAGGCGTCGCAGTGGTCGGCGTCTTTTCGTATGAAATTGCCGAAACCAAAGTGGCGCAGGTGATGGATTTCGCCCGCCGCAACCAACACCCTCTGCAATGCACCATGGAGAAAGAGGACTGATTTCAGTCCTTTCCCGTTCCCTGACATGACCCATGATCGTTGGACCCTTGCCCAAGAGGCCGGTGTGTTGCCCCCGGTTCACGGCCCCCTGCTGGCACTGATGCCACGGGCCGAGGCCGAACTTGAAATGCTGGCAGCCCCCGATCAGGTCACCGCCGTCCAGGGGTTCAAACCGGACCACGATCGTCTTGCCGCGCGCGGCTTTGCTACCGCGCTGACGCCCGAAGGCAAGTATGGCGCGGCCTTGGTGCAGATCGTCAAGTCAAAGCCCGGAACGCTGTCGGCCATCGCCGAGGCGCTGGTGCATCTCGCGCCCGGTGGCCTCCTGCTGGTGGATGGCGCCAAGGAGGAAGGCATCGAATCGGTTCTGAAGGCCCTGAAAGGCGTGCTGCCGGTCGACGATGTCTATTCCAAGGCCCACGGCAAGCTGATCTGGCTGACACGGCCCGATCACCTGCCCGAGGCGCTGATGGACTGGATCGCCGAACCGGCCGAGATCGAAGGCGGATATATCACCGCGCCCGGCGGGTTCTCGGTGGATGGGCCGGATCGGGGGTCGGAGATCCTTGTGGCGCTGCTGCCGCAGCTTTCGGGCCGCGTCGCCGATCTGGGGGCCGGTTGGGGTTATGTGGCGGCCGAGGTTCTGGCCGAGCATGAAGGGATCGAAACCCTCGACCTGATCGAAGCCGACCACCCCATGCTCGAGGCGGCCAAGGCCAATATCGACGACCCGCGCGCGCGGTTTCACTGGGCCGACGCGGCCCTGTTCAAACCCGATGCGCCCTATGACGTGGTGCTGTCGAACCCGCCCTTTCACACCGGCCGCCGCGCCGACCCCGGTCTTGGGCGCGCGTTCATTCAGGCCGCTGCCCGCCTGTTGACCCCACGGGGGCGTTTTTTCATGGTCGCCAATCGCCATCTGCCCTATGAACCTGCGCTGAAAGACGCGTTCACGACCGGGCGTCTTATGGGCGAGCTTGAGGGATACAAGCTCTACGAGGCATCCAAACCAAGGCGCCAGACCCGCGCCTGACCTCAGGGAACACCATTCATGTCACTCTCCATTCAAGGCAAGACTGCCATCGTCACCGGCGCCGCCAATGGTGTCGGGCTGGCCATCGCCCGCCATTTCGTCGATCGCGGCGCGAACGTGATGTTCGCAGACCGTGACAAGGCGCGATTGGCCGACGAATGCGGCGATATCGAAGACGACAAGGGACAGGTGCGGTATTTCGCGGGCGACCTGCGCGAGAAGCTGACCATCGAAAACCTCGTCTCGGCCACCATCGACGCGTTCGAACAGATCGACATCCTGGTCAATGCAAGCCGTCAGGTGCTCAAGACCGATCCGCTGGATCCGACCGACACCACGGTCGAGGCGCTGTTGGACCAGAACATGTTTCCCGCCCTGCGGCTGAGCCAGTTGGTGGCCAAGCGCATGATCGCACATGCCGAAGAAACCGGGCGTTCCAACGAGGTGGCGGTCGGGTCCATCATCAACGTGTCCTCCATCGCGGCGCGGCGGACGCACCCCGAACTGATGGCCTATTCAATCGGCGCGGCGGCCCTGGATCAGGCGACGCGCAGCCTGGCGCTGGCGCTGGCCCCTCACCACATCCGGGTGAACGGCATAGCCTTCGGGTCGCTGATGTCGGCGTCCTTGCAGGAATCCCTGAACGAAACCTCGGGCCTGCGGGACGAGATCATGCAATGCACACCCATGGGCCGGATCGCCTCGGCCCGCGAAGTCACCGGCGCCGTGCAATTCCTGGCCTCTGACGGGGCCGGGTTCATTACCGGCGAAGTCATCACCATCGACGGCGGACGGACCTTGCTCGACGGCGTGGCCACCGCCGCGCACTGACCCGTCACGGGTCTGCGGGGCCATAGGCACCCGGTATCACGTTGATGAGCGCCGGCGCGCGCCGAACGAAAAACGCCCGGTCACACGGACCGGGCGTTCATCTGCGTTCAGGGCATCCAGATCAGCGACGGTGCCCGTCATCATCCTCATCTTCGTCGTCATCGTTGTTCGGCAGGTTGAACAGGTTGTCGGCATCCAGGCCGGCACCGTGCACCACGTCTTCGTCGTCATGGTCCGACAGGCTGAACGTTTCCAGGCCCGAGATGTTGGACGGGATCTTGGCGTCGGTATCCATGCCCAGGCTCTGCTCGGTCGACACCAGCTTGCGCCGTTCATCATCGGTCATCACTTCGCCGTCCTTGGCGCGCTTGGCATTGGCCTTCTGCACGGCCGCGTCCAGTTCGACCTGCTTGCACAGGCCCAGCGCCACCGGGTCGATCGGCTGGATGTTCGAGATGTTCCAATGGGTCCGCTCGCGGATCGACTGGATCGTCGGCTTGGTCGTGCCGACCAGTTTCGAGATCTGCCCATCGGTCAGTTCCGGGTGGAACTTGACCAGCCAAAGGATCGACGCCGGACGGTCCTGACGCTTGGACAGCGGCGTGTAGCGCGGGCCGCGGCGCTTTTCCTCGCCC
>CAYWTM010000158.1:0-6368 GCA_964460185.1 uncultured Roseicyclus sp. | reverse complement strand
GGCGAGTGTGCAGGGCGAAGGCCGGTTTCGCAATGTCGGGGTGACTGGCGCAACGGTGGTTCCGTTTGCCCTTGCCGCGGTATATTGATGTCTCTGGGGGGCTCAGAGCCGGAAAATTGCACGGCCGCGGGCGGGCATGCGAGCCGGGCTCCGTGCGGGGAGAACGTGATGAGTGGCGACGCAAACAACAGGCACGCGGCCGGTATGGCGACGCGCCGGCGTGTCTTGGGCGATGCCCATGTGGACAGGGCCGAGGCTGCCAAGACGGCATTCGATCAACCCTTTCAGGACCTGATTGCCGAAGGGGCCTGGGGCACGGTCTGGTCGGACGACACGATCACCCACCGGGACCGATCGATGCTGACACTGGCGTTGCTGGCGGCGACCGGCAATTTCGACGAGATTCCGATGCATATTCGTGCCACCGCGAATACCGGCGCGACGAAAGACGATGTGATGCAGGCTTTTCTGCACGTGGCCATTTACGCGGGCGTGCCCAAGGCAAACCATGCCATCAAACTGGCAAAAGCGACCTATGCAGAGATGGAGGGAGAGGCGACATGACCACCGAGGCCGAGTTCTATCAGCGCGACCGGGACCGTCACCCACCCGCCTATACGCCGGGCTACAAGACCTCGGTCGCGCGCAGCCCGCGTTATTCCCTGATCAGCCTGGAAAATTCAGTCGGCGACATCACCGGGCCCGTGTTCGGTCACGATGACATCGATCCGTCCGACAACGACCTGATCTACAATTACGCCGATGCGGGCCAAAGTGCGATCGGCGAGAGGATCATCTTGCATGGTCGCGTGCTGGATGAAAACGCGCGCCCCGTGCCCAACACCCTGGTCGAGATCTGGCAGGCCAATGCCGGCGGGCGATACCGGCACAAGAAAGACACCTATATCGCGCCAATCGACCCGCATTTCGGCGGCTGCGGCAGGACCATGACGGACGCGGCAGGATACTACTATTTCCGCACGGTCAAGCCGGGCGCGTATCCATGGCGCAATCACGTCAACAACTGGAGGCCGGCGCATATTCACCTGTCGATCTTCGGCACCGGGTTCGCACAGCGCCTGATCACCCAATGCTATTTCGAGGGTGATCCGCTGATCCCGCTCTGCCCCATCATTCAGACCGTCCCCGATCAGGGCGCCGTGGCGCAATTGACGGCGGCGCTGGATCTGAATGCATCCATTCCGCTCGATACGATTGCCTACAAGTTCGATATTGTGCTGCGCGGGCGACGCTCGACGCTGTTCGAGAACCGGCTGGAGGGGAATTGAAAATGGCACAGTCGCTTGATTATCTGAAGGAAACCCCGTCTCAGACTGCGGGTCCATATGTGCATATCGGTCTGGCGCCTGGGGCGGCGGGGTTCGATATATACAAGTCCGAACTTGGGTGGGACATCGCGGGGCCCAACGCTGCGGGCGAACGCATCCGGGTTGAGGGGCTGGTGATCGACGGCACGGGCAGTCCGGTCAAGGACGTGATGCTCGAGGTGTGGCAGGCCAACGCGGCCGGCCATTACGCGCATCCCGAAGGCGGCGGCGAGGTCGAAGAGGGGTTTCGCGGATGGGGCCGTGTGATCACCGACTTCGAGACAGGCCAATGGGGATTTGACACGGTGAAGCCGGGGCCGACCCCCGGACGGAACAGGACAATTCAGGCCCCGCATCTGAACCTTTGGATTGTCGCGCGTGGCATCAATGTCGGACTAAACACGCGGATGTATTTCGCGGATGAGGCCGCCGTGAATGCTACCGATCCGGTGCTCAACATCATCGAGTGGGAAAACCGCCGTGCCACGCTGATCGCGGAACGAACGCTGCGGGACGGCGTGCCGGTCTACCGTTTCGACATCCGGCTTCAGGGTGACGACGAAACCGTATTTTTTGACATCTGAAGGACCCGGGCATGGCCAAACCCTGCATCATTTGCGTCGCGATCACGGGTTCCGTCCCGCGCAAGGCGGATAATCCGGCGGTGCCGATCAGCGTCGCGGAACAGGTTGAAAGCACGCAAGAGGCATTCGAGGCAGGCGCCGCGATCTGTCATGCGCATGTGCGCAACGATGACGAAACGCCCTCGAGCGACCCGGAGAAATTCGCCCGGCTCAAGGAGGGCGTCGAAAAACACTGCCCCGGCATGATCATCCAGCTGTCGACGGGCGGCCGGTCGGGCGCGGGAAAGGAACGCGGCGGCATGCTGTCCTTGCGGCCTGACATGGCCTCGCTATCCGTGGGGTCGAACAATTTTCCGACGCGCGTCTATGAGAACCCGCCTGACCTGGTCGACTGGCTGGCCCAGCAGATGACGACCTATGGCGTCACGCCCGAGGTCGAAGCCTTCGATCTCAGCCATATCCACCGCGCGGTGGCCCTGCACAACGAAGGGAAATTGCCGGGCAAACTGTATATCCAGTTCGTGATGGGGGTGAAGAACGCCATGCCCGCCGACAGGGATGTGTTCGATTACTATGTGCGCACGGTCGAGCGCCTGGCCCCCGGCACGGAATGGTGCGCGGCGGGGATCGGTGCAAATCAGATCATCCTGAACGATTGGGCGATCTCTGCGGGCGGTCACGCGCGCACCGGGTTGGAGGACAACGTGCGGATCGACAAGGCAACGCTTGCCCCGTCGAATGCGGCGCTTGTCCGGCGCACGGTCGAGATTTGCGACCGCTACGAACGCCCGGTGGCCAGCACGGCCGAGGCGCGTTCCCTGCTGGGATTGGCCCCCGCAACCTAGGGCGCGCGCGACCCCCATGGCACCCCTGGCGCGGGTCGGCGGGGCAGGGTCATGACGGGCGCGCGCCATGATCGGGTCCCCGGGGTTTCCGACGCCGATAATCATGTCGCGATCAGGCCGGGATGTCGCGCCTCGCGCAGATGGAAAACCGGACGTGGTGCATGGTGGTCTGGAATACTGGTGCCATCTGCTGAATGTTTGAACGTCGGATCCCCGAATGGCTGCGCCACGCGCCGGCCCCGTCTGTCAGAGGATTCGCCGTCCTTGCCGGGTTCGAAGCGGCGACCCGCGGTATCCTGATCTCTGTCTACCCGGTGGCCATGTATGACGCGCTGCGCGATGCAGCCCTGATCAGTTCGATCTACTTCGGGATCGGCATCGTGTCCTTGATGGTCGGCCTGTCGGTGCCGTATCTTATCCGCTTCATTCCGAGGCGCTGGATGTATGCGATCGGCGCGTCCAGTTTCGTCGTGGGCTCGGGGCTGGCGATGCTGGGCACGCCCGAGGCCATGGTGCTTTCGCTGGTTCTGAATTCGCTGGCCGCAGTCGTTACCTTCGTATGTTTCAATGCCTATGTCCTTGATTACGTTGCCCGTATCGAACTGGGGAAATGCGAGACACTGCGGATGTTCTATTCCGCGCTTGGGTGGACCGTGGGGCCGGTGCTGGGCGTCTTGTTGTGGGGCATGTGGAAACCTGCGCCATTCGTGATCTCGGCCTGTGCGGCGACAATCATGCTGGGCGTGTTCGGCTACATGCGCCTGGGCAATGGCAAACTGATCACGCGCGCGTCGCGGCCACCGCCCAATCCGCTGGCGTTCCTGGCGCGGTTCTTTCGGCAGCCGCGCCTGATTGCCGGCTGGTTGTTCGCGGTCATCCGGTCATGCGGGTGGTGGGCCTATGTCGTGTACCTGCCGATCTTTGCGTCTCAGAACAACCTGGGCGATCAACTGGGCGGGGTCTTGTTGTCGATCACCAATGCAGCCCTGTTCCTGTCGCCGGTCATGCTGCGCTGGATGAAGGCCCGTTCCGTACGGTATTCGGTGCGCACGGGGTTTCTTGTGTGCGCAACCCTGTTTTCCGCCGCGGGCCTGTCCGCCGGTTTGCCCTGGGCCACGGTCGTAATGCTGTTTTGCGCCAGCTTTTTCCTGATCTTGCTGGATATCTGTGCCGGTCTTCCATTCCTGATGGCAGTAAAACCGTCCGAGCGCACAGAGATGTCGGCGGTCTATTCCTCGTATCGGGACGTGTCGGGCATTCTGACGCCCGGGGTCGCCTGGCTGGTCCTGCTTGTATCTCCGATTTCGGGCATCTTTGTCGCGACGGGTGCGGCATGTCTGGTTGCGTGGGGTATCGCGGGCCGATTGCATCCACGGCTTGGCAATGCGCGTTTGCAGCCTGTGTCGGTATCCTCGCTGAGCCCCTCGGCCGAGCTGGCCGCCGTCAAATAGCCTCGTGTCGATGGACCCCGGCCCGGCGAAACAGGCACAGCCAGCTATCGGGCGGAATGCCTACGACCGCCCGAACCGAACAAACGGCAGGCATCGTGCACAGGTCTGTTGCCGACACAGGGCCCTTGCCCCCAAGAAGACCGCGAAGGCGTTCCAGCAGACTACTCGCAGCAGTTCTCCATGCGGACCACCCGCCCTGTTCGCCGCAGAGATCCGAACGTTCGTCTTCTTAAACGGCCCCTATTCGGTTGGATTTTCAGATACGAGAGTTCATGCATCTGCAACAGGACGCACAAATCTTCACCATGGAATACAACCACGCCACCCATTCGGGGCAGCCATGACAAAAGCGTGGGTAAGCGGGATGATTTTATCGGTTCAATTCCGCTGGAGAGGTGGCGCCAATAGATCAAAGTCGTTGCGTGAAAATCTTGCGCCTTGCTCATGAATTCGGCGTTATTGGGATTTTTGTGCGTGGAAAAGCCGATTGACGCAAGAAAATGGAAATTTTTTCACCCAATCATTTTTATCCCAAACTTTTATTCAAGAGCGCCGAATCAAAAGGATTTTTCGTTTTTCTGTGTGAATATGCAACACAATGCCAATTTCTTAAAAATTGACTGTGTATCGGATTTACATATTTCCTTGAGTCGCCCGGGGGGCGGCACAGCGTGCCGAGGGCATCCATGTTAATCAAGACAAGGGATGTAAAGATGACGACGAATACCATAGCAAATCCTACAGAAACACCAGTGATCCTATTTCACTGGGATGATGGCTACTTGTGGCAAGAAGAGCCGTCCGGCGATGGCGGCGAGACGGCGCATGAGGTTGCGCATAATCTCGGCATTGGCCATGGCGGGGGTGTCGACGCCACCGCGTCCGACACTGTTACCTTCAAGATAAGCAACCCTTGGCCAAGCGCGAGCGACGCGTCTGAAAGCTCTGGCGACAGCTTCAGGCTGAAAATCCATTGGGACGCGGCGAGCACGACGTCGGACGATAGCCCGCCGACTTTCATCCTGCTTGGTGACAACGAAGGCGACGGACAACCGATCGAATTCGATTTTCTGGACTCTCCGGACACCGATGTATTCATCTTTCTGGACTCCGGGAGCGACTCCACAATCGGGGAGGGCGGATCGATTGTGGTTGGCCCATCGCAGCAGGTCGCCATCGGAATGGACTTAGACAATGACGGGGATACTGACATAATCGTTGTGGTCGGCAACCACGACTCTGATTCAAGCGTGACGGTCAATTCCGATATCAATCCCCTTGATCTCATCCATACAGCGAACCTGGACGCAGGTGTGACCTTCGACGAGTTCCTGTTCTGATCCGAAAGGCAGGATTGTATCGCCGGTCTGCTGCCCCTCAGGGGCAGCGGACGCGCGCGTTTGCTGGCGGGCATTGTGCATACAAGCGGGATGGGATCGACGGGCGGTACAAGGATACCGTCG
This sequence comes from uncultured Roseicyclus sp., assembly GCA_964460185.1. Classification (GTDB taxonomy): domain Bacteria; phylum Pseudomonadota; class Alphaproteobacteria; order Rhodobacterales; family Rhodobacteraceae; genus JAVJPJ01. The sequence goes on along the minus strand of CAYWTM010000158.1, from coordinate 697 downwards.
TCCCGATTTCCGATCGCTAAAGCGACCCGTGCGAGGGCTTTCCAGGCAGTCTACGTCGCCGTGGTCTTCCGCAAGATGCGTGTCGCTGTCCCATGCGGTTTCCGTGCGGTGTCATGACTAACGGGGGAAATGGCAGCCCGTAGGGCCGCCATCATTGTTTCCGCCGCGTTCCGAGATTGACCCAAGATGTATTGAAAACATAGGTATTTATCCCCTTCCCTTGTGCGATGCGTTCCTGCATAGTCCGGGGTGTTCCACGTTTAGGTGGGGGATGAAATGGGGGATAAGATGGCGGGCGAGGGTATCAGGACACCGGAACGAGCGCTGTCGGCGCGGTTCGTGGAAACCGTCACCGAACCCGGCAAGTATTTCGATGGCCAGGGCTTGTTCCTGCGCGTGGCCAGGAACGGCGCGCGGCAATGGGTGCAGCGCATCGTTATTCGCGGCAAGCGCACCGAACTTGGGTTGGGCAGCCCGCCCGCTGTATCCTTGGCAACCGCCCGGAAGCTGGCGCTGGAAAACCGGGGCAAGGCCATGCTGGGCGGCGACCCTCTGGCAGACAAGCGGGCCGCGAAGGCCAAGCCGTTCACCTTTGCGGAATGCGTGAACGCCTTTGCCGAGGCCAAGCTTTCCGAATTCCGTAGCGATAAGCACCGCCGCCAATGGCGTTCCGCGCTCGACCGGCTGGCGTTGCCTG
>CAYWTM010000157.1:0-6469 GCA_964460185.1 uncultured Roseicyclus sp. | reverse complement strand
GACGCCGAGGCCGCGATCGTTCTGGCCAAGAATCCGCATTACAATACCGAAAAGGGCCGCAAGACCGTGAACCAGATGGTGACGGTGGGCGATCTGACCCGGACGGCCTTCATGAATGGTGAATTGTCCACCGTGATGAGCCCGCGCACGATCATCACCTGGGCCCAGAACGCCGAGATCTTCCGCGATGTGGGCTATGCGTTCCGGGTGTCGTTCCTCAACAAATGCGACGAGCTGGAGCGTCAGACCGTGGCCGAGTTCTATCAGCGCTGCTTTGACGAGGAATTGCCGGAGAGTGCGGCGAGCATGAGCCTGGGCTAACGCCCGCGCGGCGGGGCCGACGTCCGAAACATCCAATCTGCAGCTTGTGGGGCGGTCCGGTGGACCGCCCCATTTGCATGTCCGGGACGGTGATGCCGGCACGCCGGACGGCGCGCATGTGCGACGGATGGAGCCATTTCATCGGTCTGGCCACACAACCACACCTTTCGATGTTTTCGAACTGCATTCTTTACAGGCGCAATATTTGATGTCTTGCTTAAGTCGTGAGCAGAAAACGAACCATTGGAATTGGTCTTTGTCTGGGCATCCTGACACTGCCCGGTCTTGCCATGGGCAACACGTTCGACGATCCGGTCAGGGTTTTCGCCACATGCGCCGGGCGGCTTTCCGCACAGATGGAACATCAATGGCTGTTGTCTGATCCCGCATCGGACCAGACCGAACACCAACGCGATATCGTTCTGGAGGTTCTGGCCGCAATGACGCCCGAAGGCCAGGAAAGCCGGATCATGGGATGGCGGCTCGAGGCAAAGGTCGCGCACGCCGCCCTTCTTCAGAGCGCCACGTTCCGCAACAGCCCGTGGGCAGGGGAAACCGCAACGCGTTTGGTGGCGCAGTGCACGACCCTCGTGGTCAGCTAGGCCCACGGCAATTGACGCCGCACGACGCCCGGTCCATCGTCGCGTCCATGACACATCCAACACCAGATGACATCGCCGCCGCCGCCGCCCTGATACAGGGACGGGTGCGCCATACCCCCATTCTGCAGGTCGAGGCAGACGCCCTTGGCCTGCCCTGCCCCATCACCCTGAAGCTGGAACACACCCAGGTGACGGGATCGTTCAAGGTGCGCGGAGCGTTCAACAACATGCTCAGCCGCAAGGTGCCCGCGGCGGGCGTGGTGGCAGCCTCGGGCGGAAACCACGGCGCGGCGGTGGCCTATGCGGCCACCACGCTGGGTCACCGCTCACGCATCTATGTCCCGCGCGCCATCGCCAAGGAAGAGAAACTGCAACGCATGCGGATGTTCGGCGGCGAGGTCGTTCTGACCGAAGGGTCGGTCGCCAACTGCATGACCGAATACGCGGCCTATGCCGAACAGACCGGCGCGCTGGACGTCCACCCCTACGACACGGCCCCCACCCTGGCTGGCCAGGGCACCGTCGCGCGCGAGATCGAGGACCAGATGGGCGGGCTCGACACGATCTTCGTTTCGACCGGGGGCGGCGGCCTGATCGGTGGCGTCTGTGCGTGGTTCGGGGATCGGGTCAAGGTCGTCTCGGTCGAGACCGAAGGCACCAACACGCTGGAACGGTCATTGCGAGAAGGGCCGGACATCGACGTGCAGGCCAGTGGCATAGCGGCCAGTTCACTGGGCGGGCCCCGGTTGGGCGCCCTGTCCTACGAGGTCATCCGCAAGCACGTGGACCAGGCGATCATCCTGCCCGATGATGCGGTCTTCGACGCCGCGAACCGATTGTGGGAGGGCACGCGCCTGATCGGAGAGCCCGGTAGCGCGGTGGCGCTGGCGGCTCTGACATCGGGGGCGTATGTGCCCGAAAAAGGAGAACGGATCTGCGTCCTGTTGTGCGGTGGCAATGCCGAGGTCGATTGGTTCAAGCGCTGAGACGGCTTGCCCTCACCCTGTGCCTGATCTGGCCCGGATCTGCCGCCATGACCCAATCCGCGGATTTCGAAAACCGGATGAATGCCACGCTGGCGCCGGTCGATGAAACTGCGCCTTTCGTGCAATGTGCCGGGGTGTTCCAGGCCTTTCGCGCGTTGGCGGGCGCCGACAGCGACATCGGCCGGGCGGCTCTGTCTCGTGAGGTCGACATGGCCATTTTGGCGACCCTGATCCGTCAAGATGAAACCGGCGCGGACGATGAGGCCGTGATGGACGAAATCCACCCCCTGATTGCCGCTGCGGCCGAATTGTACCTGGACAGGTTTGTTGCAAACCAAACCGCCTCGGGCGAGGTCATGGATGAAGGGTTGACCGCAACCCTTCAGGTTTGCAGCGAATTGCGGCTGAGATTCCTGGAGGGGTCGCAATGACACACCTGACGCTGATGGCGCTTGCCTGCGCGGTCGCACCGCCTGTTCATGCTCAGGATATGACGCTCTCCGAGGCGCTGGTTCTGCCCCGGCTGATCGACAGCGCCTGCTTCGACCTGGTCGAGGACAGCAACGGGTGCGAACAGGTGCTGTTGCTGGCCTCTGATGGTGACGTTGACCGCGCCGATCTGGTCATCTTGCGCGACTGGCGCACCGATCCGGCGTCCGAGCCGCTTCTGATCTCGCGCGGGATCGCCTTCAACGGGGCGATGTGGGGCATGGCGCCGTCGCGGTCACCTGCCGATGATGGCCGCGACCTGATGATGGCCGTGCAAAGCTGCGGGGACCGCGTCGACCTCTGAGCGCGCACGGCCGGCGATCGGGGCCGGTGGGCCCGGCCGATCTTGCGACGCGCCCGATTCTTGTGGCACCGAATGATGCGGCGGCCCTTGCCCTTCGCCGTGCAAAGCGCCACATTCCGCCCATGGCACACACCCCGTCCGACAACCCCGCAGAACCGTTCAAGAAGGCCCTGGCCGAGGCCACGCGCGTGCTTGCCGATGATCCTGATCTTGCGGTTACCTTCTCTGTCGACCCTCCGGGCCTGACGGGCGACAATGTGCGCCTGCCCCAGGTCAGCCGCCGCATGACCCGCGACGAAGTTCTGTTGGCGCGCGGCACGGCCGATGCACTGGCCTTGCGCCACCGGTATCACGATGTGGGAACCGCCACGCGCTATGCACCCCAGGGCGCCATGGCCCGCGACCTGATGGACGCCATGGAAGCGGCCCGGTGTGAGGCCGTGGGCGCCCGCGACATGCCCGGCACCGCCGGCAATATCGACGCCAAGATCGGCCATGACGCACGGCGCAAGGGGTATGGCGAGGTCCGCGATGCGGCCGACGCCCCGCTTGCAACCGCCGCGGGCTACCTGATCCGCCATCTTGCCACGGGACGCACCCTGCCGCCCGAAGCCGCCAATGTCATGGAATTGTGGCGCGGCTTCATCGAGGACCGCTGCGACGGGACGCTCGACAACCTGGACAAGGTGTTGACCGACCAGTCCGCCTTTGCCCGGTTCGCCCGGAAGATGATCGAAGACCTGGGCTATGGCGACCAGTTGGGCGACGACCCCGACCAGATGGATGACGACTCGGAGGATGAGGCGGGCGAGGACGAGGAAGACCAGCCCGATTCCACCGGCGACGACGACAGCGAAGAGGAAGACGCCGAGGCCAATCCCGAACGCAGCCAGGACGAGCAGCAAGACGCATCCCAGGCGCAGGTCGAGATGGACGACCAGGGTGACATGGACGAGGCCGAAGAGCAGGAATTGCCCGACGGCGAATCCCCGCTGGAGCCGCCACCCCCCGCCCCTCATTCCGACGCCGATCCGACCTACACGGTGTTCACCACCGAACATGACGAGGAAATCAAGGCCGAGGAATTGGCCGAGGCCCAGGAACTCGAGCGTCTGCGCGCCTATCTCGACCAGCAGCTGGAGCCGCTGAAGGGGGCTGTCAGCCGTCTTGCCAACAAGCTGCAACGGCGGTTGCAGGCGCAGCAGAACCGGTCTTGGGAATTCGACCTGGAAGAAGGCATTCTGGATGCTGGCCGCCTGGCGCGCGTCGTGGCCAACCCGACGACTCCGCTCAGTTTCAAGATCGAACATGACACCGAATTCCGTGACACGGTGGTGACGCTGCTTCTGGACAATTCCGGATCCATGCGGGGCCGCCCGATCTCGATCGCGGCGATCTGTGCGGATGTCCTGGCGCGCACGCTGGAACGCTGCGGCGTCAAGGTCGAGATCCTGGGCTTTACCACACGGGCCTGGAAGGGCGGACGCTCCCGCGAGGAATGGCTGGCACAGGGGCGCCCGCAGGCTCCGGGCCGCCTGAACGATTTGCGTCACATCATCTACAAGAGCGCCGACGCGCCCTGGCGTCGGGTACGCGACAACCTGGGCCTGATGATGAAAGAAGGCCTGCTGAAGGAGAATATCGACGGCGAGGCGCTGGAATGGGCGCATCGGCGGATGGTGAACCGGCCCGAGGCGCGCAAGATCCTGATGGTGATCTCGGACGGGGCGCCGGTGGATGACAGCACGCTGTCGGTGAACCCGGCCAACTACCTCGAAAAGCACCTGCGCGATGTCATCGCGATGGTGGAAAAGCGGCGCGCGGTGGAATTGCTGGCGATCGGCATTGGCCACGACGTGACGCGTTACTATGAACGCGCGGTGACGATCACCGATGCCGAACAGCTGGCCGGAGCGATCACCGAACAACTGGCGTCGCTGTTCGATTCGGACCCGCGCGCGCGCGCCCGTGTCATGGGCATCAAACGCGCCGGTTGAGCGGCCTGCAGGGGAATTGCGCCCGCTGACGCGGTCGCCTGGCCGCGCGCGCAGGCTGCGCCTGCGCGCGCGGCGACCGGGGCAAATGCGCCGCTCCACCACAGGCCGCACCGCCTGTGGCAGCGGCGGATGCCTCCGGCGGCCATATTTGAAGGATAAAGATGGGGTGCGTCATGCGCCTTTTCCTGGGGGTGGGACGAACACGGCATGTATCAGACTTTCAAGGCGACAACCCGGCCAGGTGATGGGCCGCCCCGGCTGGAACAGCTGCGCGCGCAGATGGCGGCGGAAGGCCTGGACGGGTTCCTTGTGCCGCGCGCCGATCGGTTTCAGGGCGAATACGTGGCACCCGCCGATGAGCGGCTTGCCTGGCTGACGGGGTTCACGGGTTCGGCCGGGTTTGCCGCCGTGCTGGCCGATATTGCCGGGGTGTTCATCGATGGGCGCTACCGGGTGCAGGTCAAGTCCCAGACCGATACCAAGGTGTTCACGCCGGTCCCCTGGCCCGACACCTCGCTGGAGACCTGGCTGATCGATGCGCTGCCCCTGGGCGGCGTCGTGGGGTTCGACCCGTGGCTGCACACGGTGGCGGAGGTGCAGAGACTGGAAAAGGCGCTTGGTCCCCGACAGATCGCATTGCGGCCAGTGGCCAACCTCGTCGACGCGATCTGGCAAGACCGCCCCGCGCCGCCCATGGGCAAGGTGACCCGATGGCCTGACGCCCTGGCCGGGTCGAGCGCCACGGCGAAACTATCCGTGATCGCCGCGGCACTGGCGGACGCGGGGCATGATGCGGCCCTGATCACCCAGCCCGACAGCTTGTGCTGGCTGTTGAACCTGCGCGGCGCCGATGTGCGCCACACGCCGCTGGTGCATGCGATGGGGGTGGTCCGCCGATCCGGTGCGCTGGATTTGTTCGTGGAGAGTGACAAGCTGGGGGATGTGGCGTTGCCGAAGGCGGTCACGGTGCTGGCCCCGGACGCGCTGGAGGCGGTTCTGGCCTCGGAAGAGGGGCGCATCCGGATCGATCCGGCCACGGCACCTTTCGCCGCCATGGACGCGTTGAGCGCGGGACCATCGCGTGTTGTCGAAGGCCCTGATCCGTGCCTGATGCCCAAGGCGCTGAAACATCCGGCCGAAATAGCGGCCACCCGCGCCGCGCATCTGCGCGATGGGGTTGCCATGGTGCGGTTCCTGCACTGGTTCGACACGAAGGCCCCGCAAGGCAGCCTGACCGAGATCGATTGCGTGCGCGCGCTGGAAGGGTTCCGCGCCGAAACCGGCGCATTGCGGGAGATCAGTTTTGACACCATCGCGGGCGCAGGACCCAATGGCGCCATCGTCCATTACCGCGTCACCGAGGACACCAACGCCCCGGTCCGGCCAGGCCAACTGTTCCTGATCGACAGCGGAGGGCAATACGAGGACGGCACCACCGATATCACCCGCACCCTGCCTGTAGGCGCGGTCGGTGACGAAGAACGGATCGCCTTCACCCAGGTTCTGCGGGGCATGATCGCCATCCATCTCGCGCGCTGGCCGCGCGGGCGCACAGGCGCGCATCTTGACGCGCTGGCCCGCGCGCCGTTGTGGCAGGCGGGGCGCGACTACGATCATGGTACCGGACATGGCGTCGGGGTGTTCCTGGGCGTTCACGAAGGACCGCAGCGGCTGAGCCCGATCTCGACCGTCCCGCTGGAGCCGGGTATGATCCTGTCCAACGAGATCGGAAGAGCACACGTCTGAACTCCAGTCACTCCGGAGAATCTC
>CAYWTM010000156.1:0-6490 GCA_964460185.1 uncultured Roseicyclus sp. | reverse complement strand
GATCACATCAAGATCCTGCAGGACAACGATTTTCACGAGTTCAAGATCAGCTGCAAGGCGTCGGATGTCTTCATGGCGGCCGCTGCCTACCAGATGCTGGCCGAACAGACCGATTGCCCCATTCACCTGGGCATCACGGAGGCGGGCGGGCTGACCAGCGGCACGATCAAATCGGCGATCGGCCTTGGCAACCTGCTGTGGATGGGGATCGGTGACACGATCCGGGTCTCGTTGTCGGCAGACCCAGTGGAGGAGGTGAAGGTCGGATACGAGATCCTGAAATCGCTGGGTCTGCGCCACCGGGGCGTGCAGATCATTTCCTGCCCGTCCTGCGCGCGGCAGGGATTCGACGTGATCAAGACGGTCGAAATGCTGGAGCGGCGGCTGGAGCATATCAAGACGCCGATGTCGCTCAGCATCATCGGCTGCGTGGTGAACGGGCCGGGCGAAGCGTTGATGACCGATGTCGGCTTTACCGGCGGCGGGGCAGGGTCGGGGATGGTCTATCTGGCCGGCAAGCAGAGCCACAAGATGTCGAATGACCAGATGGTGGACCACATCGTGGAACAGGTCGAAAAGCGCGCGGCGGTTCTCGAAGCCGAACGCGCGGCCGAGGTTCAGGCTGCACAGTAGCGTATTCTGCCCCTGACGGGGCAGATCCGGCGCCATGTGCGCACGGCGTGCGCGTCATGGCGGGGCGCGTGCCATATCGGGCGCCCGGGGTTCGGGGCGGATGACGGATGCCTCCGGCGGCCATATTTGCGGGATAAAGATGGGGTCGCGTGCTCCGCCTTGGTTTTACCGTTGCGAGGCGCGGGTGGGGTCGCTATACCCCGCGCGTGATGCACCTGTAGCTCAGCTGGATAGAGCGCTGCCCTCCGAAGGCAGAGGCCAGAGGTTCGAATCCTCTCAGGTGCGCCATTTTTCCCGGCAAATGCTCGCCCTCTCCCGAACGAGAGGTCAAACCCTGTTCGATCGGGCGCGCCCCGTCACGGTTTCCCATCTGAAGCGGCTATTGGGCCATGAAGGAGCGGGTGTCTGGGGGGCGCCGGTTTCCGCGCGCATGGGCGTCCCGCCCCGGCAAGGCGGATGTCCGGGGCGACGTCGAGGGGGGGCGCTGCGGCGGCTTCCCATCTGGAGGATGCTTTCAAGGTCATCCGCCGCGCCCTGGCTGGGGCCCGAATTCGCAGCATCAAATCGAGGGCGGCCAACATGCCGAAGATGGTTTCCGTCTTGGTGCTGTCGATCCCGGTCTCGATCGTTGAGATCGTCTGCTGCCGGACTTCGTGGCGCCTGGGCAGTTGCATCGCTTGCCCATGCCACGGCCAAGGCATATTTTTTACACGTGTCAAAAAAGGCCGATTGGTGTTAAGATTGATCCCGAAGTCAGGATGCTGCACAAGGTTCAGCGGACCTTTTGGGGCGGAAACGAGCGCATGAAAAAGCAGCAGATCAAGACGATGGAGGAGTTGTCGGAGGCGATCGGCGTATCGCGGCCGACCCTGTCGCGCTATTTTCAAAGTCCCGAAAGCGTGCGCGGATCGACCTCGGAAAAGATCCGCCGTGGGCTGGAGCGTGTCGAATACGTCCCGAATTTCTTTGCGACGCGGATGAACCGGAAGTCTACCCGCATGATCGGCGTGATCATTCCGTATCTCAACGACCTGTTCTTTACCAATCTGCTCGAATCGATCGAGATCGCCGCGATGCAGGCGGGGTTCACGGTGATCACGCAGTGTTCCCATTCGGATCCGGAGATCGAGGCGCGGGCGGCCGAGACCCTGCTGTCGATGAACGTGGATGGGGCGCTGGTGATCCCGCTGGGGAACCAGAGCGACCTTGCGGCGCATCGGAGATTGCGGGCTCAGCTGCCGTTCGTGTTGGTGGATTCGCGCCCTGCGACGATGTCCGACGTGGATTATGTCGGCACGGATCACGCCCATGGTATTGGTGTCATTACAGAATATCTGTGCCGCGTGGGGGAGCCGCCGGTTTTCCTGGCGATGCCACGGGTCAATTTCAACGCGGTCGAAAAAGAGAATGCCTTTGTCGAGCGCATGACGGCGATGGGTCACGCGCCGGAGGTGATCGGAACCGACCTCATCCGCGAGGATTGGCATTTCGAACCTCATGGCGAGGCGGTGATGGATGCCTGTTTCGCCCGGGGGGAATACACCGACCGGTCGATTCTATGTGCGAATGACCGCGTTGCGATCGGTGCGTTGCGCGCTGCGGCGCGGCATGGGCTGGTGCCCCGCCGGGGTCCGAAGGGCGGATTGAGGATCGCGGGATATGACGATTACCCGCTGAGCCCCTACACCTTTCCGTCCCTGACCACCGTGGCGCAGGATTTCGAAGGCATTGCAACAGCGGCGGTTTCCCGGTTGCTGTCCCTGATCGAGAGCGGCGGCGCCGGCGGCGGGCCGCAGATCGAGCTTTTGGGCGGGGTTCTGAAGTTGCGTGAATCCGCCTGATTCAGCAATGATGCTGCGACGCAGAATTTCGCGGAACAATTTCATTGTTGACCAATCCTGTTTTTTGAGCGTAAAGTTTACGCACGTAAAAAAGGGAGGTCTCAGGAATGACCATTACACGTACACTGATGTGTTCGGCGGTTGGTGTTGGCTTGATGGCGGGTGCAGCCCTCGCGGATGCCCACAGCGCAACCATCACCATCGCGACCGTGAACAACGGCGACATGATCCGCATGCAGGGCTATACCGACGTCTTCACCGAACAGACCGGCATCGCCGTCGAGTGGGTGACGCTGGAGGAAAACGTTCTGCGCCAGCGCGTGACCACTGACATCACCACCAATGGTGGACAGTTCGACATCATGACCATCGGCATGTACGAGACGCCGATCTGGGGTGCCAACGGATGGCTGGTGCCGCTTGATGACCTGTCGGCGGAATACAATGTCGATGACATCCTGCCCGCCATGCGCGCCGGATTGAGCCATGACGGCACGCTTTACGCGGCGCCGTTCTACGGTGAATCGTCGATGATCATGTATCGCACCGACCTGATGGAAGCCGCCGGTCTGGAAATGCCCGACGCGCCGACATGGCAGTTCATCCGCGAGGCCGCAGCGGCCATGGATGATCCGGCAAACGGGGTCAACGGCATCTGCCTGCGCGGCAAGGCCGGCTGGGGCGAAGGCGGCGCCTTCATCACGGTCACCGGCAACTCGTTCGGCGCACGCTGGTTCGATGAAGACTGGAATGCCCAGTTCGATCAGCCCGAGTGGGCGGAGGCGTTGAATTTCTACGTCAACCTGATGAACGACTACGGCCCGGACGGGTATGCGACCAACGGCTTCAACGAAAACCTGTCGTTGTTCCAGCAGGGCCTGTGCGGCATGTGGATCGATGCCACGGTTGCGGCCTCGTTCGTAACCAACCCGACCGACAGCGAAGTTGCCGACAGCGTCGGTTTCGCGCTCGCGCCCAACAGCGAAGGCGTGGATCGTCGGGCCAACTGGCTTTGGGCATGGGCGCTGGCGATCCCCGCCGGCACGCAGCAGGCTGACGAGGCTCGTCAGTTCATCGAATGGGCCACGTCGACCGACTATATCGAGCTGGTTGCCGAGAACGAAGGTTGGGCCAACGTGCCTCCGGGTGCGCGGACCTCTCTGTATGAGAACCCCAACTATATCTCGGTTCCGTTCGCCCAGATGACGCTGGACTCGATCAATGCCGCAGATCCGACGAACCCGACCGTGGACCCGGTGCCCTATGTCGGCATCCAGTTCGTGGCGATCCCGGAATTTGCCGGTATGGCAACCGAAGTGAGCCAGGAATTCTCTGCCGCTTATGCCGGACAGCAGTCCGTCGAAGAGGCGCTGGCGAATGCCCAGGCCATCGCGACCGAAGTGATGGAAGCGGCCGGCTACCAGTAAGCCCTTCCTCCCTGATCGACAGGCGGCAGCACATGCTGTCGCCTGTCGGCACCCACAGGTTCTTCTGCACTTCTCAAGCTGAACTCGGTATGTCACGGGCCCTGGTGTCCGCAACCGGAGGATATGCGTTATGGCAACCCAGCACTCCCGATCAGCAGCGCGGATCATGATGGCACCGGCGGTTTTCCTGCTTCTTGTGTGGATGCTTGTGCCGTTGTCGATGACGCTTTGGTTCTCGGTTCGAAGCTATCTGCCCCTTCGTGGCGGCGACCAGGGCTTTGTTGGCCTCGAGAATTTTTCAAGGTTCATCACCTCGAGCGCCTTCTGGCCCGCTGTCGTCACGACGCTGGTCATTGTCGGCGGCGTTCTACTGATTTCCATCGTTCTGGGCGTCTTGCTGGCGATCTTGCTGGATCAGCCGATGTGGGGGCAGGGGGTTGTCCGTATCCTGGTGATCGCGCCGTTCTTCGTGATGCCCACGGTTTCCGCGCTGGTGTGGAAGAACATGTTCATGGATCCGACCAACGGACTGTTCGCGCATCTTTGGCGCTTTTTCGGGGCCGATCCCATCGTATGGTTGAGCGACGCATCCATGTTCTCGATCATCTTGATCGTGTCGTGGCAGTGGCTGCCGTTCGCGACCCTCATTCTCTTGACGGCCATTCAATCGCTCGACAGTGAGCAGCTGGAAGCGGCCGAGATGGATGGCGCCAGCCCGCTGGCCCGGTTCGCCTTCATCACCCTTCCGCATCTCAGCCGCGCCATAACGATCGTCATCTTGATCCAGACGATTTTCCTGTTGGCCGTGTTCGCCGAGATCTTCGTGACGACCGGCGGTGCGTTCGGAACCCGGACGCTGACCTACCTGATCTACCAGCGTGTCCTGGAAAGCCAGAACGTGGGTCTGGGCAGTGCGGGCGGCGTCTACGCGATCATACTTGCCAACATCATCGCCATCTTCCTGATGCGCATCGTTGGCAAAAACCTGGACCGGTGAGGAGGATCTGAATATGGCACGTGCCGTCACGAACCAACGCAAGGCCCTCAACACTGCAATCGCGTGGGGCGTCGGGTTGTTGATCTTCTTCCCGATCCTGTGGACGATCCTGACCTCGTTCAAGACCGAGGCGGAGGCGATCGCGAACCCGCCGGTGTTCCTGTTCTTCGATTGGACGCTGGAAAACTACGGAGTTGTCCAAGAGCGCTCCAACTACATGCGGTTCTTGATGAATTCCATCATCATCGCGGGCGGATCAACGATCCTGGGCATTCTCGTTGCGGTGCCGGCGGCGTGGTCCATGGCCTTTGTGCCATCGCGGCGCACCAAGGATATCCTGCTGTGGATGCTGTCGACCAAGATGCTGCCGGCGGTAGGGGTGCTTTACCCGATCTACCTGCTGTGTATCCAGCTTGGGGTTCTGGACAACCGGCTGGCCCTGGTGGTGATCTTGATGCTGATCAACCTGCCGATCATCGTCTGGATGCTCTATACGTATTTCCGCGAAATTCCCGGTGAGATCCTCGAGGCGGCGCGGATGGACGGCGCCAGTCTGAAGGACGAGATCCTGTATGTGCTGACGCCCATGGCCATTCCCGGCATCGCATCGACGATCTTGCTGAACTTCATCCTGGCCTGGAACGAGGCGTTCTGGACGCTGAACCTGACATCGGTCGATGCGGCGCCCCTGACGGCCTTCATCGCCAGCTATTCCAGCCCGGAAGGTTTGTTCTTTGCCAAGCTCAGCGCGGCCTCGACCATGGCGATCGCGCCGATCCTGATCTTGGGCTGGTTCAGCCAGAAACAACTCGTCCGCGGCCTGACCTTCGGCGCAGTGAAATAAGGAACGACTGATATGGGACAGATTACTCTTAACCAGATCACCAAGAGCTTTGGCGATGTGCAGGTCATTCCCCCGCTGGATCTTGAGATCAACGAAGGCGAATTCGTGGTCTTTGTCGGCCCGTCGGGGTGCGGCAAGTCCACTTTGCTGCGGCTGATTGCGGGGCTGGAGGACACGACATCGGGGCATATCAGCATCGATGGAAAGGATGCCACCCAGCTGCCGCCCGCCAAGCGCGGCCTGGCCATGGTGTTCCAGTCCTACGCGCTGTATCCGCACATGTCGGTGCGCAAGAACATCGCGTTTCCGATGCGGATGGCGGGGATCGACGAGGCGACCCAGAAGCAAAAGATCGAAGCCGCCGCCAAGGCCCTGAACCTGACCGATTACCTTGACCGCAAGCCGGGCCAGCTTTCGGGCGGTCAGCGCCAGCGGGTCGCCATCGGCCGCGCCATTGTGCGCGAACCGGCGGCCTTCTTGTTCGACGAGCCGCTGTCCAATCTGGACGCCGCCTTGCGTGTCGGCATGCGCCTTGAAATCATGGAGCTGCACAAGAAGCTCGAGACGACGATGATCTATGTCACCCATGACCAGGTCGAAGCCATGACCATGGCCGACAAGATCGTGGTGTTGCAGGCGGGCGTGATCGAACAGGTGGGATCCCCGCTGGAGCTGTATCACGCGCCGCGCAACAAGTTCGTCGCCGGCTTCATCGGATCGCCCAAGATGAACCTGATCGAGGGGGCCG
>CAYWTM010000155.1:0-6702 GCA_964460185.1 uncultured Roseicyclus sp. | reverse complement strand
CGAGATTCTCCGGAGTGACTGGAGTTCAGACGTGTGCTCTTCCGATCTGACCGGGTTTGCCGATCTGCCGGGCGATGTCTGGCGCATTTCGGTGAAGCCGTCAGACGGACCGGAGATCGCGGCGCGTGCCGGGGCGGAGGTGATGTTCGACTGGGGAGGCGGACTGATCTGGGCGCAGGTGGACGAAGGCACCGATCTGCGTGCGCGGCTTGGCGCTTTCGCGGGCCATGCGACATTGATCAGGGCCAGTGCAGACACCCGGTCGCGCCTGGCGGTGTTTCAGCCCGAAGCGGCGGGGATCGCCGCCGTATCGCACGGGCTGCGCAAGCAGTTCGATCCGCGCGGTATCCTTAACGCCGGCCTGATGGGGGGAGCAACCGAATGATCGAGCAAATGGTTCAAGTGGCGCCAGTCGCCCTGGCTTCCGCGGCGCTGTTCGGAGGGATATCCCTCATGACGGACCGCCCGCGCGGTGCGTTCTTGGCGCAATGCGCGCTTGTGGTTGGTGCCGCGTTGGTTTTCGTCTCGATCGCCATGGACGGCCCGCTGTTCGGGATCGACCCGCCGGCGCTGAGCGCGTTTGCCGTGGGCATCATGGCATCGAGTTCCGCCAGTATGCTGTACCACCTTTATCTGGGCCGGTTCACCCGTGTCTGGGCGGCACGCGCCGTCTTTACGGTGGTATTCCTGGTGTTCACCGCCTTGTTCGGCTTTGTCATCCTGTCCTTGATCTGAAAGCGCATCCATGCAAACGACCTTCACGCCCGAGCAGTTGGAAGACCCGGCCATTCAGCGGTCCAACGAGATCTTGCGCAGCTGTGTGCATTGTGGGTTTTGCACGGCAACTTGTCCGACCTACCAGGTGCTCGGCGATGAACTGGACAGCCCTCGGGGGCGGATTTATCTTATAAAAGATATGCTCGAAAACGACCGCCCGGCGGATGCCAAGACGGTCAAGCATATCGACCGGTGCCTGAGCTGCCTGGCCTGCATGACCACCTGCCCCTCGGGCGTGCATTACATGCACCTGGTCGATCACGCGCGCCATCACATCGAAAAGACCTACAAGAGACCGGTGTTCGAGCGGGTGCTGCGCTGGACGCTGGCGCAGATCCTTCCGTATCCGATGCGCTTTCGCGTGGCTTTGTTCGGGGCGAAGCTGGGCCGGCCCTTTGCGTTTCTGGTGCCGGATGCGCGGTTGAAGGCGATGCTGGAAATGGCGCCCAGAACCATACCGCCCGTCAGTCGCAATGATGATCCGCAGGTGTTTCCGGCGCAGGGTGGTGCACGCAAGATGCGCGTGGCGCTGATGACGGGGTGTGCACAGCGGGCGCTGAACACCGATATCAACGACGCCACGATCCGATTGCTGACGCGCTTGGGCTGCGATGTGGTGATTGCCGAGGGCCAGGGGTGTTGCGGGGCCTTGACCCATCACATGGGCAAGACCGATGAAAGCCATGCAACCGCCGCGAAAAACATCCGCGCATGGTCCGCGGAAATGGCGGGCGAAGGGTTGGATGCCATCGTCATCAACACCTCGGGCTGTGGTACAACGGTCAAGGATTACGGGCACATGTTCCGCAACGAGGCGCTGGCCGATCAAGCCGGCGCCGTCAGCGCGATCGCGATGGACGTGTCCGAGGTCTTGATGAAACTGGATCTGCCCGAAGGCGCCCAAAAGGGCATGACGATCGCCTATCACGCCGCGTGTTCATTGCAGCATGGCCAGCAGATCAAGACCTTTCCCAAGGATCTGCTGAAACGGGCCGGGTTCAAGGTCGTCGAACCCGCCGACAGCCATCTGTGCTGTGGCTCGGCCGGGACCTACAACCTGATGCAGCCCGAGATCTCGAAACAGCTCAAGGCGCGCAAGGTCGAGACGCTGGAGGCGACGCAGCCCGATATCATCGCGGCGGGCAATATCGGGTGCATGATGCAGATCGGGACGGGGACCGACGTGCCGATCGTCCACACGGTGGAGTTGCTGGATTGGGCAACGGGGGGGCCGCGCCCGGCGGCTCTGGATGCGCCCGGCAAGCGCGAGGTGCCCGTGCCGATCCTGCGTTGAGCACGTTGCGGCCTGACAGCCAACGGCCCTAATTCTGCCAAAGACGCAGGCGATGGTGCGAGCCTCTGATTTGTCAAAGGCCGCAGCCCGATGCGTTTGTTGTGTTTGTTTGCTTTTCTGATTTTTCCGTTGCCGGTTCCGTCTCATGGGCAGGCGTTTCAATCGGCCGATCCGCTGCGTGCGCTGTCCACTGCCGACGCGGCCCGTCAGTGGGAGGCCGTTGGCCGGCTGGACAGCCCGGTTTCATTTTGTTCGGCCAGCCTGATCGCGCCGGGTCTGGTGCTCACGGCGGCGCATTGCCTGTTTGATGCCAACGGCGACCGCCTTGCGGATTCGGACCTCATCTTTTCGGCGAGCTTGCGCAACGGCCGTGCCGAGGCCTATCGCGGGGTCAGGCGCAGTTTCATACCGGAAACCTATACGCGCCCGTTGGGCGAAGCGTCTTATGATTACGTGGCGCAGGACATGGCGCTGCTGGAACTGGATCGCCCGGTATCTGCGGCCAATGTCGCGCCCATTCCCCCGGGCGAGGGCGCGAACAGCCGCGATTTCGTCACCGTGGTGTCCTATGGCGCGGATCGCGAGAGCTACGCGTCGATCGAGGAAGACTGCCAGGTTCTGGCGCGTGACCGGGTGGTGCAGATCCTGTCTTGCAGCGTCGTCTCGGGCAGTTCCGGCGCACCTGTCATCCGCATGACCCCCGCCGGGCCCGAAGTGGTCGCCATCATGTCGGGCGCAACGCAATGGCAGGGCGACCGCGTGGCCATCGCCGTGATCGTCGAGGACCTGCTTCCGTCGTTGCTGGAGGCGCGACGCACCGGTGGCGCCGGTGTGCTGAGCCAGACGCCCGGATCGGCCCGCCGTCTCACCGTTGGCAATGATGGCCGGGATGGGATCGGCGCGCGCTTCGTCCGACCCTGATCGCGCCGGATCCTGCGGTGGCCCAGGGGGCTTGAAACCCCGAAAGCGTTCCCCACATCAGACGGGTGGCGGGGCCGAAGGATCGGGCCGTCACATGAACCCAGTGACCGTGCCCGCGACGGGGCGGTCCGAACACAATGTTGTCGCTCAAACGGAGGATGACTCTATGCGAACCTATGATCTTTCCCCACTTTACCGTGCAACCGTCGGCTTTGACCGCATGGCGGATCTTGTGGACCGGGTGATGGCCCAGGACACCTCAAGCTCGACCTACCCACCTTTCAATATCGAAAAGACCGATGAAGATGCCTACCGCATCTCGATCGCCGTTGCCGGTTTCACCGATGCGGAGCTGGGCGTCGAGCAGCGCGAGCAGGAGCTTGTCGTCACGGCCCGCAAGGCCAAGGACGAAAGCCAGCGCACCTACCTGCATCGCGGTATCGCAACCCGGGCTTTCGAGAAGCGTTTTCAACTGGCCGATCATCTGCGTGTGACCGGCGCGACGCATGAAAACGGAATGCTGCATGTGGACCTCGTGCGGGAGGTGCCCGAAGCACTGAAACCCCGCCAGATCGAGATCGGCACCTCATCCCAAAAGGTGATCGAGGCAGAAACCGCCTGATCCGGCGCACAGAGGTCATCATGTGACCTGGCGGCCCCTATCGGGCCGCCATTTTTGTTGGGTCATGCCAGGTGGCGCAGGCGCAGCAGGCAAAGCGCCCCGGCAAGTGGCGCGGCTGCACATACCGCTATGACCGCGCCATAGCCCATCGTGTCGGCCAGGATCGCGGCCACCCCGGGGGCCACCGCGAAGGCGAGCAGCGACGGCCGCGCGACCGCGCCTGCGATGCGCCCGAATTGCGCCTGCCCCAGGACATCCCGTGTGACGACCGGGCGCAGGATGCTGGTCAGGCCATAGCCAAGGCCCTGGGCGATGGCGAAGGCAAAGACCAGGACGGCCCACCATGCTGCGGCACCCAGAAACAGGGCGGCCAGCGCAACCGCAAGAAGGGCCGTCACCGACATGGTCATGGCTGAAAAGCGCGTACCGCTCAGCATCAGCAGCACCCGGCCCGCCACCTGCGACGGCCCGATCATGGATCCCGCCAGCACTGCCATGGAACCTGTCACGCCCAGGGCCGCCATCATGGGAAAAAGGTGGCTCATCACGATACCGGTTCCCAACGCCGCCAGCGCAAAGCCCATGGCCAGCCACCAGAACCCCGGCAGCTGGTTCGGGGCAGGGCCATCGGTGACGGGGGCATCGGGCGTCATGGCTGCCTGATCGGCAACCTCCTGTTCCAATTTCACGGCGGCAAAGCGCGCAAGCGGCAGGTTCACGACCAAGACGAGGCCCGCCAGCGTCCACAAGGCCGCGCGCCATCCGGCAAGATCGCTGACGATCGCGGTCAGGGGATAGGCAAGGGTCGATGCGAACCCTGCGGCCAGCGTGATGGCGGTGATCGCGTGCCGCGCCCGGGGGCCGCGCGCGCGGGTGACCAGTGAAAAACAAGGATCGTAGAGCGTCAGGCCCATGGCCATGCCCATCGTGGCCCAGACACCGTAGAACCCCACAGGGCCCGTCACCTGTGTCATTGCGATCAGGCACGCCGCGCCGGCCAACGCCCCCAGGGGAAAGCTCAACGGGGCGCTCCCACGGTCGATCAGTCGCCCGAACGCGGGCGCCGCCAATCCCTGCATGGCAATCGCAAGGCTGAACGCGCCCATGATCGTGGTGGTGGTCCAGCCGAATTCGGCCTGCCATCTCAGGACCAGTGCCGGAAAGGAATAGAAGATCGACGCCCAGATGACCGTCTGCGCGACCATGAAGGCCACCACCGGCCTATCGCGCCAGACCGGTTGCATCACCGGATCAGAACCATTGGCCTGGCTCCATCAGGCCAAGTTCCATCAACTGCATCGAAGACCAGTGGAACTGCACCGATTTGTGCCAGCGGAAATCCGCGATATCGTGGCGCGAACCGGGGTTCGTGCGCAGGGCCTTGGCAACCCGAAACGAACAGGTCGCGGCCGTCAGCGAATGGTGCCAGGGACAGGCATAGGTGTTCATTTCCTCGTCATTCAGCGTGTGGTCTTCACGCAGGTGCAGCCCCGGTTTCGCCTGGAACAATCCGACCCGGTCGATCTTGCGCTTTGGCTTGGCGACATGTTCCTCGAACCGCCACCTCAGGCCGCCATAGAAATTCAATTGCCTCTCACGGGCATTGCCGTCTTCGTCGGCGCGCCCCTCCGCGTAATACCCTGATCCGTCCAGCATGGCGGTATCGAGCGACACCGCATCGGGGTAGACCCTCAGGTCCGGGGCATAAAGATCGATCACATAGGTCAGAACGGCGCTGCGCCGTTCCTCTTCGACCCAGGTCACCATTTCGCCGATGCTGCGGTCTTCGCAAAAGGGAAAGAACAGGTATTCCCCGTTGTAGCAGTAGTAGACCCACTGCAATGGCATTTGCCGGATCAGCATGTTCACCGCGGTCTGGGTGGCGCCCGGCTTCCGGCTCTGGCCCCGTATGATGTGCTGGTCCGCCTTTGCGCCTTCGGGGGCCGGCGGCACTTGAATTTCGGGCGGGGCCAGAACGAACACATGCCGGAACCCGAGCGAATGGATATGCGCGAGCGTCGAGGTCACCTCGACCCGATCCTCGGCGATGACCATCGCGGCCGGGCCCTTGCCGAAACTGTTTGGCGGCAGGGCGCCGAAGATGTCTAGGCTGTCGAAATCCATGGGTCCGGTGCTGTGTCGCCGCTCTGGTGAGGGGCGTTGTCTTTGTTGTGTGCATCCGTTTTGGCGCGGCTGCGAGACGAATGCAATTGCCGCGCCGCTTGGTCGGCTCCTTGATGGATGGCGGGGATCACGGTAGAGGGGCCGGATCAACATTGAATTACCACCCGTTCATCCCGAAGGCGCGCGTCCCATGTCCGAGGCCAAGAAGCTCTACGTCAAGACCTACGGCTGTCAGATGAATGTCTATGACAGCGAGCGCATGGCCGAAGCCCTGGGGGCGTCGGGCTATGAACAGGTCGACACGCCTGACGGCGCCGACATGATCTTGCTGAACACGTGCCATATCCGGGAAAAGGCCGCCGAAAAGGTGTATTCCGAACTTGGCCGCCTGAAACCGCTGCGCGATGCAAACCCGGACCTCAAGATCGGCGTGGCCGGGTGCGTGGCGCAGGCGGAGGGTGAAGAGATCATGCGCCGCCAGCCGCTGGTGGACCTGGTCGTCGGCCCACAGACCTATCACCGCCTGCCCGCGATGATGGAGGCGCTGGGTCGGGGGGAAAAGGCGCTCGACACCGAATTCCCGGAAGAAGACAAGTTCCTGCACCTTCCCAAGGCACGCAAGGCCCGGCGCGGCCCGACCGCGTTCCTGACGGTGCAGGAAGGCTGTGACAAGTTCTGTTCCTTCTGCGTGGTGCCGTATACGCGCGGGGCCGAAGTCTCGCGGCCGGCTGACAGGTTGCTGCACGAGGCACGCGACCTGGTGGATCGCGGGGTGCGCGAAATCACGCTGCTGGGTCAGAATGTGAATGCCTATCACGGGGCCGGGCCCGATGGCACGGAATGGGGTCTGGCGCGCCTGATCTGGGACCTGTCCGAGATTGACGGGCTGGACCGGATCCGGTTCACGACCTCGCACCCAGATCGGAAGAGCACACGTCTGAACTCCAGTCACTCCGGAGAATCT
>CAYWTM010000154.1:0-6705 GCA_964460185.1 uncultured Roseicyclus sp. | reverse complement strand
CGGAACTGACACCCACCGGGCGCCCGTTTTCATAGCGCACGGTCAGCTGGCTTTTCGCATCGGGCCCGAGCGCCGGTTCTGCGCCCGATTTGCGCACCTCGGCCAGGCGGCGCAGGATCGAATGGGCGTAGTGAATGGGCGCAGGCATCAATTCGGGCGTTTCATCCACCGCAAAGCCGAACATGATCCCCTGATCGCCCGCGCCTTCGTCCTTGTTGTCGGCCGCATCGACGCCTTGCGCGATATGGGCGGATTGTTCGTGCAACAGGTTCGTGATCTCCACCGTTTCGTGGTGGAACTTGTCCTGTTCGTAGCCGATATCCTTGATGCACTCGCGGGCGATCTGATCGATCTTTCCCATGTATTCAGCCAGCTTGGCCTGATCGGACAGGCCCACTTCGCCGCCGATCACCACGCGATTGGTGGTGGCGAAGGTTTCACAGGCCACGCGCGCCTCGGGTTCCTCGGTCAGGAATGCGTCAAGCACGGCATCCGAAATTCGGTCGCAAACCTTGTCGGGATGCCCCTCCGAAACGGATTCGGAGGTGAAGAGATAATTGTCACGGGCCATTGAAGGGTGCTCCAGTAAATATTTGAGCCCCACGTCAGGAAGCCGTTGTGGGGGCTGACGCGGCTTACGCCGTTAAGACGCCGGGTTCAATGGGTCAGCACGGCGCGATGTCGCCACGGCCAGCGCTGTTGCCAAAAGAACAATCAACAAGAGCGGCAGATCCCCGGTCCGCGCGTAGAGCGTCGGCGGCAATGCCGGAGGAAGACGGGCATCCAGATATCCGGCCTCTCCCAGGGCAAGGGAGGCCACGATCCGCCCATACCCGTCGATCACTGCCGAAACCCCGGTATTGGCCGCCCGCAACACGGGCAAACCTTGCTCTGCCGCGCGCAGCCGCGCCATTGCCAGATGCTGGTAAGGCCCCGAAAACTCGCCGAACCATGCATCATTCGTGAGATGAACCATCCAGTCCGGTCGCTCGACCTGCCGAATATAGGAAGGAAAGATCGCCTCGTAGCAGATCATCGGAAAGGCCCGGCCAAGCCCGTCGCCCAGATCGAACACGCCCGGCCCCGCACCGGGCGCGTATCCGCCCGACAAGGTCTCGGCCAGGCCGTTGAGCCCCAGCCTGTCGGCCAGATCACCCAACGGCATGTATTCGCCGAAGGGGACAAGGTGATGCTTGTCATAAACCTGCAAGATGCGTCCGTCGGAATCCAGCAGCGCCGCCGTATTGCGCGGGCGCAGCCCCTCGTAGCGCTGGCCACCCAACAAAACCGCCGCATCCCCGCCCGCCGCCGCGATCCGGGCACGGGCGGCATCTGACCGGCCCAACAGCTCGGGCAGCGCCGTTTCGGGCCAGATGATCAGGTCAGGCGCAGGTCCGTCGGCCTCGGCCGAAGACAGATCCAGCGCACGTTGGAAAAACACCGGGATCATGTCGGGCCGCCATTTCAGATGCTGCGGCGCGTTGGGTTGGACAAGCCTTACAATCGGGCCATCCGCATCAGGCGACGGCGCAGCGGACGTTTGGGCCACCACGAACACGGCCAGCAGCGGGGCCGCCACCGGCAGGACCGACATCGCACCGAACCGCAGGAACAGCATCGCGAACACGGCCGCGCACCCCAGCACCAACACCGTCAGACCATGTGCACCGGCAAGTCGTGACACCGTCAACAATGGCGTGTCGATCAGGATATGGCCGGGATAGGCCCACGGAAATCCGGTCAGGACAGTGCCGCGCGCGGCCTCGGCCAGGATCAGCACGCCCACCAGCGCCGCGATGCGCCAGACCGTTGCGCCAATGGGCACCAAACGGCCCATCACCCATCCAGACACCGCCCAGAACAACGCAAGCCCCCCCGACATCAGGACCAGCGCAAAGGGCGCCATCCAGCCATGGCGCGGCGCGTCCACCAAGAAAGGCTCGACGATCCAGTGCAGAGCGACCGCGAACATCGCGGCGGCCCCGATCCATGCGGTGACCGCCGCCCGCGCCGGCGTCTGGCACAGGCTGGTCAACAGCAACAGGCCCGCGAACCCCGGCAATGCCAGATACCACAACCCGAACGGGGCCTGCCCAAGACCGGCCAGCGCCCCGGCGATCGCGGACAGGGCCAGCCTTTGCCAGGCGCTGCGCGCCTCGAGCCAGCGGATCGCCCGCAATGGTTGGGTCACTCGGCAGCCCCGGCGCCACGGGGCATTCGCACGCGCAACCGCTTGATCCGGCGCGGGTCGGCGTCGATCACCTCGAACTCGACACCCGAGGGATGCTGCACGACCTCGCCCCGGGCCGGAACACGACCCGATAGCAAGAACACCAGCCCACCCAGGGTGTCGACCTCTTCCTCGTCATCCACATCGCTTAGCGTGATGCCGAGTTCCGATTCGAATTCATCAAGCGGGGCGCGGGCCAGTGCGATATAGGCACCGGTGCTTTCGCGGCTCCAGGGTTGGGCCTCTTCCACGTCGTGTTCGTCTTCGATTTCACCTATGACCTGTTCGATCAGGTCCTCGATGGTGACCAGGCCGTCCACACCGCCGTATTCATCGATCACCAGCGCCATATGGGTGCGCTCGGTCTGCATCTTCTGCAACAACACCCCGATGGGCATCGACGGCGGCACGTACAACAGCGGACGCAGCATCGTTCGCAACGAGAATTCGGATGTCCCGCCATTGAAGCCGAACCGCAGGGCAACATCCTTGAGGTGGACAAGACCGACCGGGCTGTCGAGTGTGGATTCGTAGACCGGCAGACGTGTCAGCCCGCTTTCGCGGAACAGCGCCACAAGCCCTTCAAGATCCTGATCGCAGGACACCGATTCGATCTCGGCCCGTGGGATTGCTACATCCTCGACCCGCATGCGGCGCAGGTTGGACATGCCGAATTGCGGCACAGCGTTTCCATTTACCGTATCGGCACGGGATTCCCGATCTTTATCATCGGTATCGTCAGAGGCCTCGGCATCGCCGGTGCCAAAAAGTCTTGCGAAAAACCCCGGCCTTTCGGCCTGCGGGTCATCTTCTTCGCCCTGCGCGCCAGGCGCCGCAGGAGGCGAAGGATCGGGATTTGAGCTCATGGCTCCTTTCCAAAACAACCGAGCCATCAGCGGCCCACGCGCCTAATATGGGTCAGGGACCCCCAATCTGGCAAGGATGCGGGTCTCGTAACCCTCCATCAATTCGGCATCCGGGTCCGTGATGTGATCGAAACCCAACAGATGCAGCACTCCGTGCACCAGAAGATGGGTCAGATGATCCTCGAAAGGTTTGCCGGCCTCGACGGCTTCGCGGGTCAGCACGCCGAAGGAAATGGCGATATCGCCAAGGTCTTCGGGCGGCCCGGACGGATCCGGTTGCGGCAGATCCGGCATCTCGCCCGCCTTCTCGGCGGCGCGGTCTTCCGCAGGCCATGACAGCACGTTCGTCGGCACGGGCTTGCCGCGAAATTCGGCATTCAGAGTCGCGATGCGGCCGTCATCGCAGGCCAGGATGCTGACGGCAAACCGCGCGGGATCCAGCGCGAGTTCCGCAAGCGCCGCGGCACAGGCAACAGGTGCACGGGTTGCAAGGGGGGTGTCATCCCAGGCCGGGTCTTCGATGAGAATGTCGATATCCATGGGCGGTGCCATAGGCTGCCTGCCGGCGCGTGTCGAGAACCAGCCGCCAACGGCAAGCGGCGGACCGGGGTCAGCCGATCGGCCCATCCTTGTCATAGGCCTCGATGATCTTGGCGACCATGTGGTGGCGCACGACGTCCTTGGCGGTGAAATAGTTGAAACTGATCCCGCCGACATCGGCCAGAATGCGTTCCGCATCCGCCAGGCCCGAGGTCACGCCGCGCGGCAGATCAACCTGACTGCGGTCACCGGTGATCACCATCTTGCTGCCTTGTCCAAGGCGCGTGAGAAACATCTTCATCTGCATCGACGTGGCGTTCTGCGCTTCGTCCAGGACCACATAGGCGTTCGACAGGGTGCGCCCGCGCATGAACGCCAAAGGGGCGATTTCGATGGTCTTTTCTTCGATCAGCTTGGCCAGCTGCTTGCCCGGCAGGAAATCGTTCAGCGCGTCGTAAAGCGGCTGCATGTAGGGATCGACCTTGTCCTTCATATCCCCCGGCAAAAAGCCCAGCCGTTCTCCGGCCTCGACCGCCGGGCGGCTGAGGATGATCTTGTCCACATGGCCGTTGATCATCTGGTTCACGGCCACCGCGACCGCCAGGTAGGTTTTGCCGGTGCCTGCGGGGCCGATGCCAAAGGCCAGTTCATGATCGTAGAGCGCGCGCACATAGGCCTGCTGCGCCTCTGTTCGGGGTTCGACGGTTTTCTTGCGCGTTCCGATTTCCAGCGAACCGGCCTTGAACATCTCGATCTGGTCGCCGTCGCGCGTGCCGGTATCCTCGTCGGAATTGCCAAGCCGGACGGCCGCGTCGATATCGCCTGGCTCGACGCCGCGTCCCGCCTCAAGCCGGGCATAAAGCCGGTTCAGCACGGTGACCGCCTCTTCGCGCGCATCACCCAAAACGGCGAGCTGGTTGCCGCGTCGCAAGATATGAACCGACAACAGATGTTCGATCTGGGAGATATTGCGGTCAAATTCGCCGCAAAGCTCGATCAAGAGCCGGTTGTCAGGAAATTCGAGCAGTAGCTCGACCGGGGTGCCGTCCGTCGGTGCAGCCAGAGGGGTGATTGCCAAATCACACTCCCAAATAGGGTTTCGCCTGAGTCTGACTGTTGCAACACGCCGCCCGCAACGCAACAGGTTGTGTCGCCTGTCATGAATATTTCTTTATCCTGTGCAAGGGACCGGCTGCACAACACGGGCGGGGATGCAAGACGGGCGGCACCCGGCCGCCCATTTCATGCCACGTGAACGGATCTCAGCGTGTGCGCGGTACGTAGTCCCGGATGCCGGGATCTGTGCTGATCTCACCCACGATCGAGTTCGGCGGCGCGATCGGTGTGCACACGGGCAGGCCCGACACCGGGTCTCGCCGCCGTGACCAGTATCCTTCAAGGCCGTCGTCGATCATCCAGATGTGGCAGCCATCGGGGTCGATGTAGATTCCGGCCTCCAACGCCGACAGCGCCCCGGAGTCACGCCCGATATCTTCCCCGATCGCGCGCGGGCGATCGCTGCCGGCCCCGATGACGCCGCCCTCGACCCCCTCGATACAGCCCGACACCAGGAAGGCGCATCCAAGCAGGGTCGCCGGTTTCGTTACTTTCATCATCATGGTCGATCCCCTCAACGGTAGCACACGATTTCGACGCGGCGGTTCTGCTGCATGTTCGCGGCACTGGTATTGGGTGCGACGGGGCGGCGCTCGCCGTATCCGATTTCGCGCGCGACATGCGCACCGACGGACCGGGCCACGTCGGCAACCGACGCTGCACGGCGCTGGCTCAGGCGTATGTTGTATTCATCCGAGGCGCGGCTGTCCGTGTGCCCGTAGACCGCGTAGGCAAAGGCGCCGGCAGTGCCGAAGAACTGTTCCAGCTGCGCGCGCCCAGACGCCGTCAGCCTTGCGCTATCGGTGTGAAACAGCACATCGTTGTTGGCAACGGCGCAGGTGTTCACATCCAGGCAGACCGGCATCCCGTTCGCCGGGTTTACGCGGCCTTCCATGTAGCCTTCGATCCCGCCATCGGCGACCCAGTGCAGACAGCCATCGGGATCAATCCACAATCCCGGCTCGACCCGGCCGGTGACCGTAACAGATTGCTGCGCGTCCGCCGGCGTCGGCACCAGCAGCACCGTGGTCGCGACAGTCGCCGTTGCGGCAAAAAAACATGACAATAAGCGTGACAGTCCAGTCATCACTTCAACACCCCCACTCGTTAACCATTTCGCCAAACACGGCCTGGCAGGGCCCCGGCGAAAACACTTTGATTCCGGTATGATAGCAGCCTCGGCACACAAAGGAAGAATTTTCTGGCCGGGTCAGCCGACAAAGGCGCACATTCACGGGCATGTGACAGGGGCGTTCACAAGGCCCGCCAGAACGCGTGCCGTCCGTGACGCCACGATACCGCCGCCCTGCACGTTATGGCCAGTTTCCGAATTGGAAACAGTGATGGTGATTTGAAGCGATTATGCGCCCCGCAAAGGGGAAAGGCCGCGCCGCACCTACGCCAGCAGACGACCAGACAGCGAATTCGTGCCACTTTGCACGATCTCGACCTCGGCAATCTCCCCGATCAGGCTTTCGGGCCCGTCCACATGAACGGCATGCAGGTAATCGGATTTGCCGACGATCTGCCCGGCCATGCGGCCGGTCTTTTCAAACAGAACCTTCACGCGGCGCCCCACCATGGATTCCTGCGTGGCGCGCTGTTGTTCGGCCAATAGCGCCTGCAGACGCTGCAACCTGTCATCTGCCTCGGCCGGATCTACGGGATCACGTTCCGCGGCCGGCGTGCCCGGACGGGCGGAATACTTGAACGAATAGGCCGCGCCGTAACGCGCCTGACGCACCAGATCGAGTGTCGCCTGGAAATCGGCCTCGGTTTCGCCGGGAAAGCCCACGATGAAATCCCCCGAGAGAACAAGATCCGGCCGCGCCGCCCGGATACGTTCGATCAGGCGCAGGTAGCTGTCGGCGGTGTGCTTGCGGTTCATCGCCTTGAGAATGCGGTCGCTGCCCGATTGCACGGGCAGATGCAGGTAGGGCATAAGCTTTTCAC
>CAYWTM010000153.1:1498-6857 GCA_964460185.1 uncultured Roseicyclus sp. | reverse complement strand
AGCGTTCCCAGTCGGTGCCTTTGCCTGCTTCGACCCATTCGCCGGCGCAGGCGATATACTCGATGGGCGCGTCGAACCAGACATAGAACACCTTGCCTTCCATGCCGGGCCAGTCGGCCTCGCCGCGCTTGACGGGAATGCCCCAGTCCAGATCGCGGGTGATGCCACGATCTTGCAGGCCGTCGCCGTCATTGAGCCATTTCCGTGCGATCGACGTTGTCAGGATCGGCCAGTCTGTCTTGCTGTCAATCCATGCGTTCAGCTGGTCGCGCATCCCGGACTGCTTGAGGTAGAGGTGCTTGGTTTCGCGCACTTCAAGGTCGGTGGATCCCGAAATGGCGCTGCGCGGGTCGATCAGGTCGGTGGGGTCCAGTTGCTTGGTGCAGTTCTCGCATTGATCGCCGCGGGCCTTGTCGTAGCCGCAATTGGGGCATGTGCCCTCGATGTAGCGGTCGGGCAGGAACCGGCCGTCGGCGTTGGAATACACCTGTTTTTCGGAGACTTCCTCGATCAGCCCCGCGTCGGCGAGGCGCCCCGCGAAATGCTGCGTCAGCTTGTGGTTCTGGGGTGAGGAAGACCGCCCGAAATGATCGAAGCTCAACCTGAAACCGCGGCCGAGTTCATCTTGGACGGCCCACATCTCTGCGCAGAACTGATCGACCGGCTTTCCGGCCTTGGCCGCGGCCAGTTCCGCCGGCGTTCCATGTTCGTCGGTCGCGCACAGGAACAGAACCTCGTGGCCGCGCGCACGGCAATAGCGGGCATACAGGTCGGCGGGCAACTGTGAGCCAACGAGGTTGCCCAAGTGCTTGATCCCGTTGATATACGGGATGGCCGAGGTGATGAGGATGCGTGCCATTGGGGTGTCTCCGCGCGATCTTGCTTGGTCTTCCTTTATCGCCACGCAGTGGGCATGACCAGTGGCCTAGCGCAAGAGCCGCTCGATCTCCCGGGTCAATTCGTCATAAAGCGCGCTGGGCACGCAGTCTTGCCAGGTCGCGGCGAAAGCCGTCCCGTGACCTAAGGCCACGAAGGTGGCGCCGAAACCGTCCCGTGTCTCCCGGTCGCGGCACAGCCGGCCATTGTGGCTGATCACCGCGTCGCGGCCCTCGCCCGAGATCATGTAGCCGATCGCGTAGCTGCCGGCTTGCGGACGCAGGTCGGGCAGGTCGATCGCGGGCCGCCCGGCGCGGAACCAGTAGCGGGCGAGGCGTGCATAGCTTTCGGCCGATATCTCCCATCCCGCGTAGGACGACATGGACCCCATGCGGCCATGGATCACGGCGTCGTCTATGCCGGCGGGCTCCATGACCCGTGTCATGCACGCGTCGGTATAGGTCTGGCCGCTCAGGGCTTCGATGACCACGCCAAGCACTGCGTAATTGGTGTTTGAATAGAAATGGCTGCCCGGATTGCCGAGCAGCGCCTCTTGCCGCAGGGCATCGCTTGCGACCCGGCGGTGCAGTCCCAACGCGCCATGCAGTCGTCCCATCAGGTCACCCTGCGTCAGGTCCGGGGACAGGCCTGCCGTGTGGGTGGCGAGGCCGGACAGCGTGATGTGCTGGTTCCACGCGCGCGGGGTGACGCCCGCGGCGCTCATCCCGGTGGCGATGTCAGCCAAACGGGTCGACCATGGCAGGCCCTGTTCGGACAGGATCTGATCCAGGCAAATGCCGGTGATCGCTTTCGACAGGCTGGCCACTGGCGCGGTCTGGTCGGGGGCGTAGTCTTGGGCGGCGCTGATGACGCGCCCGTCCGGAAGGGCGATCGCCATGGCGCCGGCAGCAATTCCGTTTCGGTCCATCCAGGCGCGCCAGGCGACTTCGACCTGCGCGAACGCGGCGTCGGCCTGCGCGGGTGCAGGCGTGGGCGTGGGCACCGCGACAGGAATGGGCAAGGCTGCAGGTGCCGGGGGAATGCTTGCGAATGTGGTTGAGGTCATGTGTGCGACCCGTGCCAGGATCGGGGTCAGCAGTGACTCAACCGGGCCGGGTGCTTCCGGTGTCGGTCCGGGGGTGGCGATGGCGCTTTGGTATGCGGCATCGGATGTACCGGTCGCCTGCAGATACGCCACGTTAGCCGCTGCGGCCAGAAATCCCATGCCGACGACTGCAAGCAAGGCTTTGCGTATGACACCCATGGCGGTCCTCTGCCCAGTTTCGTCCTGTTCATGCCGGCTAGCCTGAAAACACGCCGAAAATATGCCCAAGATGGGGAGATATCTGTGGCCTCAGGGTCCCTTGCGGAAAATCCGTCCAACCTGGAACGACGTGCGGGGGATCCAGACGTAGGGAGCGCGCGTGGTCGTTGATGCGCGGCGGCGCATGCGGATCAGGCCGAAGCCCACAAGGATGAAATGCGCCGCCGCGATGAAGGCGAACAGGGCAGGCGGTCCGTATGCCGCGATCAGCCCAGAGGTCACAAGGGGGGCGGCGATGGCGCCCAATGCGTAAAAGAACATCAGCGCGGCCGACAATTCGACGCGCATGCCGTCTTCCGCCCAGTCATGGGCATGGGCGGCTGAGATAGAATAGATCGGAAAGGTCGTGGCCCCAAAGACCAGCGCCGACACAAACACCGGCCCCACCCCCATGTCGGAAAAAATTACCGTCGCCCCGCAGGACAAAACCGAAATGCCGGAAAACCAGATCAGCACCCAGCGGCGGTCATAGCGGTCGGCCGCCCATCCGGCGGGCCATTGTGCCAGCGCACCGCCCAGAACATAGGCGGCAAGGAAAAGGCCGATCTGATCAGCGCTCAACCCGACCTCGGTGCCGTAAAGCGGACCCACCATTCGGAACGACGCCCCCGACACGCCTGCGACGATGACGCCCGCGACCGCCAGCGGTGACAGCCGCCAGGCCAGGCCAGGCCGCAGGCGGGGCGCCGAAGGGGTCTCGGGCTGTTGCAGCCGTGTCAGGGTCAGGGGCAAAAGGGCTGCACAGCATAACAGCGCCAGCAGGTTGTAGGACACATAAGACGCGGGGGCCAAAACCCCGATCAAAAGCTGCGCCGCCAGTGACCCGCCGGTGTCGACCATCCGGTAGACGCCCATGGCGCGCCCGCGCGTTTCGTTGGTGACCTTCGCCTGCAGCCATGCCTCGATGACCGTGTAACAGCCCGCGACGCAAAGACCCGAGGCCACGCGCATGATGGCCCAAGCATAGGCATCCACCACCAGCATATGCGCCAAGAGCCCGATCGCGCCCGTGGCCGTGAAAGCCGCGAAGGCGCGTGAATGGCCCACCGATCCCATCAGCCTGGGCGCCCACCAGCAGCCTATGAAGAACCCCAGGAAATGGGCCGAGCCCAACAGGCCGATCTGCCCGTTGGTGAAGCCGAGGGTCGTGCCAGACAGAACATCGAGCGGCCCCACGCCGCCCGAGGACAACTGCAACAGCAGGACTGACAGGAAAAGGGCGGCGAAGGAGACAATTAGGCGCATTGGGCCGGGCGCTGTGTTCTGAGGTTGTTCCGGGGCTATCGTGGCCTTGAGGGGGTGTCACGCGGTTTTGCGGCGGAGTTCTGTCGTTTCTGGACCCCGGTCTCGATTATGCGGGTTCTGCCGCCATGATCCCGGCCACCACGGGTGCGCCATCCGCCTGGCGCGCGACATCCCACGCTGCCGGCGCGGCGTTGCGTGCGCGCAGTCGCGACAACCGCCAGCCTTCGGCCAGGGGCCTGTGCGCGGGGTCCAGCCGCCAGCGGGTCTCGACCCCCGCGGCCCCGCCGTCGCCGGGCGTCAGCAGCAGCCCCAGCGGTGCGCGGCCCGTCTTTTCCGCCCCGGCCTCGGCCGCCAGATGCAGTCGCCGCACGGATGTCAGGCCCGGCGGCTCTGGCAGATCGGCCACCACAAGGGGCACCACGCCCGCGCGCAACGTCTCCTCCATCACCCAAAGCAGGTCCTCGCCCCGTTCAGCCTCGACAAAGACCAGCAGCGCCGGATCGATCTCTGCCCGCACGCCCGCCATATGCAGCCGGTCCGGATGCCACGCGGGACGGATCCACAAAACCGGCCCCCCGGTCATGCCACGCATCAGCCACAGCGCCAGCCGCCGCCGCGCGGGGCCGCAGATTTCATGGGCGCGTGCACCCGCAAGCGGGAACCGATCCAGCAGGTGCATGCCGGGCCGTGCCTTGCGGTGAGAACTGCGCGTCAGTTTCGTGATGTCCATGGTCGGCACTATATATGTTCACCAAATGTTCTCAAGCCTTCGGTCATCTGCCCTTGCACATCCATCCGCGCCGCATAGGTTGCCCGGAAACAAAGGGACAGATTCAGATGCGCAAGATACCCCTCGGCTCCACCGACACGATGATCACCGACTATTGCCTTGGCACCATGACATGGGGCCGGCAGACACCCCAGGATGACGCCCATCGCCAGATGGACATGGCGTTGGACGCCGGTATCAACATCGTCGACACGGCCGAGATGTATCCGGTCAATCCGGTGCTGCCCGAAACAGTCGGTGATACCGAGACCATCCTGGGTCGCTGGAACGCGGCCAACCCGGCGCGCCGCGATGAGTACGTGCTGGCCACCAAGATCGCGGGCCTGAATGGCAGCTTCGTGCGCCTTGGCCAACCCGTCACGGGCGCCACCTTCACCGAAGCACTGGACGCCTCGCTGCGCCGCCTGCAGACCGATTACATCGACCTCTACCAGATCCACTGGCCCAATCGCGGCAGCTACATGTTCCGCCAGAACTGGACCTATGACCCCTCGTCCCAGAACCGCGACGACACGCTGGCCAACATGCTCGAAGTGCTCGAGGCCGCGCAAAAGGCCGTGGATGCAGGCAAGCTCAAGTATTTTGCCCTGTCCAACGAAAGCGCATGGGGCACGACCAAGTGGATCGACATCGCGCGCGCCCATGGCCTGCCGAAGGTTCAATCGATCCAGAACGAATATTCGCTGCTGTGCCGGTTGTATGACACCGATCTGGCCGAAACGGCGGTGAACGAGGCGGTCACGCTCTTGGCGTATTCGCCGCTGGGGGCGGGGCTATTGACCGGAAAATACCAGCAGGGCCAGATCCCCGATGCCAGCCGCATGGCCATTGGCGGCAACCTGGGCGGGCGCAAGACCGATCGCGTGTTCCCGGCTGTTCAGGCCTACCTCGACATCGCGGAACAGCACGGGCTCGATCCTGTTCACATGGCGCTGGCCTTCACCGTGCAGCGGCCTTTCCCGGTCTCGACGATCTTTGGCGCGACGACGACCGATCAGCTTTCCCGCATCCTTGACGGGCTCGACGTCACCTTGTCGGACGCGGTGATGGCCGACATCACCGAGGCGTATCGCGCGCACCCGATGCCCTACTGAAGGCGGCTGACGTCCGGACCCGCCGCCGGG
>CAYWTM010000153.1:0-1398 GCA_964460185.1 uncultured Roseicyclus sp. | reverse complement strand
CCGCCGCCGGGAATGCCTGCTGCCATGGTTGCGGCAGCCGCGCCGTTTGCCTGTCGGGTCACTAAACCCCTTGCCTCGCGCCCCCGGCGCGGGCAACCCTGCCGCGCATGGCGACAATCCTCTGCTACGGCGACAGCAACACCCATGGCACGACCCCTCTGACAGAGCTGGGCGTCTTCGGGCGTTATCCCCCCGATGCGCGCTGGCCCGACGTGATGGCAGCAGCCCTTGGCCCCAACCATACGGTGATCGCCGAAGGTCTTCCGGGCCGCACGACGGTGCATGACGATCTTGTCGAAGGCGGAATGCGAAACGGTCTGTCGGTGCTGCCTGCGATCTTGCATTCGCACCGCCCGATCGACCTGATGATCC
Organism: uncultured Roseicyclus sp.; assembly: GCA_964460185.1. Taxonomy (GTDB): domain Bacteria; phylum Pseudomonadota; class Alphaproteobacteria; order Rhodobacterales; family Rhodobacteraceae; genus JAVJPJ01. The sequence goes on along the minus strand of CAYWTM010000153.1, from coordinate 1,026 downwards.
TCATGCTGGGTACAAACGACCTGAAGACCCGATTTTCCGTCACCTCGTTCGAAATCGCCCGGTCGGCCGAACGCATGGGGCGGGTGGCCCGGTCCGAGGAATGTGTGGCCGACCTGATGCTCGTGGCCCCGGTTCCCGTGCGCGAGGCCGGCGTGCTGAAAGACACCTTTGCGAACGCCGAGGCGCGACAGGTGGGGCTTGCAAGCCACATGAAGGACGCAGCCGGACGGCTTGATGCCGGTTTTGTCGAAGCGGGCCGGCACATATCGGTGTCACCCCTCGACGGCGTGCATTGGGAGGCTGATGCACATCAAAGGTTCGGGCACGTGATGGCCAGGGCCGTAACGGAACGATTGAACGGGGCACGGACATGACATCGCGAAAAGGCACCGCCGCAATTCTGGGTGCGGGTGTGATCGGGGCAGGGTGGGCCGCGCGGTTCGCCCTCATGGGATGGGATGTGCGCATCTTCGATCCGGCCGCCGCCGCCCCCCAGATCGTCGAAGACGCCTTTGCGCGCGCGCGCGCCTCCCTGCCCGCGCTCTACGATGTGGCGTTGCCCGACATGGGCACGGTCAGCTTTCATGACACAATCGCCGGCGCCGTGTCGGGCGCTGTCTGGATTCAGGAAAGCGCGCCGGAACGCCTGGATCTCAAGCAAAGCCTCTATCAGCAGGTGCAGGAACACGCGGCCCTGACCGCGATCCTTGCCTCCTCAACGTCGGGGTTTACCCCGTCCGAACTTCAGGCCGGCGCCACGCGCCCCGAGCAGATCATCGTGGCCCACCCGTTCAACCCGGTCTACCTGCTGCCGCTGGCAGAACTCGTGGGTTCGGACAAGACCGACCCGGCCCTGCTCGACCGCGCGGCGGACATGCTGACGGGTATCGGCATGTCGCCTCTCAAGGTGCGCGGCGAAATCCCCGCCCATATCGCTGACCGCTTCCTCGAAGCTGTCTGGCGCGAGGCGCTGTGGCTGATCAAGGACGGCGTCGCCACGACCGCCGAAATCGACGATGCGATCCG
>CAYWTM010000152.1:0-6892 GCA_964460185.1 uncultured Roseicyclus sp. | reverse complement strand
AGCGGATGGCACAGCGGGATCAGGTCGGCGGTCTTCTTGGCCGCCATGATCCCGGCCAGGCGCGCAATGCCCAGGACATCGCCCTTCCTGGCGGTGCCGGCCGCGACCAGCGCCAGCGTCTGGGCGCGCATGCGCACCCACCCTTCGGCCACGGCCACGCGGTCGGTCACGGGCTTGCCTGACACGTCGACCATGTGGGCCTGGCCCTGTCCGTCGAAATGCGTCAGCTCAGCCATCGCGCGCCCCTTCCCGATGAACCGGATCGGCCAGGATGGCGCGGGTGGCCGCCGCGACATCCGTCTGCCGCATCAGGCTTTCGCCGATCAGGAAACTGCGCGCCCCGGCGCGGGCCATCGCGGCCAGGTCGTCGGGCGTGAACAGACCCGATTCCGAGATCACCATCCGGTCGTCCGGCACGCGTGCGGCAAGCTCGCGCGTGGTATCCAGCGAGGTGACGAAGGTGTTCAGATCGCGGTTGTTGATCCCCAGAAGCGGGCTTTTCAGCGCCATCGCGCGGTCCAGTTCGGCCCCGTCATGCACCTCGATCAGCGCATCCATGCCCCAATGTCGCGCCGCGTCCTCCAACTCGGCCGCCTGCCCATCCTCGACCGAGGCCATGATGATCAAGATGCAATCGGCCCCCCAGGCGCGCGCTTCGGCGACCTGGTAGGTGTCATACAGGAAATCCTTGCGCAGGCAGGGCAGACTGGTCGCGGCCCGCGCGCGGCTCAGGAATTCGGGTGCGCCCTGGAAGGACGGGGTGTCGGTCAGCACGCTCAGACAGGTCGCACCCCCTGCCTCATAGGCCTTGGCCAGGACGGGCGGGTCGAAATCGGCGCGGATCAGGCCCTTGGATGGACTGGCCTTCTTGATTTCGGCAATCAGGCCATAGCCTGCCTGTTCGGCGGCGCGCAGGGCGTCGCCAAAGGGCCGGACGCGCGGGGCGGCGCGTGCGGCCCGTTCCACGGTGGACCGGGGGCGGGCGGCCTTGGCCGCGGCGACCTCGTCCAGCTTGTAGGCTTTGATCTTGTCGAGAATGGTGCTCATGGGTGCAGTTCTTAGGCGAGGGGTCGGGCCCTGTCGAGACCACCGATGGTATGGCGTCCGCTTGCGCGCGCGCCGCGGGGCAACGCGCAGACAGGCAGTCAGGGTGTCCCGGATGTGATCCGTGCCAGCGCTTCGACGGCGGCCCTGGCCTTGCCGCTGTCGATGCTGTCCCGGGCGATCTCGACCCCATCGCGCAATTCCGTGGCGCGTTCGGCCACAACCAGCGCCGCCGCCGCATTCAGCAGCACCGCGTCGCGGTAGGCGCCGTGCACCCCGTCCAGCAATGCGCGCAGGGCGGTCGCGTTTTCCTCGGGCGTGCCGCCCAGGATGTCGGCAAAGCGATGCACCGGCAGGCCCGCGTCTTCGGGGTGCACCTCGCGCCCGCGGATACGGCCGTCCTTGAGCACCGCCACAGAGGTCGGCCCGCAGATCGAGATCTCGTCCGTGCCATCGGACCCATGCACCAGCCAGGCGGCCTCTGACCCCAGTTCCTGCAGGGTTTCCGCCATCGGATAGATCAGGTCGATCGCAAAGGCCCCGGTCAGTTGTCGCTTGGCGCGCGCCGGATTGGTCAGCGGGCCGAGGATGTTGAAGATCGTCTTGCAGCCAAGCTCCTGCCTGACGGGCATGACATGTTTCATCGCCGGATGATGCATCGGCGCCATCATGAACCCGATGCCGGCTTCGGCAATGGCGCGTTCCACGACCTCGGGGCCGACCATGACGTCAACGCCCATCTGCCCCAAGGCATCGGCCGCACCGGATTTCGAGCTGAGGTTGCGGTTGCCGTGCTTGGCCACGGGCACGCCCGCGCCCGCCACCACGAAGGCCGTCGCGGTCGAGATGTTCAGCGTGCCCATGCCGTCGCCCCCCGTGCCGACGATATCCATGGCGCCTTCGGGGGCTGTCACGGCGACGCATTTGTCCAGCATCACGGCCGCGGCTGCGGCGTATTCGGCCACGGATTCGCCGCGCGCCCGCATGGCCATCAGCAAACCGGCCATTTGCGCCGGGGTGGCCGCGCCCTCGAACAGGTATTCGAAAGCCTCGGTCGCCTGCGCGCGGCTCAGCGGGCCTTCCGAGGCGGCATAGATCAGGGGTTTCATGGCGTCGCTCATGCGGTGACGGCTCCTTTGGCGGATGCGGCGGCATCAAGAAAGGTTTTCAGCATCTTGTGCCCGTGTTCGGACCGGATGCTTTCGGGATGAAACTGCACGCCCTCGATGGGCAGGGTGCGGTGGCGCAGGCCCATGATAGTGCCATCTTCCAGTTCGGCCGTGACCTCGAGATCCGCGGGAAGCGTGTCACGATCGACCACCAGCGAATGGTAGCGCGTGGCTTGCAGGGGCGAGGGCAGACCGGCAAAGACGCCCTGGCCTCGATGATGGATGATGCCGAGTTTCCCATGCACGATCTCGCTGTGGCGCTGCACCTTGCCGCCAAAGGCTTCGCCGATCGTCTGATGTCCCAGGCAAACGCCCAGAAGCGGCACGCCCGCCCCCGCGGCAGCCCGCGTCAACCCCAGGCAGATGCCGGCCTGTGCCGGGTCGCAGGGGCCCGGGCTCAGCACGATCGCTTCGGCGCCCATGGCCATGGCGTCTTGCACGGTGATCTGGTCGTTGCGCACGACGCGGGTTTCCGCCCCCAACTCGCCCAGGTAGTGAACGAGGTTGTAGGTGAAGCTGTCGTAGTTATCGATAAGCAGCAGCATCGTGGGTCTCGCGCGCCCGAACCTGCGGGCGTTAAAAAGGGGTGAAGGCGGCGCGCGCCCGGGCTATACATGTTTCAAAGCCGCACCGGGTGGTCAAGGCACCTCGGTCAAGCGGCGGCAATGAGGCATCTGGTGTAGTCTCCATCCGTGCGTGTGTGCGGGGGCAGGGACCGAAACGACGGACAGGGCAAAGAGGGCAGTCATGGGTGGTGGATTTCTGTCAGGCGCGATCTGGGGCTTCATCTTTTCGGCGGTGATGCTGATCGGTGTGTCGCTCAGCACTCCGTTGCCGCCGCGCGACGGGCATGGCGCAGGCACGGTTCAGGACGCGACGGCAGTTGCGTCCGAAACCGCAGACGCGGCTGCAGCGCAGGCTCCTGCCGAGCCCGTCGACACGGAAACGAATGCCGGGACCGGGTCCGAGCCTGCCGCCGTGCAGCCCGACGCCGCCCCGACGCCCGAAGAGACCGCGACCGAAGCCACGGCCCCGGCAGAGTCTGTTCCCCTGCCGTCGGCCTCGGAATTCAACCGTCCGCCTCCCGAACGCATCGCAAACCTGCCGCAAGCCGATGCGCCGCCCGCCGCGTCGACGCCTGCCCCTCCTGCCGCCGATCCCGCCGGGACCAGCGCGTCCCCCAGTCCGGACACCGCCCCTGCGCCGCAACCCGATATCGCCGCGACACCGCAGCAACCGGTCACCGCCGCGCCGGCGATCGCGCCAAGCCCGCAACTCGCCACTGTCACCGATCGCGCCGCGGGGGGGACCAGCCCCGAGCGTTTGAGCCCGCCGCAGGTTGCCGATGCGCCCTCTGGCACCGACCTGTCGCCGGCCCCGCCGCCTGCGCCACCGGTGCCCGTCCCGGCCGTCGAGCCGCAAGAGCCGACGCCCCAGACGCCCCAAACCGTTGCAGAACCCGCCGTTGAGCCTGCTGTCGAAGCTGCCGCGGAACCTGCTCCGGTCCGTGTGGAACCCGATACGGAAACCTCAATCGCGACCGAGCCCGAGCCCGAGGCGGCGCCGGAGACAGCGACAGCGGCGCTTGCGGTGCCGCCTCAGACACCGACGCCCTCTTTCCCGGTCCTGCCCGATACCGGCACTGCCCCCGACACGGCAAGCGTGCCCGCTGAGCCTCGGCTGCCGCGGGTCACGGTGCCCGCAGACACGCCGACCCCGCGCCTGCCGCAGGTGGCCGGAGCCGCCGTCAGCGGGATCGGAGTGGGAACGGGCAACGGGCAGGCGCGTCTGCCGCAAGTCGGAAACACGCCCATGGCCGACAGTCCGTCGGACAGTGTCTCGGCAGTTGCGCCGGAGGCCGTACCGGCCGCGCCGGATGCGGCCCCCAATGCGTTGCGCGACAACGCCGAGCCCTTTGAGGCGAGCGACGACCGCGCGCTTTTGGGGATTGTCCTGATCGACGAGCCCGACAGCGGCCTGGATCCCGCGATCCTGACACGCTTCAGTTTTCCGGTGGCCATTGCGATTGACCCGATGCGCCCCGACGCGGCCAGCCGTGCCCGCGAGCTGCGCGCCGCCGGCTTGGAGGTGATCATCCTGGGCGAAACGGTGATCCCCGAAGGCGCGACCCCCACGGATCTGGAAGTCGGCCTTGCCGTCGCACGCGACACGGTGCCGGTGGCCATTGCCGTGATGGACGGGCCCGAAAGCCGGATCCAGGCCGACCGCCCGATCCTTGATGCAACCGTGGCGGCACTCAGCGAAACCGGGCATGGGTTGCTTGCCTTTCCCCGTGGCCTGAACGCGGCCGAGGAAACGGCGCGCCGCAATGACCTGCCTGCGGCCACGTTCTTCCGGCAACTCGATGACGAAGATCAGCGGGCCACGGTGATCACCCGCTACCTGGGTCGCGCGGCCTTTGCGGCCGTGCAGGAAGGCGGCGCCGTCGTGGTGGGGCGCACCCGCCCTGATACGGTCACGGCCCTGTTTTCCTGGGCGCTCGGCAGCCGGTCCGAGGCGGTCATGATCGCGCCGGTCTCGGCCGTGCTGCAACGGTTGAGCGAGTAGGGCCGCGCCCTCACATCGCGCCGACCGGTAGCGCGGCCAGCCACAGCAGCGCGTCAAAGTACCCGGCCAGCAGCCACGGCACCACGTCACCGCCGAGCTGCCACAACACCCACACCACGCCGCCCACGACCACCAGCGGCAGGGTCCAGATCACGCCAAGTGCAAGGCTGGCGCGCAGCGCCTTGAGCGGTGAGGCGGTGGCATCCCCAATCCATGCGGCGACCGGACGGCGCCATGCCAGCGGCCAGATCCCCTGCACACCCAGCAGGCTGACCCCGGCATGCGCCACCGTTGGCAGGACGGTGGAAAACAGCATGAGGTACAGCCATGTGTAGGCCCAGGGGTCATCATGCACCCCCGCAAACAGCGCGGGCAGGTCGACCAGCGGCGCACCCGCCAACAGGTTCAGCCCGTGGATCACCACGACCAGCGTCATGCCAAGCGCTAGAAACAAGATGCAGGCGACGGCAAGATCCAGCAGCCCCCACAAGAACGGCCATGCGGATCGCAGGCCCCGCCGCATCAACGCGAGCGTGACGGCATAGGATGCCGTGTCGAACAGACCGTTGAGCAGGGGCAGGACGGCGAGGAAAACGAAGATGGCGCGGAGATCCTGGGGGATCCCGGGGAAATCGAGCTGGGTTATCGCGATCACCGCACCGCCGGAAACCGCCAATGTGACGACCCAGCGCGCGGCCCGCGGGCGGTCAAGATTGTCAAGATATTCGACCACGAGAGCGACTGCGACTGCGCCCGCGAGTGCAATTCCGAGTGCGCCTGCGATTGCGACTGCGCCTGCGAATGCGACCGCCAGTGCGAGCACGCCTGCGACCGCGCCCGATGGCACCCAGTTGGCAACCTGTCTCAGGGCAGGATACTGACTGGCTACCGCCAGCCTGCGCGCTACGACACAAAGTGCCAAGATGACCAGGACAGCCACCATCGCGGCTCTGTCCCACCAGAACGGCGCGGCCTCCAGCAACACGAAATCGCCGATCCGGCCTTCCGCGCCAGTCACGATCCATTGCCCGACCGGCAGCACGATCGGATAGGCCACCGCGATCAGCAGGGCGGCATCATACAGCCGCCAGGTCAGCGCCGCGCGCAACAGCGCCACGACCCCGGCGCGATCCTCTGCCGGGTCGCACAGCCGCGCCCATAGCCGTGTGACCAGCCGTTTGGTCAGCGTGGTATAGATCTGCGTGTAGGTCGATTTGCGCAATGTGCCCGACAGAAACCCCCGGCTGGCTCCATCGCTCAGCGCCAGGGCCCCGGTCAGCCACAGAAGCGCAAATACGATCCCTCCCGCCCACACCGCCAAGGGTGTCGCGACCGCGGCCATCGTGGTGCCCGCGACGGCCGTGATCACGCCGATCACGGCCAGGTTGAGGCCGATATGCCCGTTTTCTCCCGCCACGCGTTACCTCTTGTCATCCGGCAAGTCTGAAACCTGCGGACCGGCTTGGAAAGGGGGCAACGCGCTGAGGTGATTGCAACAATCGCGTGGCCCGTGCCCGCCCGCGCCGCCCTTTGCCTGTCCAGAATACCCCCCGGGGCGGGGAGGCCCAGAAGGTGCCGGTGGCAGGCCACCAACTGGTTACCAAAAGGATAACAAAAAATTTTAATGGTTTGGAATCATGGACTTGAGGAAATGCTCAAGTCTGAGCCCGCCTCAGCGGTTGCCGCGATCCGAGAACAGGCTGGCATCCTCGGCGGCGCGGCGGATCGCGCGGCTCTTGTTGACGGTTTCCTCGAATTCGGCCTCGGGGTCGCTGTCATAGACCACGCCACCGCCGGCCTGGATATACAGCTTTTCGTCCTTCAGAACGGCGGTGCGCAGCGCGATGCACATGTCCATATCGCCGCCCGCGCTGAAATAGCCGACGCCGCCCCCGTAGACGCCGCGCTTTTCCGGCTCCAGTTCGTCGATGATCTCCATCGCGCGCACCTTGGGCGCACCCGAAACCGTGCCCGCGGGCAACCCCGCCAACAGCGCCGACAGCGCGTCGTGATCATCCGAAAGCTCGCCCACCACGTTCGACACGATGTGCATCACGTGGCTGTAGCGTTCGACGATGAATTCCTCGGTCGGGCGCACGGTGCCGATCTTG
>CAYWTM010000151.1:0-7011 GCA_964460185.1 uncultured Roseicyclus sp. | reverse complement strand
TCTGCGCAACCGACCCGGTCACGGGTCGCGGTTGGGTCCCGGCCAGAACCAGTCGTGTGATCGAGGCCATCCGCAAGGACGCGCCCCGGTATTCGATCGTGTCAAAGACGACCTGGCCGGGCAGATCGGGTTGCCGCCCGCCGGTCAGGTCTTCATATCCGGTCAGCATGTCATCTCCTGCCATGACCCGGTAATAGACGGCGTCCTCGCTGACCGCGCCAAGCATGGAAAAGGCCGCGTAGGGGAGCTCCAGCCGCACCTCTCCCTGTTCGGTTCGCAGCGTTTCGGCGATGATCGTGGCCGATGCGGCAAGGATGTTGTCCTGGGTCCGTTCGGCGGCCTGTAGGGCGAAACTTGTGACCATTCCCCACGACAGGACCGACAACAGGGCCGCAACCCCCGCCAGAAGAAGGGTCAACCGCCGCCCGATCGATCCGGTGCCGCTCATGGTCCGCCCAGTCGGTAGCCCATGCCGCGCACGGTCTCGATCCTGACGCCCATGCCATCCAGTTTCTTGCGCAGGCGGCCCACATAGACCTCGATCGCGTTTTCGGTGACGTCGGCTTCATAGGAAAACAGGCGGTCCATCAGGTGCGATTTCGACAGGATCTGGCCCGGATGGCGGGCAAAGACCTCCAGCAGGCGGATTTCCCGGTTGCGCAATTCCACGCTGGTGCCCCCATGGCTGAGCGTGCCCGCGGTGGGGTCAAACAGCGCATTGCCAAGGGCGATCTCGTTTCGGGCCGACCCGCCCCTGCGGCGCAGAACAGCCCGGCAGCGCGCCTCGAGCTCGGAAAAATCGAACGGCTTGGTGATGTAGTCGTCCGCGCCCTGATCCAGTGCGCCGACGCGGTCGGAGACCTGGCTGCGGGCGGTCAGCACGATGACCGGCGTGGCAAACCTGTCGCGCCCGCGCGCCAGGAACTCGCGGCCATCGCCATCGGGCAACATGACATCCAGCAAGATCAGGTCGTAGCTGGCCGCGGCAAGGCAATCCTCGGCTTCGGCAAGGGTGGCCGCGTGATCGACGGCGTGCCCGTCAAGGCCCAGTCGCTTGACCACGGCCTCGGCCAGTTCCCGGTTGTCTTCTACAAGAAGATAGCGCACCGCACCCCCATGGTATTCCGGCTGCCCCTGTCGGGCCCGTGTCAGGCCCATGTCAGCTTGTTGTGATCGTTTGAAACCATGGGCGGCGGAGGACTGCCTGTCAAATGGGAGGAATACAATGAACACTTTCGGGTGGACCCGTCGCGCCGTGATGGCCGCGGCGACCGCAACACTGGCAATGGGTGGCATGGCGCAGGCCGATGGCCACCAGATGGTCGACAGCATTCATTTCCTGATCCCCGGCGGTGCCGGTGGCGGTTGGGACGGCACCGCACGCGGTACCGGTGAGGCGCTGACCAACGCGGGCCTTGTGGGCACGGCAAGCTATGAAAACATGTCCGGCGGCGGCGGCGGCGTTGCCATCGCGTATCTGATGGAGAACGCCCAAAGCAACCACGGCACCCTGATGGTCAACTCGACCCCGATCGTGATCCGCGCGCTGACCGGCGAAATCTCGCAAAGCTTCCGCGATCTGACCCTCGTGGCAGGCACCGTCGGGGACTATGCCGCCCTGGTCGTGTCGGCGGACAGCCCGATCCAGACCATGGATGAGGCGCTGGCCATGTACCGCGAGGCACCGGCCGATTTCGCCATCGGCGGCGGCTCGGTTCCCGGCGGCATGGACCACCTCGTCGCCGCGATCGTGATGCAGGGCGCGGGCGAAGACCCGACCGCGTTCAACTACATCGGCTATGACGCCGGTGGCGAAGCCATGGCCGGCCTTCTGTCGGGCGAGATCGACGCGCTGTCGACCGGCTTTTCGGAAGCCATTGCCCTGGCCGATCAGGGCGAGGTTCGCATCCTTGGCGTCACCGCCCCCGAGCGCGTGCCCGCCTTTGATTCCGCACCGACCTTTGCCGAACAGGGCATCACGGCCGATTTCGTGAACTGGCGCGGGTTCTTTGCCGCACCGGGCCTGCCCGACGACATGCTGACCACCTACCAGGAAACGCTGGCCGCGATGTATGACACCCCCGAATGGGAAGCCGTGCGGTCCCGGATGGGCCTGGTCAACATCTTCCTGCCGGGCGCCGAGTTCGAGACGTTCCTCAACGGCCAGGAACAGCAGATCGGCGACCTGATGCGCGAGCTCGGCTTCCTCTGAACCTAAAGCCGGACGTGGCGGCGGGCGCAGTCCTGCCGCCACATATCCAGGCCGGTCCCGCCGCACCTGCGCGGAACCCGCCCAACATGCATGACATCAAGGGGGAGGGAACCTCATGGCGCTGGATCGCTGGATCGCGCTGGCTTTCGTGGCCTTGTGCTGCGTTTACGGCTATGCCGCATTCTTTACGATGGACCACCTGTTGCCACCCATTTTGCAGCGCAACCCGGTGTGGCCATCGACCTTTCCCAAGATACTGTCCATCGCCGGCATCATCGTCGGCCTGATGGTCTTGTTCTCGAAGAAGCCGGCAGCCGCCGGGGCGGCCCCCAAGGACGGAGCGATCGATATCACCCGGCTGGGGGATTATCATATCTGGCAGGCCATCAGCCTCCTCGTGCTCATGGTGGCCTACGCGTTCTTGCTGCGGCCTATCGGCTTTCTGGCCGCGACGGTCGGGTTTCTCGCCGTGGGCGGCGCCATTCTGGGCGAACGCAAGTTCCACATTCTCATTCCCGTCGCTGCCCTGGCAGCCGGGTGCATCTGGTATCTGGTGCAGGAGGTGCTTGGCATCTTCCTGAGCCCGTTGCCGGCCTTTCTGTAAGGGGCGCGGACCATGTTGGAAGGTATCCTTATCGGCCTCGCCACGGCAGTTACGCCGTTCAATCTTGTCATGGTGGTCGCGGGCTGCCTGATCGGAACCCTGATCGGCATGTTGCCGGGTCTCGGGCCGATGTCGATCATCGCGATCATGATCCCGGTGGCCATCGGGTTGGGGGATCCGACCTCGGCGCTGATCCTTTTGTCGGGCGTCTATTACGGGGCGATCTTCGGCGGCTCGACCTCGTCCATCTTGCTGAACGCGCCGGGGGTCGCGGGGACAGTCGCCTCCGCCTTCGACGGCTATCCGATGGCCAGGAAAGGGCTGGCGGGCAAGGCGCTGACCATTGCCGCCATCTCGAGCTTTGCGGGCGGCACCATCGGGGCCATCTTGCTGATGATCTTTGCGCCCGCTTTGTCCTCGGTTGCGCTGTTGTTCCACTCGGCCGAATATTTCGCGCTGATGGTGGTGGGCCTGTCGGCCATCGCGGCCTTTGCCGGCACGGGGCAGGTGGGCAAGGCCCTGATGATGACGATCCTGGGCCTGATCATGGGCACCGTGGGCGAGGGGGCCCTGTCCAACACCGCGCGGTTCACCATGGGGATCATGGATCTGCAGTCGGGCTTTTCCTTCATCACGCTGGCCATGGCGATGTTCGCGCTGCCAGAGGCCTTGTTCCTGGTCATGAACCCGGCCCGTTCCGCCAATTCGGGCGGCGGAAAAATCACCAACTTGCGCATCACCCGTGCCGAGGCACGCACCATCGCCCCCGTGATTGGCCGGCAATCGCTACAGGGGTTCTTCATCGGTGTGCTGCCGGGGGCGGGGGCGACGATCGCGTCCTTCCTTGGCTATGCGGTCGAACGCAACATCGCGCCAAAGCATGAGCAAGATGAATTCGGGAAGGGATCGATCAAGGGGCTTGCCGCGCCCGAGACGGCGAACAATGCTGCCTGCACCGGGTCGTTCGTGCCGCTCTTGACGCTTGGCATTCCCGGATCGGGCACCACGGCGATCTTGCTTGGCGCGCTGATCGCGCTGAACGTGACGCCCGGACCCCGTCTCATGACGGACGAGCCGCAGGTGTTCTGGGCGGTCATCATCTCGATGTATATCGGCAACCTGGTCTTGCTGATCCTGAACCTGCCGCTGATCCCGTACATCGCCAAGATCTTGTCGATTCCGCGAAACTACCTGATCCCGTTCATCCTGTTTTTCACCCTGATGGGCAGCTATATCGGGCAAAACAACTCGACCGAGCTGCTGATCCTCGTGGGGTTCGGAGTGGTGGCCACGATCCTGCGCTTTGCGGATTACCCGCTGGCGCCGCTGCTGATCGGGTTCATCCTGGGCACGATGCTGGAAGACAACTTCAGCCGGGCGATGCAGCTTTATCGTGGCTTCAGCTTCATCCTGGAACGGCCGATGACGCTGGCGTTGCTGGTGCTGGCGGTGATCCTGGTGCTTCTGCCAAGCTACCGGGCCATGCGGGCGCGCAAGCGGGCCGAAGGGGTGGCCGATGGTGACTGACGAACGGGGCGGGCACCAGGCCCGCCCTGCGCCCCTTGCGGGCATTCGTGTGCTGGACCTGACCAATGTTTTGGCCGGGCCCTTCGCGTGTCACCAACTGGCCCATCTGGGCGCCGATGTGATCAAGGTCGAAACCGTGGGCAGCGGGGACCTGGCGCGCAATCTCGGGGCAGATCCCGCATTGTCCGCGCGCGGCATGGGCATCAGTTTCCTGGCGCAGAATGCGGGCAAACGTTCGCTGACGCTGAACCTCAAGGATGCGCGCGGCAAGGCGTTGCTCAAGCGTCTTGTCCAGGGCGCCGATGTGTTGGTCGAAAATTTCCGCCCCGGCGTGATGGACAGGCTCGAACTTGGGCCCGAAACACTGAGAGCCGCAAATCCGCGTCTGATCTACTGCGCCATTTCGGGGTTCGGGCAGGACGGGCCGTGGGCCGATCGCCCGGCTTATGATCAGATCGTTCAAGGCGTATCTGGTGTGATGTCGATCACCGGCGACGCGCAAAGCGCGCCGCTCAGGGTCGGCTATCCGTTGGCCGATACGGTCGGAGGTCTGACCGCCGCGATGGCCATCTGCGCAGCGCTGAACGACGCGCCCCGGGGCTGCGTGATCGACATTTCCATGCTCGAGTCGGTTCTGGCCACCATGGGATGGGTCGTGTCGAACCACCTGATCGGCGGCGTGGCCCCGCAGGCCAATGGCAATGAAAACCCGACCTCCGCCCCGTCGGGCGCGTTTCAATGCCGCGACGGGCTGATCAACATCGCCGCCAACAAGGATGAGCAATGGCAAACCCTTGCGCGCCATCTGGGTCGCGCGGATCTGCTGGACAAGGAGATCTATGCCACGCGGGAGGATCGCAAGGCCAACCGCCTGAGGCTGAAGGCCGAACTGGAAACGGTTCTGACCACAAGGGGCGCGCGCGACTGGGCGCGGGAGCTCAACGCCGTCGGGGTGCCATCGGGCGCGGTCATGTCCGTGCCCGAGATCCTGCGCCATCCGCAGATTGCCGATCGGGCCTTTCTGGCGCATTTCGCCGAGGTTCCGGGGATGGACCAGGCCATTGACGTGGTGCGCATCGGTGCCATGATCGACGGCGTGCGTCCGGCGGTGGTGACCCCGCCACCGGCACTCGGCGCGCATACGGATGAAATCCTCGGCGGGCTCGGGCTTGGCGACGACGAGATTGCGGCACTTAGGGCAGAGGGCGTGATATGACCGACCGCAACGATGTTGCCGACTGGTGGCGCACGTCCATCATCGATATGGAACCCGGCCGGATTTCCCTGCGCGGACAGCCGATCGAGACGCTGATCGGGACGACCGGGTTTGCCCAGATGATATGGCTTCTGGTTACCGGACAGCAGATCGACGGCGCGCGTGCCGCCCTGTTCGAGGCGGCGCTTGTGTCCGCGGTCGATCACGGGCCGCAAGCGCCCTCGATCGCTGCGGCCCGGATGGCGATTACCTGTGGTGTAGGCTTGCAAAACGCCATGGCGACGGGGCTGAACATGCTTGGCGACGTCCATGGCGGGGCAGGTGAGCAGGCGGTGGAGCTCTACCGCGCGGTCGAGGCGGCCGGCCCCAAGGGGATGCCGGGCGCGTTGGACGCATGGCGCGCGGAACATGGGCGGTTCTTGCCGGGGTTCGGGCACCGGTTTCACAAACCCACCGACCCCAGGTCGCCCCGCCTGCTGGCGTTGGTGGATGAAGCCGCTGACCAAGGGGCCGTTTCAGGCGCATACGCCGGGATAGGCCGCGCGGTCGAGCGCCATCTGGCGGCGGAACGCGGCAAACCGGTGCCGATGAACATCGATGGCGCGACGGCGGTGATTTACGCCGAACTGGGCTGCCCGCCCGCCTTGGCGCGTGGATTTTTCTGCCTGTCCCGATCGGTGGGCATTCTGGCCCACGCGTGGGAGCAATCCGAACAGGGCGGCCGCAACAAGGGCCCGACGCCACCGCAATACAGATGGACATATGACGGAGTCTGAGTTGCGCCCGATCCATGTGGCCGCGACCCTCGCGCTGAGCGCTGCGGGTGCAGGGCTGTTCTGGGTGCTCGGCTTTCCGGCCGCCATGCTGACCGGGCCCGCGGCAGTGGTGTCGGTGGCCACGGTTTTCGGGTTTCCGGCGCATATACCGAACCTTCTGCGCGACGCCTGTTTCCTGATGATCGGGGTCAGCATAGGGTCGACCGTCACCCCTGACGTCATCGAGGCCGCGGTGACCTGGCCGTTGAGTTTCGTGGTTCTGACGATCTCGCTGGTTGCCACGATGGCGGTGGGGCAGGCGGTCCTGGTGCGCGGTTTCGGCTATGACCGGATCACGGCGCTTTTGGGCGCGGCACCGGGGCATCTGAGCTATGTTCTGGGCCTGTCTGCCGATCTTGGGGCCGATGTGGCGCGGGTGGCACTGGTGCAATCGGTCCGGGTTCTGATCCTGACGCTTCTGGTGCCGGTCTTGCTGGCCCTTTGGGGGGCGGAGGGCACAAGCCAATTGCCCGATCGCGGGGCGCAGCCGATCTGGATGTCGGCGGTTCTGGTCGCGCTGGCGCTTGGTGTCGGGGTAGTGCTGCGCCGACTGACCGTGCCTGCACCGCTTTTCCTGGGGGGCATGGTCGTGTCCGCCATCGGGCATGGTGCCGATATCACGCCGGGTGCGCCGCCG
>CAYWTM010000150.1:0-7310 GCA_964460185.1 uncultured Roseicyclus sp. | reverse complement strand
GGTTCCTGCCCGACAAGGCCATCGACCTGATGGACGAGGCCGCCAGCCGTCTGCGGATGGAGGTTGATAGCAAACCCGAAGAACTGGATGCGCTGGATCGCCAGATCCTGCAGCTTCAGATCGAGGGTGAGGCCCTCAAGAAGGAAGACGACGCGGCATCCAAGGCGCGGCTGGAAAAGCTGGAACGCGAATTGGGTGACCTGCAACAGCAATCGGCCGAGATGACGGCAAAATGGCAATCCGAGCGTGACAAGCTGGATTCGGCCCGGTCGATCAAGGAACAGCTTGATCATGCCCGTGCCGAACTGGATCAGGCCAAGCGGGCCGGTGATCTGGCGAAGGCCGGTGAGTTGTCCTACGGCGTGATCCCGCAGCTGGAAAAGAAGCTGTCCGAGGCCGAAGAGCAGGACGAGGATGTCATGGTCGAAGAGGCCGTGCGCCCGGAACAGATCGCCGAGGTGGTCGAGCGCTGGACCGGTGTTCCGGTGGCCAAGATGCTGGAAGGCGAGCGCGAAAAGCTGCTGCGCATGGAAGACGAGCTTGGCAAGCGTGTGATCGGTCAGTCTGCGGCGGTCAGTGCGGTATCGCGCGCCGTGCGGCGTGCACGCGCGGGCCTGCAGGACGAAGGGCGCCCGCTGGGGTCGTTCCTGTTCCTGGGGCCGACCGGTGTCGGCAAGACCGAGTTGACCAAGGCGCTGGCCGAATACCTGTTCGATGACGACAACGCGATGGTTCGCATCGACATGAGCGAATTCATGGAAAAGCATTCGGTTGCGCGTCTGATCGGCGCGCCTCCGGGTTATGTCGGCTATGACGAGGGCGGTGTCCTGACCGAGGCGGTGCGGCGCAGACCTTACCAGGTGATCTTGTTCGACGAGGTCGAAAAGGCCCATCCCGAGGTGTTCAACGTGCTGTTGCAGGTGCTGGACGATGGCATCCTGACCGATGGCCAGGGGCGGCGCGTCGACTTCAAGCAGACGCTGATCGTGCTGACGTCCAACCTTGGGTCGCAGGCGCTGAGCCAACTTCCCGAAGGGTCCGATGCGTCACAGGCCAAGCGGGATGTGATGGACGCGGTCCGCGCTCATTTCCGGCCCGAGTTCCTGAACCGGCTGGATGACATGATCGTCTTTGACCGCCTGACGCGGGCCGACATGACCGGGATCGTGAGCATTCAGCTCAAGCGGCTGGAACGCCGACTGGCGGGCCGCAACATCAAGCTGGAGCTTGATGCCGGCGCGCTGCAATGGCTGGCCGACGAGGGCTATGACCCGGTATTCGGCGCACGGCCGCTCAAGCGTGTGATCCAGCGGGCGCTGCAAGATGAACTGGCCGAGATGATCCTTGCGGGTGACCTGGCCGATGGCACCACCGTCAGCATCACGGTAGGCGCGGATGGCCTGATCGTGGGCGACCGGCTGGCGGCATCGAACCGGCCAAAGCCGGACGATGCCGTGGTTCACTGAGGCCCCGGCCCGAAACAGCGAAAACCCCCGGTCTTGCGATCGGGGGTTCTTTTTTTGGCGCGCTCGATGAAATTGAAAAAGCTATCGAAATTTGAAATACAATAGTATTTGCGTCGCGCAGAGAAGCACCATCTTTTGTTCATAACACAGCAAGGATGAGGCCCATGACACAACCGACCGAAGATAAGGAGATGTCGCAGACAGACCGTCTGCGCGCGTGGATGAAATCGGACGTGACGGTGACGCTGCCCGGTTGGGCGGTCGCGCTGGGCGGCGTAGCGGCGGTGGTGCTGCTGCTCGTCGCGCTGGATTGAAGCGGTTGGTGATGAAGGTGGAGTCGTCTGAAGCGCCCTGGCTCTTGCGGTGCCGGGCGTGGCGCTTTCCAAGGTAATCGCCTGCATCGGGCCCAACGCCATTCCGCTGAGGGAGGGTGAGCGGATCCTGATTGCGGGGTGGGTCGATGACGATGGCCCGCTGAAAATCCAAGCGGCTGAGATCAGGCGGATGGTGGCCGAACGGTAGAATTCACCGACCGTTGCTGAAGCGGATCAAGCGAAACGAAAACGCCCCCGTTGCCTGTGCACCGGGGGCGTTTCCCTGTGGATTGTCTTGCGCGATCAGTGCGGCAGCAACACGCGGTCGATGATGTGCACGACACCGTTCGACGCCATCACGTCGGGCGTGGTCACGTTGGTATTGCGGTTCAGGACGACGCCACCATGGGTCGCGTTCACGCTGATGAAGCCGCCCTGCAGCGTCGGCACGCGGCCGCGCTGACCCAAAAGGGCGGATGCCGGATAGTAGCTGCCGGACACATGATAGGTCAGGACGTTGGTCAGGGCGTCGGTGTCGGCCAGCAGGCCTTCGAGAACGCCGTGGGGCAGGGCCTCGAACGCGGCGTTGGTGGGGGCGAAAACGGTCTTGAAGCCCGGTGCGGCCAGCGCGTCGACAAGGCCTGCGGCCTGGACTGCGGTGACGAGGGTGCTGAGGTCGGGGGTGGCGACTGCCAGGTCCACGATGGTGCCCGACTGCGCGAATGCGGGCAGCGCGGTCAGCGTGGTGGCGGAGGCTGCGGCGGCGGCAAGGCCAAGCGTTGATTTGGTCACAAACTGGCGGCGGTTCATTTTTGGTGTCTCCCTTTTCTGGTTTCGGATGATCTGCGGGTTTTTCGGTTTTTACATGAAATGGCGGGCGCACCGGGAATGGTGCGCCCGCCTAAACGACATGTGTCTTACATGGTCGGAAGGATGACCGCGTCGATGACGTGGATGACGCCGTTGGACGCTTCGATGTCCGCGGCAACGACATTGGCGCCATTGACGGTCACGCCGCCCATGGTGCCGATGGTGACATCGGAGCCCTGAACGGTGGTTGCCATCATGCCGTCTGACAGGTCGGTCGACATCACGGCGCCTGGGACGACGTGGTAGGTCAAGATGGCGACCAGCTGGTCAACGTTCTCGGGCAGAAGCAGGCTTTCGACGGTGCCCTCGGGCAGCGCGGCGAAGGCGTCATCGGTGGGCGCGAAAACGGTGAACGGGCCTTCGCTGGTCAGCGTGTCGACAAGACCGGCGGCCTCGGCTGCGGCCAGAAGCGTGGTAAAGCTGCCGGCTTCGGCGGCGGTTTCCACGATGTTCATGCCGTGGCCAGCGGCGAAAGCAGGTGCGGCCAGTGCGGTCGAGGCAGTCAAAGCGATCATGAGCTTACGCATGGGTAATTTCTCCATTGGTTCAAAAACCACGGAGGCGTTGGTGCCTCCGTTGCTGCGAGAACTGGGCGGAGGTAAATTTCTTTCAAGTGAAGCGAATTTTCGCCAATGGACTTGACGGGCAGACCCCTGGCGCTAAGCGAGCGAACCGGCTCGTTTCCAGTAAAATTGGTGTGAAATGATGTGAGAGGACGTTATCCAGAACATGTGTTTTGTTTCATGCGGCGTTGCGCCAGGACTGGGGAGGAGCCGTCCGTGACTTGGTATCTGGAGGCCATGGCCATCGCCTTTTGGCTGGTCATCGGGGTGGCGGCGCTGTTGGCGGTGATCGTCTTTGTCATTGATCGCAGCCAGAAGGGCGACGCGATCCGGCGCAATTATCCGGTGATCGGCCGGTTCCGCGGGCTGTTCTCGACCCTTGGTGAATTCTTTCGCCAGTACTTCTTTGCCATGGACCGTGAAGAACTGCCCTTCAACAGGGCGCAGCGTGAATGGGTGCAGCACGCGTCCGAGGGCGGATCGAACACGCGGCCGTTCGGATCGACGCGCAACATCAGCGTGGTCGGCACACCGCTGTTTACCCCGGACCCGTTTCCGCCGCTGGATGACCAGTTCAGCAGCTCCGAACCGCTGGAGATCGGTCCGGGCGCGTTGTTCCCCTATCAGGCGCGATCCATCTTCAACATTTCCGGCATGAGCTATGGCGCGATCTCGGCCCCCGCGGTGCGCGCGCTGAGCCGGGGGGCGCGGATGGCCGGAATGTGGATGAATACCGGCGAAGGCGGTCTGTCCCCCTATCACCTCGAGGGTGAGGCCGACATCGTGTTCCAGATCGGCACGGCGAAATACGGCGTGCGTGACGCCCAGGGCAATCTTGATGATGATGCATTGCGCAAGATAGCGGCGCATACCCAGGTCAAGATGTTCGAGTTGAAGCTGGCCCAAGGCGCCAAACCCGGCAAGGGGGGCAT
Organism: uncultured Roseicyclus sp.; assembly: GCA_964460185.1. Lineage (GTDB taxonomy): Bacteria > Pseudomonadota > Alphaproteobacteria > Rhodobacterales > Rhodobacteraceae > JAVJPJ01. Next base: position 3,165 of record CAYWTM010000150.1, on the reverse strand, counting down.
TTTGCCCGCGGCCAAGATCACCGACGAGATCGCCCGGATCCGCGGCCTTCCCAAGGGACAGGACGGGATCAGCCCCAACCGCCACCGCGACGCGTCCAACGTGGCCGAATTGCTGGATCTGATCGGACATATCCGCGAGGTCACAGGAAAACCCGTCGGCATCAAGACAGTCATGGGCGGCGAAAGGCAGTTTCAGGACCTGTTTGAAGAGATCAAGGCGCGCGGCATCGAGAGTGCGCCGGATTTCATAACGCTGGACGGCGGCGAGGGCGGCACGGGGGCGGCGCCCATGCCGCTTATGGATCTTGTGGGGATGTCGATCCGCGAGGCGCTGCCGATGCTGACCGATCTGCGCAACAGAGCCGGGTTGAGGGACCGGATCCGCATCGTGGCGTCGGGCAAGCTGGTGAACCCCGGCGACGTGGCCTGGGCGCTGGCGGCGGGGGCGGATTTCGTGACCTCGGCGCGCGGCTTCATGTTCTCGCTTGGCTGCATTCAGGCGCTCAAGTGCCACAAGAATACCTGCCCCACGGGCATCACCACCCATGATCCGCGGTTCCAGGCCGGTCTGGTGGTCGAGGAAAAGGACAAGCGCGTGGCGCTATATGCCAAGTCGATCGTGAACGAGGTGGAAACCATCGCGCATTCCGTCGGCGTGCCGGAGCCCCGCAAGCTGCGGCGCAAACATGTGCGCCTGGTCCAGCCGGACGGGTCGAGCGTGCCGATGGACGAGATGTTTCCCACGGATTAGGGCGTGAGCCGCCGGTATTTGGCGGCTGTCCGAGGCGGGCGCAACGGCGGTTCTCAGATGACATCTGCCTAAAGGTTTCGTGAGATTGCATGTCATGGCTGTCATGCGCCCCATGTCTTGGTGCAGGTTGCGCACAAGCCGCGAAGGAGAGCACCATGGCACATCGCTACAAACCGGACCTGACCTGGGATGACGTCACGCCCAAAGAGATATACCTGAACCGCCGCCAGATCATGATGGGCAGCGGTGCGTTGCTGGGTGCAGGTCTTTTGGGGACGCAGGCGAGGGCGGCCGAGGATGCCTGGGACCTGACCCCCAACACCTTTGAAGAGATCACCAGCTACAACAATTTCTACGAGTTCGGCACGGGCAAGGATGACCCCGCGCGACACGCTGGCCAGATGACGACCACGCCGTGGTCGATCGAGATCGACGGCATGGTCGACAACCCCGGCACTTATTCCTTCGAGCAGATCATGGAAGGCATGACGGTCGAGGAACGCATCTATCGTCTGCGTTGTGTCGAGCGGTGGTCGATGGTGGTGCCGTGGAACGGCTTTGAACTGGCGGACCTGCTGAACCGTGTGGGTGTGCAGGATGGCGCGCGGTATGTGGCGTTCGAAACCCTTGCCCGCCCCGAAGAGATGCCGGGCCTGCGTGTGCCGGTGATCGAATGGCCCTACCGCGAGGGCCTGCGCCTGGACGAGGCGATGCACCCGCTGACCATCATGGCGACCGGCATCTACGGAGAGCCGATGCCCAACCAGAACGGCGCGCCGATCCGTTTGGTGGTGCCATGGAAATACGGATACAAGTCGATCAAGTCGATCGTGCGGATCACGCTGACCGATGAACAGCCGGTAACGGCCTGGAACACCTATTCGGCGCAGGAATACGGCTTCTATTCCAACGTGAACCCGAACCGCCCGCACCCGCGCTGGAGCCAGGCGGAAGAACGGCGCATCGGCGGTGGTCTGTTTTCGGCACGGATGCCCACCTTGATGTTCAATGGGTACGAAGAAGAAGTGGCCAGCCTGTACGACGGCATGGACCTGCTGGAGTTTCATTGATCCTTGTCCGAGATAACGCAGACCTCAAAGCCCGGCAGGCCGCTCAAGGACAGCATCAACGGTGCGCTGCGCCGGGTCCCACCATGGACGTTATATATGGTGGGCGCCGCCTGGGGCGGTTGGCTGTTCTATCTTGCCGCGACCGGCGGTCTTGGCGTCGAGCCGATCGAGGCGCTCGAGCACCGGTACGGGGAGATCGCGCTGCAGCTTCTGGTGGCGGGGTTGGCGGTCACGCCGATCCGGCAGCGGGTCGGCATCAACCTGATGCCGTTCCGGCGGGCCATCGGCGTTCTGACATTCGCGTTCGTGCTGGCGCATTTCCTGGTCTGGGCGGTTCTGGACGTGCAGCGTGTGTCCGCCATGTGGGCCGACATCCTTGAACGCCCCTATGTCACGATCGGCATGGCCGGGTTCCTGGCGCTGATCCCGCTTGGGCTGACCTCCAACAACTGGTCGGTGCGCAAGTTGGGGGCCGCATCATGGCGCAAGCTGCACAAGCTGGCCTATCCGGCAGCTGTCCTGGGCGCGCTGCACTATGTCTGGCTTGCGAAAGGTTTTCAGATCGAGCCGCTCGTCTACCTTTTTGCGGTCCTGGGGCTTCTGGCGCTTCGGATTCGGCGGCCGGCGGCGCGAGTCGCCCGATGAGTCTCGGGAGACTCGGGGTGATTTGCCCCATATCTGGGGATAGCTCTGTGCATAACCACAAGACGGGGCGATTCAGAGCAACCTGAGTCGCCCCTTTCCATGTCGGCCAACACGAGAATGCACCGGATAGTAAAGTTTTTGGAGATCGTAATTCCTTGAAAATAAAGTGAATTACTCTTTTTCCGCAAAAAATCGCATCTTTCTGAAAAAAAGCTCTTGCGGGTCCGGAGCCCCAACCGTAAACACCCCCTCACCGGCGGCGCAGAGATGCACCAACGGGGCGCCAGACGGGCCGAAGCGGAAACGCCAAAGCAACGAGACGCAGAATAAAATCGAGAGAATGCAGGCGGGGCGCGCCAAACAAGTTACGGCGCATCTCTGTTTTCTTTGTCTCACGCTCTTTGAAATTGCTGGATACTGAAGAGATATGTGGGCGGTTTGGTTCATTCGATGGATCAACGTCTGTATATCGCGCTAGTAGGGGCAACCCGATAATCTAGTGTCAGCTTCACTGTTTGGACGGCTTTCGGTTTCTGATGAAACCCGAAGCACAACAAACAGAAAACTGTTCGACGATGTTTCCTAGCCGGAGCATCGTGGAACGATGTGCAGAGGTTCGAACGTCAAGGATAGATCGGCAACGATCTTTCAACTTGAGAGTTTGATCCTGGCTCAGAACGAACGCTGGCGGCAGGCCTA
>CAYWTM010000149.1:0-7365 GCA_964460185.1 uncultured Roseicyclus sp. | reverse complement strand
CCGGTTCTCCGTGGTCTACCCGAACCAGGAACTGCCCGCCGCGCGCCCCTTTCGCCGGACGCCGATGTACGATGTCTTCGACGCCATGGGCGCGGTCTGGGGGCAGCAATACGGGCTGGAGGTGCCCAACTACTTCGCGCAAGAGGGCGAGCCCCGCTACGAGACACCGAGCTTCCGCCGGTCCAACGCCTGGGAGGCCACCGCGCGTGAAGTGCGCGCCGTGCGCGAAGCTGTCGGCATCAACGAGGTGCAGAATTTCGGCAAGTACCGCGTGACGGGCCGGGATGCACGGACCTGGCTGGACCGGGTCATGGCGGGGCTGATCCCGAAACCGGGGCGCATGTCGCTGTCGGCCATGTTGAGCGAACAAGGCAGGATCATCGGGGATTTCACGATTTCCTGCTTGTCGGAGACGGAATTCCAGCTGACCGCCAGCTATGGTGCACAGGATTTCCATTTGCGTTGGTTCGACAGGCACTTGGCGGGCGATGTTCAGGTGGAAAACCTGTCCGACCGACGCACCGGATTCCAGATCGCGGGGCCGCGCGCGCGCGATCTGCTTCAGGCCGTGACGCGCACGGATGTCAGCGCCGATGCGTTCCGTTTCATGGATGTGCGCCCGATGACCATCGGCATGGCCACGGCGCTTGTTCAACGGGTGAGCTATACTGGCGATCTGGGATACGAGATCTACGTGGACGCGATGGAACAGCGCGGAGTGTGGGATGTGCTTTGGGACAAGGGTCAGGCGTTCGGCATCAAGCCCTTCGGCATGCGGGCGATGATGTCGCTGCGGCTCGACAAGTTCTTTGGCTCGTGGATGCGGGAGTTCTCGCCGGATTACACGCCGGCCGAAACCGGGCTCGACCGGTTCGTGCGGCTGCAGAAGAACAGCGATTTCATCGGTCGCGCGGCAGCCGAGGCGCAGAATGCCACGCCGCCGGACCGGGTGTTGTGCCATTTCGTGGTCGAGGCCGATGACGCGGATGTCGTGGCCTATGAGCCGATCTGGCTGGACGGCACGGTGCAGGGGTTCTGCACCTCGGGTGGATATTCGCACTGGACCGGGCAATCGGTGGCCTATGGCTTCGTGCCGCATGATCGCGCGGCCGAAGGGCTGGAGGTCGAGATCGAGATCCTCGGCGAGCTTCGCAAGGCACGCCTGGTGCGCGACCCGCTTTGGGATGCAGACGGCGCACGGATGCGCGGCTAGCCGGGCGCTCCCGCCTGTTTCGGGGCCTGGCGGCCCCTGCCAACAGTTGGGCCCGGCGCCCTGACGGGCGCGGTCGGTGGTGACGGCGCGGGCCTGATCGCTTATGTCTGACGGCAGGGGGCGCTGCCCCCGACGCCGTTGGCGTCTCCCCCGGGATATTTTTGAAACAGAGAAGCTGCGGGGTGATCGGGACATGGGTGAGGCGACGCTTGTGGTGCTGGCGGCCGGACGGTCAAGCCGGATGCGGGGCCGTGACAAGCTGCTGGAGGAGGTGGACGGCCAGCCGCTGATCCGCCGCATGGCCCGGCGCGCGGCGCAGGCCGGCCCGACGCGGGTGGTGCTTGGCCCCGACCAGGCAGACCGGCGCGCCGCGCTTGAGGGACTGGAGCTTGAGGTTCTCGACGCGCCGGCGGGTGCGGGGATGGCGGCGTCGATCGTGACGGGGGTGGCGGGGCTGAGCGGTCCGGTTCTGGTCTTGTTGGCCGATATGCCCGAGATCACCGCCCGGGACCTGCACCTGATGCTGTCGCTGCATGCCCAGGCCCCCGACATCATCCTGAGGGCCGCGTCGCGGGCCGGCGCGGCCGGGCATCCGGTCGTGTTCCCGGCCGATCTGCTGCCTGACCTGTCGTGCCTGACCGGGGACCGGGGCGCGCGCGATCTGTTGCAGCGAGAGGCACGGCGCGTACATCTGCTGCCGCTCGAGGATGACCGCGCGCTTGTCGACCTGGACACCCCCGAGGATTGGGACAGGTGGCGCGCCACGTAACCGGGCTGACGGCCTCGGGGCAGGCACGCGGCAGGCCAGGGGCCCGCCGCCCTTGGCCATGCTGTTGCGCCGCCCCCCGCACGGATCGGGGACCGGACGGATCAGAGTTGCAGCAGCCTTGCCTCATGCGCCTTCAGCGACCGGCGGGCGGCGCCGTAGCCGGCCAGACCCTGCACCGTCCCGAGTTCGGGGAAGAGGGCCAGGATTTCGCCGCGCGTCTCCGCCCCCATCGAGCCGAGGGACTGATCGCCGGGCTGGAAGCTTTCGGTCCAGGCCCCGTCCGACAGAACGACCTCGTGACGGTCGAACATGAAGTGGATATAGGTTGTGCGCAGGGTGTCCACCGTCTGGATCGAGCCGGTATTGACCAGGTGCCTGGCCGCCACCAGCACTTCGCTTTCGTCAAAGTAAAGTTGCGTGCGTTTGCCCGCAATCAACACCCGGTGCTGCGGCGACACCAGCATGTCGCGTTCCGGCAGGCCATGGCCCAGGCTTCCCGCCCTGATGAGGATCGGCTTGAGGTTCGGCGCCTCGGCCAGGTCCTGGCGGTTCAGCGTGCGGCGTCCGATCCAACGGATTTCCTGGATCCCGTTGTCGCGGGTGATGACCCTGTCACCCTCGCGCAGGGATTCGACCGGCACTTCGCCCCTGGGCGTGGCGATCATCGCGCCCGGGGTGAAGCAGGGAATGACATTCTCGATTTCCTTGAAGGTCAGCGTGCCCTTGACGGTGGTCTGGCTGGCATCGGTGTAGTAGATGACCGTGCCGCTTTCACCGCTTTCGCCGGTGGGGTCGATGGCATCGTCGAAAATGACCTCGAGCGGCCCGCCACCGGTCAGGTCGAGAACGTCGATGTCCCCGTCATCGGCATCCTCGCCGCCGGTGATGACGTCACCCAGACCTTCGGTATAATCAGCGCCAAAGATGGGATCGGTGAAGGTGCCGACCGTGAAGGTGTCGTTGCCGGTGCCACCTTCCAGCGTATCGGCCCCCTGCCCGCCGATGATCTGGTCATCGCCCGCGCCGCCGGTGATGACGTCGTCATCGACACCGCCATCCAGCGTGTCATTGCCTGCGCCGCCATCGATGGTGTCGTTGTCATCTTCGCCAAAGATCAGATCGTCGCCCGCGCCGCCATCGATCAGGTCGTCGCCGTTGTCGAGGATAGGATCATTGTTGAACGGGTTGACGTTGTCGTCGATCAGGTTGGCCGAGAGACCCAGACCGGGACCAAGGCCGCCATAGATCGTGTCATCGCCATCCCCGGCCGAAACCGTGTCGGATCCTTCGCCCGATGTGATCAGGTCCGCACCCGAACCCGAGGTGATGTCGTCGTCGTCATAGCCTGCATCGATGACATTGTCGCCGTTGCCCGCATGGATGACGTCATCATCGTCGCCAGTGGTGATGGTGTCATCGCCGGCACCCGTGGTGACCGTATCGCGATCGTCCTCGGGATCGCTGTCGGCATTGCCAAGGAACGGAAAGCCGCGATCCGGCAGGCCGTCAACGCCGGTGCTGATGAGGTTGTCACCCTCCAGGTCGGTGATCTCGTCATTGCCGAGGCCGCCGGCGATGGTGTCGTCGCCCTCGCCCCCATCGATGGTATCGTCGCCGTCGCCCCCGTCGAGGCTGTCATCGCCGCCCTGCCCCGCGATCACGTCATCGCCGTCTTGCCCGTCGATGGTGTCGTTGCCCGTGCCGCCGGTCTCGCCCGCCAGGAGGGCAAGGCTGACGCTGTCGACCGACGCGCCGACATTGTCTTCGGCGCCCGTGCCTTCGAATTCGAGCCGGTTCGATCCGTCCCCGGCACCGCCCGTCACGACGAATTCGTAGCTGTCCATCTGTCCGTGTTCGGGATCGATGGTGTCAATCAACTCTCCGCCCCAATAGACCTTGATCAGGTTCTCGCCCGCGCCCGTATCGGGCTTGCTGCTGGAATCGCCCGCGTCGAAGGTCAGAAGATAGGATTGACCATCCGACACGCCCGCAACGTCCTGGCCCACCCGGTTGTTGCCGGGGCTGGCCTCGAGGTCGAGCCAGTTGGTGCCATCTGTGGGATCGACATTGCCGCGACCGTCATCATGGATGTCGATCGTCTCGCCGCTGGCATCGGTCCAGCCGGGAATCGCGCCGGCGCCGACAAAGCCGTAGCCCGTGGGCGTCATGCCCGATGTGTCCTCGAAGGAGCCGTTCACGATCAGGTTCGGGCCGATCGGCGTGGGATGCCCGGCATCGTCACCAAACAGCGTATCATTGCCGCTGCCCCCGGTGATGCTGTCGTCGCCGGTCTCGCCATAGATCAGATCGTCACCTTCCCCGCCGTTCAGGGTGTCGTTACCGGGACCTTCGGGGGCCATCGCAACCGGAGCGTCGAAATAGACATCCGTGATGTTCACACCGGAATTGTTGGCGCCGTCCTGTGCGTGTTCGATCACGATGTCCGATACCGGGCCCGGAATCTCGACAAGCACCGAATATTCGGCCGCGTCGTCGTTCATGTAGCCGCCGGTGCTGGCGGCCGTATCGTCCCCCGCAACGGCATCGGTGTCGTTTGTCGTCAGGTTCGACCCGGCGGTCAGTATCACCTCGACGGGTTCGCCGTTTTCATCAAAGGCGGAAATGCGTACAACTCCGTCGCCATCGATATCATTGACACGAAAGGCGACGTTTTCCACTGGCGCGTCAAAGGCAAGGCTGTAACTGGCTTCTTTGCCATTTCCGTTGGTCACGCTTTCGAAGGACGAGATGTCATCAATGGGCGCGCCATCTCCGTCAATACCGCTGACATTCTGGTGTGTCGTTTCGAACCGGCTCTTGACGCTGGCCGAGGCGGAATTGATCGAGAATGTGACATTCACATTTCCGGTGTCCTGGACGAATCCGGTGATCTCATCACCATTGTCGATCGCACCGCCGCCATTGGGATCCGGTGCCAGATCCCATTCAAAGCTTTCGCGCACAAATGCACCGCCCGCGCCGGCCGCGCCGATCGTGCTGTCGCCGAATATGACGTCATCTCCGTCCCCGCCTTCGACGGAATCGTCGCCGCTACCGGCGAATACGGTGTCGTCATCCGCGCCGGCGTGAACCGTGTCATCGCCCGCGCCGGCATCGACCACGTCTTCGTTGTCGCCCGCAGCATTGTCGTTGGCGTCGATCATGTCGGCTTCGGGATCGCCATCATAGGCGGCATCGATCAGATCGGCCGCGCCGGTCCCCTCGACGATGTAGTCCGGACCGGAGGGGCCAAGGCTTGCTCCATCGGTGTTGATGGATTCCCAGTGGTGCAGCTTCAGCTCGAAATCGGTCTTGCCGTTTCCGTCCAGGTCGAAGTCGACATCCACATGGTCAGCCTCGCCATCGGACGTCCAGCCGCCGGCGCCGTCATCGGTGTACCCGGCATCCTCGAGGGCGTGTTCGAACGACGCCAACTCTTCTTCGGTCATCCAGCTGGTATTTAAAATCAGGCTGTCATTGGCCGGATCGTCTTTATGCGGGCCGTTTGCATCCAGTTCCAGCTTGCCCAGATCCTTGAGAGTGTCGCGATCGAACGCCCCGACGATGACCCGGTCCTGCCCGTCCTGGGACACCTCGAATTTCTCGATCGTGACCCCGTCACCGAACTGAACATCGCTGTCAAAGGCCTGCTTGAGATCGAATGCGGTCTTCGGCCCCGTGTAGCCGTCAGCCACCTGGATGCTCGGGCTCAGGTCGTTCTCGCCATGAACCCTGATCTTTACGTCATCATCGTGAGCCGGGCTCTCGTTGAAGAGGATTTCAAAATCGATCGGCGTGGGCTGGCCGGGATCCGCAACGAACTTGACCTCACCTTTCAGGCTTGGATCGATGATATATGTCTCACCGGCGGAAACGGTGAATTTACCAGCGGATAAGATCGTCGTGGCCATCGTTACTACACTCCTCATGCCGACCGTCGGCCGACTTGCCCGCGCTTTGCGGAACTCAATACACTCATCACTACGGCGCGCTTCCGACCCGGTGGCGCCCCGGTGGCGTCCCGGTGGCGGCGCGCACGGTCAGCGTTCATTCCAGAAATGGGGGGAAAGGAGTGCCCGAAAACAAACCATTACAAATGCGCCGAAACCTCAGCACAGTACGCGTGTTACCATTTGGTCATACTGACCGATACTCAGGCACACTTTCCCCCGCATTCTTTCGAAACGAGATAGTGCGGCCGCCCCCATTGGCCTTTGCAGACATCGCCCCCAGTTGGGCAAGAAACTGATACATGAATTAGGAGTTACTCATAAAGAGCAAATTTTACGAAACACGTCAGAACTGAGGCGGAAAGATGAACGAGAGGCCCAATTTCAATTCACGATTCATTTGGAATTCAGCGATTCATTTTTGTAAATTAGATATTAAAATTTTAATTCACATACGCGAAACGCATTAAATATATGGGCTTTTGACGCTCTATGGATCGGGGAAGCCGAAATGGCTTTGGACTGGGGGCACATGTGACAGCGTGCCATTAACCAATTCCAAATTGGAAACACTCTGTGTCATCTTGCCAAGGTGTCACCACATTTCCGCCACGATCGACCTTGGTCCAACCTGCCCGAAAGGACAGGTCCAGGACCCCCCTGACCACGGGACGGCGCGAATCAGCGGGCCCTGGTCCACCGTCTGATATCTGGGTGTCGTATTGCGGATTGGTGGTACCCGAGGCCGGACTCGAACCGGCAAGCCTTGCGGCGGCGGATTTTGAATCCGCTGCGTCTACCAATTCCGCCACTCGGGCGCTGCGGGGTGTCTAAGCCGCCGTTGCGACGGCGTCAATCGCGGATCGGCGGCCAAACCATCTACGTGCCGAACATCACGCCAACCAGCCACAACGTGATCCCCGGAAACGCAACCAGCACGACCACCCGGATCAGATCGGACGCGACAAACGGGGCCACACCCACATAAGTCCGCTGTATCGGGATATCACGCGCCATGGAGTTGATGATGAACAGGTTCATCCCCACGGGCGGCGTGATCAACCCCACCTCAACCACGATCAGGGCAAGGATGCCGAACCAGATCGCGGCCTCCTCCGGGCTCAATGCATAGCCAAGGATAACGAAATCGAGCGATTGGATGATCGGAAAGAAGATCGGGATCGTCAGAAGGATCATCGACAGGGAATCCATCACGCAGCCAAAGACCAGATAGGCCACCAGCATCACCGTCAGCACCATGAGCGGTGCGTATCCGGACGCCTCGATCCAGGTCACCAGTTGCGCGGGGGCCTGCGTGAAGGCCAGGAAGGAATTGAACAGCTGCGCCCCCCAGACAATGAAAAAGATCATCGCGGTGGCCCCTGCCGTCGCCAGGACGCTGTCCTTGAACCCCGCCCAGGTCAGCCCCCCGG
>CAYWTM010000148.1:0-7375 GCA_964460185.1 uncultured Roseicyclus sp. | reverse complement strand
GGCGACATCATCGGCATTCCCAACCACGGGCAATTGCGCATCGGCGACGCCCTGACCGAGGGCGAGGGGTTGCGGTTCACCGGGATCCCGAGTTTCGCGCCCGAGCTTTTGCAATCGGTGCGCGCGGGCGATCCGATGAAGGCCAAGCACATGGAAAAGGCGCTGATGCAATTCGCCGAGGAAGGGGCCGCCAAGGTCTTCAAGCCGACCTTCGGCTCGGGGTTCATCGTAGGCGTCGTGGGCGCGCTGCAATTCGAGGTCCTGGCCAGCCGGATCGAACTGGAATACGGCCTGCCCGTCCGGTTCGAGGCGTCGCAATTCACCTCGGCGCGGTGGGTTCATGGCCCCAAGGAGGCGGTCGAGACATTCGGGGCCGCCAACAAGCAGCACATGGCCACCGACAATGACGGCGACCCGGTCTACCTGACGCGCCTGCAATGGGACATCGACAGGGTGGAACGCGACTATCCCGACATCACGCTGAGCGCGACGAAGGAGTTGATGGCCTGAAGCATCCGCTTCGAAACCGGGTGCTGCCCACGGGCGAGATCGTCGCCATCCCCGCGCGCGGCACCCTGACCGGAAACCGGGGTATTCTGGTGGATGCGCACGGGCGGCGGACCAACCGGCGCTGGACCCACAAGGCATGGATCTGTTGCGTGCTCGACTGGCAGGGGCGCACGCGAAAGGTGATGTCGCCCGGTCAATGGACCGAGTTGTTCTTTCTGGATGAAGCGGTGGCCATGGCTGCCGGGCATCGGCCCTGCGGATACTGCCGCCGCCCGGCCTATACCGCGTTCCGTGACGCCTGGGCCCGCGCCCACGGCGGCCGTGCAAAAGCCCCCGAAATGGATGCGGTGATGCATATGCAAAGGGTGGACGGCAAAGCACAAAGGCGCGAACAGGCCGAAGTCTCCGCCCTGCCAGATGGCAGCATGTGTCTGTGGCACGATCAGCCGCATCTCGTGATGGGGAATTGCCTGCTGCCCTGGACGCCGGACGGATACGGGGCTGCCTTGCCTCGCCCCGCCACAGGCGCGGTGACTGCGCTGACCCCGACCAGTTTGCGGGCCTGTCTTGCTGCGGGGTATCGCCCGCTGCTTCATCCCACGGCAGGCATCTCGCGTTAACCTTTGCTTAACCAAATGTGGCGCAGAGTGCGCGCCATGTTCAGATCCGCTGCGCTTTGTCTTTACGTCTTTTTGCTCACCGCCTCCCAAGGTCTCGCCGAAGGGGGCGCGGTATCCATCCCCGAAACCGGGATCGAAGGCGTTTACAGCGATCAGGTGGTGATCTCGGACCATCGGCATCACGTGCTTGTCGGCCATGTGATCGTGGTGACCCGCGACACCGACACGGTGCGCGCGCTGGTGATCCACCATCGCCGCGACGGTGTGCACCGCCTGCGCTATGCCGAAGCATGGGACAGCGGCGTGGAACTGCCGTATCGATCGACCGCACGTAACGGAATCGGCTGCACCCACGGTCATTGTCGCGACAACCAGGTCGGCATGATCTTTCTGAGCAGCGCCATGTTCGACCGTGCCCGGACCCAGGGCCTGACCGCGCATTTGACGGGTCCCGCGGGAACCATCGACATCGCCGCGCCACCCGACTTGTTTGTCGAGGCCGCGACCCTTGCGGCAGGGATATGACGCAGCACGGGCTTTCGCACCTGCAGATTTGACCGCACCGTGCTTTTGTCCTATGTCCCCGTGAGCCCCGCGATCCGCGCGCGGGCCAATCTCCGTGGGGCGCGACGGTATCAAGCGCTCCTTTCATCTTCTGCCGGGCATGGCCCGGCCCGATTGGACGCATATGACGACGTTTTCCGAGCTAAACCTCAATCCGAAGGTTCTCAAGGCCGTATCCGAAGCCGGCTACGAAAATCCCACCCCCATTCAGGAAGGCGCGATTCCTCCCGCGCTCGAAGGCCGCGACGTTCTGGGCATCGCCCAGACCGGCACCGGCAAGACGGCCAGCTTCACGCTGCCGCTGATCACGATGCTGGCCCGTGGCCGCGCCCGTGCGCGCATGCCGCGCAGCCTCGTGTTGTGCCCGACCCGCGAACTGGCCGCGCAGGTGGCCGAGAATTTCGACACCTACGCCAAACATGTGAAACTGACCAAGGCGCTTCTGATCGGCGGCGTAAGCTTCAAGGAACAAGATACCCTGATCGACAAGGGCGTCGACGTCCTGATTGCAACGCCCGGTCGTCTTCTGGATCATTTCGAACGCGGCAAACTGATCCTGAACGACGTGAAGGTCATGGTCGTGGACGAAGCGGACCGGATGCTGGACATGGGGTTCATCCCCGATATCGAACGCATCTTCGGTCTTGTGCCCTTCACCCGCCAGACGCTGTTCTTTTCCGCCACCATGGCGCCCGAGATCGAGCGGATCACCAATACCTTCCTGTCGAACCCGGCCCGGATCGAGGTTGCGCGTCAATCCACGACCTCGGACACGATCGAACAGCGCCTGCTGGAATTCAAACCGACCCGCCGCGACATGACGGCCAAGCAAAAACGCGAAATGCTGCGCGCCGCGATCGAGGCAGACGGCGCGGCCTTCACCAACGCGATCATCTTCTGCAACCGCAAGGTCGATGTGGATATCGTCGCCAAATCGCTGAAATCGCACGGTCTGAACGCCGAACCGATCCACGGCGACCTCGATCAATCGCACCGCACGCGGACACTGGACGGGTTCCGCGATGGGTCGATCAGGCTGCTCGTGGCGTCCGACGTGGCTGCGCGCGGGCTTGATATTCCCAATGTCAGCCACGTGGTCAATTACGACGTTCCCAGCCATGCCGAGGATTACGTTCACCGCATCGGTCGCACCGGGCGTGCCGGGCGCAGCGGGGTCGCGATCACGATATCCGTCCCCTCGGACGAGAAATACCTCACTGCCATCGAATCCCTGATCGGGCAGCCGATCCCGAGGGCAGACCTGCCATGGTCACCCGAGGGTGTGTCCACGCAAGGCAAGGCATCCGACGACGCTTCCGAAGCCCGCGAAGACAGGGGCCCGCGCAAATCCTCGCGCAGCCGCAGCCGTCGGAAAAGCGACGATGCGGCCTCTGCCACCACGCCCGCCCCCGAGACCACGGAACAACCGGCGCAGGCTCCGGCTCCGGCCCCGGCCGCCGAGGCGGCAAGGGTCGAACAGGCCCCGCGCGACACAACCGACCGCGCCCCCCGTGAACGCCGCGATCGCAACGACCGTGGCGGCGAGCGTGACAACCGGTCTCGCGGACGCGGTCGCGACGACCGTGGCCCCCGTGTCGTCGGTATGGGGGATCACCTGCCGGGTTTCATCGCACTCAGCTTTGATGAACGCCGGGGCGGCCCGCCCCGTATCATGACCCCCGATGACGACGAGACCGAGATCGAGGCAGGCGCAGCTGACGCGACACCCGACGCCGCCCCGGAAGAGCCAAAGGCGAAGCCCCGGGCAAAGCGTTCTGCCAAGCCGCGCGCAAGCCGTGCCCGCAAGCCAAAGACGGCCGACGCCGACACGGGCGCCGCCCCCGAGGCCGCATCCGACACGTCAAATGGCAATGCGGAAGAGCCGGCCGCCTGACAGCCCCCGATCAATCCCGGGGCCAAGACCGGGGTCAAAACGTCAAGTGCCTGCCAAAAGGCAGGCACTTGAAGGGCGTTTTGCACCGCGGTCAGTGGCAACCGGACGCGGCTAGCTGGCCATCAAGCGGCTGACCAAAACCGAGACTTCGGGTTTCTTGCCGATCTCTCCGACGCAGGTCTGACGGACGACACGTTTTACGGCCTCTTCCAGGCGGGCGTCATCATTGACCGTCTTGGCATCGAAACGCGCGATGGCATCGGCCAGTTCATCCTCGATCGCCTCGACCAGGTCGGCGCCCTTGTTCGACACTTCCGGCAGGCCGCGCAGGGCCACCCAGGAATCCTCCAGCAGCGTGTCGTCCTCGTCCACGATCAACGCCACGCAGACCAGGCCATTCAACGCCAGCTTCATCCGGTCTCGGATTACCCCGTCGAACGCGCCGACAAAGGCCTCGCCGTCCAGATAGGTTCGCGCGACATCGATGTATTCGATGATCTCGGGTGCGTTGCCGGACAACTCCACCATCGAGCCGTTTGCGGCCACGACCCCCGCGATGCCCTTTGACAGCGCAAGCTTGGCATGTTCGCGCAGATGCCGATATTCGCCATGGTTCGGGATCAGGATCTGCGGGCGCAGGATGTCGTGCATCAACTCCAGATCGGGGCGATTGGCGTGACCGGATACATGGTAGAACCCGGACTGCTCATCGACCACGTCGATGCCTTTTTCCGCCAGCGCGTTCTGGATCCGCGACACCGGCACTTCGTTGCCCGGGATGGTCTTGGAGGAAAACAGGAACGTATCGCCTTCTTTCAGCTCGAGACCCAGGTAACTGCCCCGGCTCAGCTGCGCCGAAGCCGCGCGGCGTTCACCCTGGCTGCCGGTGACCAGCAACATCAGGTTCTCGCGCGGAATGTCCGCGGCATCCTCGGGGCTGACGGTGGCGGGGAAATCGGTCAGCACGCCGGCTTCCACGCCCGCACTGACCATCCGTTTCATCGATCGGCCCAACAGGCAGATCGACCGGCCGGACGCCTTTCCGGCCTCGGCCAGCGTCTTTACCCGCGCAATGTTGGACGCGAATGTCGTCGCGGCGACCATGCCCTTGGCATCGGCCACCAGCGCATTGATCTGCGGGGGCAGCTGGCTTTCGGACCGTCCGGGGTTGCGATTGAAGACATTGGTCGAGTCGCAGATGAACGCGCGCACGCCATCTTGTGCGATCTGGCGCCACATCTCTTCGTCAAAGGCTTCGCCCACGACCGGGTCACGGTCGATCTTGAAATCGCCGGAATGCACGACGCGGCCGGCGGGCGTGTCGATGATCAGCGCCGACGCCTCGGGGATCGAATGGGATACGGGCGCGAATTGCACGCGGAACGATCCGACCTCGACCGTTTCGGGATAGGGCAGAACCACGCGCACCTCGTCGGGCGAATGGCCGGCATCTTGCAGCTTGCGCATCGCGTGAAGGGCCGTGAAGCGCCGGCAATACACCGGCGCCTTCAGGCGCGCCCACAGATGCCCCAACGCGCCCACGTGATCTTCGTGCGCATGGGTGATGAAGATGGCATCGATACGTGCGGCATTTTCAGCCAGCCACGTGATATCGGGCAAGATCAGATCGACCCCCGGCGTTCCATCCATATCGGGAAACGACACGCCCAGATCGACCACGATCAGGCGTTCCTTGCCTGCGGGGCCGTAGCCATAGACGTAACAGTTCATCCCGATCTCCCCCGCGCCACCGAGGGGGAGGTAAATCAGCCGTTCGCGGGTGCTCATGTCTGCCCGTTGTCCTTGTTGTATTTGTGGATCACGGTCAGGCCGTGCATCGTCAGATCATCTTCGATCTGGTCAAATAACACATCCCCCTGCGAGAACAACGGCGCAAGCCCGCCCGTGCCGATAATCCGCATGGGGCGTTCGTATTCGGCACGGATACGGTCGCAAACGCCACGCACCAGACCAACATATCCCCAGAACACACCCGATTGCATGCAGGCGACCGTGTTGGTTCCGATCACACGCTGCGGTTTCGTCACGTCGACATGGGGCAATGCCGCCGCCGCGTGGTGCAGTGCCTCGAGGCTCAGGTTCACGCCCGGCGCGATCACGCCGCCCACATAGGCGCCGTCCTCGGCCACCACGTCAAACGTCGTGGCGGTGCCGAAATCCACCACGATCAGGTCACCGCCGTGGCGGTCAAAGGCACCTGCGGTGTTCACCAGGCGGTCCGGGCCGACCTGTGTGCCCTCGTCGACGCGCGGCATGGTGGGCAGCAGGCATTCGGGTTTGCCCACCACCACCGGCCGGGTCTGGAAATAGCGGTCGCACAGAACGCGCAGGTTGAAGACCACCCGTGGCACTGTCGACGAGATGATGCATTCGGTGATCGCCACCGCGATCTTCTGATGCTCCATCAGGGTCGAGAACCAGACGAAATACTGATCCGCCGTGCGGGTGTGTTCGGTCGAGGTGCGAAAGGTCGCGAGAAAGGTTTCGCCATCCCACACCGAAAAGACCGTGTTGGTGTTCCCGCAATCGATACAGAGGAGCATTTGCGCGCCCTTCCTTCAGAAAAAGATATCGGCCGCCGCGATATGCTGACGGCCCCTGGACGTTTCCAGCACAAGATTGCCCTCCATGTCCACGTCGCGGAACGTTCCGCTGGTTTCCGTGGTGGCCGTCCGTGCGGTGATGGCCTGACCCAGGCGGGTGGCATTGGCCAGCCAGGCGGTTCGGATCGGTGCAAAACCGTAGGTGGTGAACTGCGCCTCGTATTTCGCATAGGCGGGGGCCAGCAGATCCAGGAAATCCTCGGGCGTGACGGCCGCCCCGGTTTCCGACATCAGGCTCACGGGGGGCACCGCACCCGGTTCGACCTGAGCGGGCGCGGGGGCCTCGACCAGGTTCACGCCGATGCCGATGATCAGATGATCGACCCGCGCGCCCTGCCCCATGCTTTCCAGCAAGATGCCCGCCACCTTGCCACCGTTCAAAAGCACATCGTTCGGCCATTTCAATGCAAAGCTTTCGGCCCGACCGGTGGCGGCGACAAAGGCATCCTGCAATGCCAGCGCCGCCACAAAGGACCGCAGCGCCACCCGGCCCGGCGGTTCGCTCGGGCGCATCACCAGCGAGGCCGCGAAATTGCCCCTGGGGTTGGACCATGCCCGGCCACGGCGCCCGCGCGCGGCGGTCTGCTCCAGCGCGCAGATCCATGTGGGGCCTGCCAGGGCCGGCGCCTGGCGCGCGGCCTCGGCCATGGTGCTGTCAGTGGTGGCGATGACCTGCCGGCCCAGACCTTCGGGCCAGGCCGCCATTCAGCGAACCAGCATCTCGGCCGCCAGCGCGGCAGGTGCTTCGATGCCGAACAGGTTGATGATCCCCAGCAGCATGATCGCGGCTGACACCATCAAGCCAGTGTATTGCATCACGCCCATCTTGCCATCCAGGCCTTCGCGGTCTTCGCCGAAATACATCAGGTAGACGATGCGCAGGTAATAGAAGGCACCGATCACCGACGCGATCACGCCTGCCACGGCCAGCCAGACCATCCCGGCGTCCACGGCGGCCGTCAGAACCGCGTATTTGCCGAAAAAGCCCACCAGCGGCGGCACGCCCGCAAGGCTGAACATCAGCAGCAGGATCGCGATGGCCTTGGCCCCCTCGCGGCTGGCGAAACTGGACAGGGCCGAAATCTCGGTGACGTGCCGGCCGTCCTTTTCCATGGTCAGGATGAAGGCGAAGGTGCCGATATTCATCGTCACGTAGATCGCCA
>CAYWTM010000147.1:0-7401 GCA_964460185.1 uncultured Roseicyclus sp. | reverse complement strand
CTGCCGATGGTCTATGCGCTGGTGGCCATCGGGGGCCTGGGCTTCGTCGTCTGGGCACACCACATGTACACCGTGGGCATGACCCTGACGCAGCAGGCCTATTTCATGGTCGCGACCATGGTGATCGCGGTGCCCACGGGCATCAAGATCTTCTCGTGGATCGCAACGATGTGGCAGGGCTCGATCGAGTTCAAGACGCCCATGCTGTTCGCCATCGGTTTCGTGTTCCTGTTCACCCTTGGCGGTGTGACCGGCATCATCTTGTCGCAGGCAGGCGTCGACCGGGCCTATCACGACACGTACTACGTCGTGGCCCATTTCCACTACGTGATGAGCCTTGGGGCCGTGTTCGGCATCTTCGCAGCCGTCTACTACTGGTTCACCAAGATGTCGGGCCGCGCCTATCCCGAGATGATCGGCAAGATCCATTTCTGGATGTTCTTCATCGGCACCAACATCACCTTCTTCCCGCAGCACTTCCTTGGTCGTCAGGGCATGCCGCGCCGTTACATCGACTATCCCGACGCCTTCGCGCTGTGGAACTACGTCTCGTCGATTGGTGCGTTCATCTCGTTTGCGTCCTTCGTGCTGTTCATCGGGATGGTGTTCTGGGCCCTGCGCTACGGCAAGAAGGTCACCGAGCCCGCCTATTGGGGCCCGCATGCCGATACGCTGGAATGGACCCTGCCGAACCCGCCGCCGGAACATACCTTCGAGGAGCTTCCGACGCGCGACATGTGGGACAAGCAGCCTCACCACTGAGGCGCCTCTCCACGGCACGACATGACAGGGGCGCTGCAGAAAGACCTGCAGCGCCCCTTTTCATTCCCAACCCGGAAAGACACGGCCATGAAACTGGAATTCCACCACATCAATGTCGTCTCCCGCGACGTCGACGCGTTGCACCATTTCTACACCGATGTCCTGGGGCTGGACGATATCCCGGCGGAAACCTTCGTTCGAACGGAAGAGACCGAAGATCGCGGGTATTCCGGCAAGATCCGCTTTGCCACCGATGGCGACATGCAGATGCACCTGGCCGAACGCAATCTCGACGTCGCCTTCAAGAACGGCCACACGATCAACCCGGTCGATCGCGGCCATATCGCCTTTCGTACTGACGACATCCATGGCTTTCTCGCGCATCTCGACGCCAACGCGATCCCATACTCGGACTATGGCACCACCTTCTCCCAGCAATGGCATCAGGTGTTCTTCCATGACCCCGAGGGCAATGTCATCGAAGTCCACCAACAGATTGCGTGACCCCACACCCCGCCATGCCTTGCCAAACGATCACCTCGCCCGACGCATCGCCCCGAACCGGAGGCACCCCGCGTCTGCACCTGCGCCTGACCCCGCACAAATCGCTCACGCCCCAAGGGTTCGTCTGGTTCATCGGACTGACCTCGGTGCTGATCTCTGTCCCGCTTCTGTCTATCCTGGGCAACCCTGTATTCTGGGCCCTGCTGCCGTTCATCCTTGCCGCCATCTGGGCCATCTGGACCGCGCTGAAACGATCCTGGCACGATCATGATATCTATGAAGAGGTGCTGATCTGGGACGATCGCATGCGGATAGAACGGCATGAGCCGCGCAAGCCCCCCCGCGACTGGGAGGCCAACCCCTATTGGGTGCGCGCCATCCTGCACGCCACGGGCGGGCCGGTGCCAAACTACCTGACCCTGCAGGGCGGCGAGCGCGAGGTGGAATTGGGGGCATTCCTGACCCCGCCGGAACGCGTGGCGCTGAAAGACACGCTGGAGCGCGCCTTGCGCGGCTGAAGCGCGCGCGGCGGAGTTCAACCTTGGCGTGCGGGGATCGAACGGCAGACCGGGCCGGCACCCAAGGCTGCCCCGAGGTCCGGCCAGCCATCCCGACAGGAAAAGCCAGCCGCCCCGCCTGTGTCGATGTCAGGCCAGCCGAGCCTTGACCATCGGGCCGACCAGACCGAAATCCATCTGGCCGGTGTATTTCGACTTGAGAGCGCCCATCACCCGGCCCATGTCGCGGATGCTGTCGGCCCCTGTCTCGGCGATGGCGGCGTTCACGGCGGCCTCCACCTCATCCTCGCTCAACTGACGCGGCAGGTATTCCTCGATCACCGTGATCTCGGCCTGTTCCTTTTCCGCCAGTTCCAGCCGCCCGCCTTCCTCGTAGGCGCGCGCGCTTTCCTGGCGTTGCTTGACCATCTTGCCAAGGATCGCCAGCAGGTCGCTGTCGGTGACACCTTCGGCGTCGCCCTTGCCGCGCGCGGCGATATCCTGATCCTTGATCGCCGCATTGATCAGGCGCAGCGTGCCCAATCGCGTGGCGTCCTTGTCGCGCATGGCCTGTTTCAGGCCCGTATTGATCCTGTCTCTGAGATCCATGATCCTGTCCCCTGTCTCGGGTTCGTTTCCAAGCGGACTAGATAAGGCAGGCAACGCCCGGCAACAACACCCCTTTGATCCGGGCCCAGAACCTGCCTTGACCCGCGCCCGTGCGGCCCTTAGACCACGACAAATTTGCCGACATCCACAGCCGGAGCTGCCGCCATGACCGCGACCCCTACCGCCTGCCTCGCCCTTGCCGACGGGACGATCTTTTACGGCCGCGGATTCGGGGCGACGGGCATGCGCGTGGCCGAGCTGTGCTTCAACACCGCGATGACGGGGTATCAGGAAATCATGACCGACCCGTCTTATGCGGGCCAGATCGTGACCTTCACCTTCCCCCATATCGGCAACACCGGCGTCACCCCCGAAGATGACGAGACAGCCGATCCCGTGGCAGAGGCCATGGTGGTGAAATGGGACCCGACCGAACCGTCGAACTGGCGCGCATCCGGGGATCTGATCACGTGGCTCGAAAAGACCGGGCGCGTGGGCATCGGCGGCGTGGACACACGGCGGCTGACCCGCGCGATCCGGCATCAGGGTGCACCCCATGTGGCGCTGGCCCACGACCCGGAGGGCAATTTCGACATCGAGGCGCTGGTGGCCGCGGCACGGGGCTTTTCCGGGCTTGAGGGGGTAGACCTCGCCAAGGGCGTGAGCTGCGCGCAGTCTTACCGTTGGGACGAGATGCGGTGGGCCTGGCCCAAGGGATACACCCGCCGCGAAGGCCCCGGGCCCAAGGTGGTAGCATTGGATTACGGCGCGAAACGCAACATCCTGCGCTGCCTGGCCTCGGCCGGGTGCGATGTGACGGTAATGCCGGCCACCGCCACCGCCCAGGAGGTGCTGGCCCAGTCCCCCGATGGTGTGTTCCTGTCCAACGGCCCCGGCGATCCGGCGGCGACCGGGGCCTATGCCGTGCCGATGATCCAGGGCGTTCTGGACGCCGATCTGCCGGTGTTCGGCATCTGCCTTGGCCACCAGATGCTGGCGCTGGCACTGGGCGCCAGGACCATCAAGATGAACCACGGCCACCATGGCGCGAACCATCCGGTCAAGGATCTGGACACGGGCAAGGTCGAGATCACGTCGATGAACCACGGCTTTACCGTCGACAGCCAGACCCTGCCCAAAGGCGTCAAGGAAACCCATGTCAGCCTGTTTGACGGGTCGAATTGCGGCATCCGGGTCGAAGGCAAGCCCATATTCTCGGTGCAATACCACCCCGAGGCCAGCCCTGGCCCGCAGGACAGTTTCTACCTGTTCGAGCGCTTTGCCGAAGCGATGCGCGCGCGCGGCGCGTAATCCCTGCCCTTCGCACCACTGTCGCCGCTTTTCCGGTCTATTAACCCATTGTTAATAATGGCCACGCAAACTTGCGCGGTCATCTGGTGTTCACTGCGACCGGCTCCTGTGGCGAAAGCGGTTTGGGGGCATGTCAGGGGAGTTGATGAACGAAATCGACCGTTCCATGCGGCTTGCGGCCCTGGTGCAGGGTCGAAATGGCCTGCCACACAGGACGCGTCCCGCTGCGGTGTCCCGCCCCCTCGAGACCGCAAGTGGATTGGCCGCCATTACATTGGCGCACGCCGCACGCCGTCGCGATTTGTCTGAAATCCTGTTGGCGCGGGGCACCATCACGCGCGCCGAACTGGTCGATGCGCAAACGGCATCTGCGAACGCCGACATGTCGTTTGGGGATGTGCTGGAGGCGCGCGGCATCCTGAGCGAGGCCGACCATCTTTCGGCCCTTGGCGAATGGGCCCGGATCGGCCTGGCGGATCTGACGGACGCACCGCCCGATCCCGCCCTTGCCGGGGCGCTCCCTTGCGCCACCGCGCTGGAGCTTGAAGCCGTCCCATGGCGCCGCGCGGGCAGTGCATTGGTCGTGGCGACCTGCCGGCCGGGCCATCTAACCGCCCTGCGCCGTGCCCTGCCCCAGGACATGCGCATCATTCCGACCCTCGCCCCACGATCGCAAATCACCGATGCGCAGATCCATCTGTATGGCGACGCATTGGCCCGGATTGCCGAAGGCCAGGCGCCGCAACGCGACAGCTGTCGTGGCTGGCGCACGGACACCATCACCTCCACACTTCTGGGTGCCGGGCTGGTCATCGGCTTGATCGCCGCGTTTTTGCCCACACTTGCACTCGGGCTCGCTTTTGGTGCAGCGCTGCTGATCTTTTCCGGCAACATGGTGCTGAAACTCTCTGCCTTTGCCGCCACCTTGCGCGCAGAGCATCAGGCCCGGATGGAAAAATCCGACGGCCCGCTTGAGGGCAGTTCGGCCACCGCGCAACTGCGCCAACCGGTCGTCAGCCTTCTGGTGCCCCTCTACAAGGAACGCGAGATCGCCTCGGCCCTTGTGGCCAGCCTCGCCAGGCTCGACTATCCGCCCGAAAAACTGGATGTGCTGCTGGCGATCGAGGCGGATGATCACCTGACCCGACAGGCGGTGTTGCAGTGCCATCTGCCGCCCTGGATCCGGCCCATCACGGTGCCGCCCGGCCATCCGCGCACCAAGCCCCGGGCGCTGAATTTCGCCCTGAACTTTGCGCGCGGGGCCATCATCGGTATCTATGATGCCGAAGACCGCCCCGAACCCGATCAGATCAACCATGTCGTTCAGCGATTTGCCGAGGTCGGCCCCGAGGTCGCCTGCCTTCAGGGGCGGCTCGACTACTACAACGCCAATCACAACTGGATCGCACGCAGCTTCGCCATCGAATATGCCAGCTGGTTTCGCGTCCTGCTGCCCGGTGTTCAACGGCTTGGCCTGTTCGTGCCGCTGGGGGGCACGACCCTGTTCATCCGCCGCGACACCTTGCGCGACCTCGGGGGATGGGACGCGCACAACGTGACCGAGGACGCGGAATTGGGCCTGCGGATCGCGCGAAACGGCTATCGGACCGAGATGATCGATACCACCACCCACGAAGAGGCGAACGCCGCCGTCTGGCCCTGGATCGCGCAACGTGCCCGCTGGCAAAAAGGGTACCTGATGACATGGGGCATCGCGATGCGCAGGCCCACGGCCTTGTGGAGGGAACTGGGCCCGCTGCGGTTCGTGGCCTTCCAGGTGCAGGTTCTTTTCGCGGTTCTCGGATTCCTGGTGGCGCCGTTGCTATGGAGCCTGGTGGTAAAACCCTTTGGTGTTTCACACCCGTTGGATGCCCTGCTGAACCCCGTACAATATGCAGCTCTGGCGGTCTTGATGGTCACCAGCCTGTTAAGCTCATGGGCCATTGCTTTCCATGCAACGCGCGCGCGGCATTTGCGGCGGCTCAGGCCCTGGGTCTTGTTGACGGAACTCTACTATATCCTGGCTACGATTTCGGCGTGGCGCGCGGCCGTCGAGATGTTGGTCAAACCGTTCTGGTGGGCCAAGACGGCCCATGGACGGTTCGGCGGCACCGCCCCTGCACCACCCAGCGGGTCTGCGCAGGCCGGCCCCGGCGCCGGTCAGCCTTTTTCTTGCGCTTCTTCCTTGAGCCGGACCACGAATGCGATCGACAGGTGATCCTTGAGGGCCCGGGCCGCGCGGTCACCATCCCGGTCTGCAATCGCTTCCACGATCTGGGCATGTTCGGCCAGCGCGTTTTCACCCCGCCCCGCAGCCGCAAGCGAGGTGCGCGCCATCAACGCCATGGAGCGATAGACAAGATCCAGCTGTTGCACGAGGAACCGGTTATGCGACGCCAGGTGGATCTGGTGATGGAATCGCCGGTTTGCCCGCGCCAGCGCCTCGGGGTCGTTCAACAGCGCCCGGTCCGCCTCGACCATCCCGCGCAGGACCTGCACTTCTTCGACCGCGGCATGTTGCGCGGCCAGCTTGGCGGCCAGACCCTCAAGCTCCTGGCGGACCGCGTAAAGCTCGGCCATCTGCGCGTGATCGAGGGAGGCCACGATCAGGCTGCGGCCATCGCGGGTCAGCAGGCTTTGCGTCTCAAGCCGCTGCAACGCCTCGCGGATCGGCGTGCGGCTGACCCCGAACCGGTCGGCCAGTTCCGATTCCACCAGGCGCGACCCGGGCCTGTAGATGCCGCTGTCGATCGCATCGAGGATCAGGGCATAGGCATCCTTGTGCGGATCAGGGGGCGGGATCTTGGCGGGCATCGACGGTATCCTTTTGCATACCGTAAGCTAGGCCGCGACCATCGGGCTGTCCAGCCTTGCGGACAGCCGCGCTTACCCCTACCGATGGGACATGTCAGCCGATGATTTTTCACATGTCGAAACCTGGGTATTCGACCTCGACAACACGCTCTATCCCCCGGAGATGGCGTTGTTCGAACAGATCAATGCCCGCATGACGGCCTACGTCATGACGGAACTTGGTGTGGGCGCCGCCGAGGCAGACCGTCTGCGCCACGATTATTACCACGCCCATGGCACCACATTGGCGGGACTGATGGCCGATCACGGCGTCGATCCCGAACCGTTTCTGGACGATGTGCACCGGATCGATTTTTCCGTCCTGCACCCGGACCCCGACCTGATCGCCGCAATCGCGGCCCTGCCGGGACGGCGGATCATCTACACCAACGGCACCGCCCCCTACGCCAGGGCGGTCATCGAGCATCGCGGACTGAGCGACCTTTTCGATGCGGTCTACGGCGTCGAGCACGCCGGGTTCCGCCCCAAGCCCGAACGTGCCGCCTTTGATGCCGTGTTCGCGCAGGACGGGTTCGAGCCCGCCCGCGCCGCCATGTTCGAAGATGAACCCCGCAACCTGGCGGTGCCCTTCGCGATGGGCATGCGCACCGTGCACGTGGCCAAGACCCCCGTCGTGGCCGATCACATCCAGTACCACACGTCCGATCTGGCGCACTTCCTGCAACCGCTGAGCGGCGGGCCCGTCAAGGGGGCGGCCTGATTGGGACACACTGCCGCGTCGAAGCAGGCCGGGTCGCGCCCTAGCTTGTCCTCCATGAACGACGTGACACGATGCGATATCTTCATCTCGGGCGGCGGCGTCGCCGGGTTGACGGCGGCGGCAGCCTTCGGGCAAGCCGGGTTC
>CAYWTM010000146.1:0-7609 GCA_964460185.1 uncultured Roseicyclus sp. | reverse complement strand
CCGCCGAACATGCCATTGCCATGATGTTCGCCGTCGCCCGCCAGATCCCCGAGGCCAATACCTCGACCCATGCCGGCCTTTGGGAAAAGTCGCGCTTCATGGGGGTCGAACTGACCGGCAAGACCCTTGGCGTGATCGGTGCGGGCAATATCGGGTCCATCGTATGCGACCGGGCGCGGGGGCTGAAAATGAAGGTCTGCGCCTATGACCCCTTCCTCAGCGAGGAACGCGCCAAGCAGATCGGCGTGACCAAGGTGGATCTGGACGAGCTGTTGGCCCGCGCCGATTTCATCACCCTGCATGTGCCGTTCACGGAAAAGACCGCCAATATCCTGAGTGCTGAAAACCTTGCCAAGACCAAGAAAGGCGTGCGGATCATCAACTGCGCACGCGGTGGCCTGGTGGATGAGGCAGCGCTGGCCGACCTGATCAAGTCCGGCCATGTCGCAGGTGCGGCCTTTGACGTGTTCAAGGAAGAACCTGCCACCGAAAACCCGCTGTTCAACCTGCCCAACGTGGTCGTGACCCCGCATCTGGGGGCCGCCACCACCGAAGCGCAGGAAAACGTGGCGCTTCAGGTTGCCGAACAGATGTCCGACTACCTGCTGACGGGGGCCGTTTCCAACGCGCTCAACATGCCTTCGGTGACCGCCGCCGAAGCCGCGATCATGGGCCCCTGGGTCAAGCTGGCCGAGCATCTGGGCGCCTTTGTCGGCCAGTTGACCGAAGAGGCCATCAAGGAAATCGAAATCGTCTACAACGGTTCGGTGTCGTCCATGAACCTGCAGGCGCTGAACTGCGCGGCGATCGCGGGCGTCATGAAGGCGTCGAACCCCGACGTGAACATGGTGTCTGCCCCCGTCATCGCCAAAGAACGCGGGATCGACCTCAGCACCACGACGCAGGACAAGACCGGCGTGTTCGACGGCTACATCCGGCTGGTGGTCAAGACAGAGCTGCGTGAGCGGTCGATCGCGGGCACGGTGTTTTCGGACGGCAAGCCGCGCTTCATCCAGATCAAGGGCATCAATATCGACGCCGAGATCGGGTCGCACATGCTTTACACCACCAATGATGATGTGCCGGGCATCATCGGTACCCTGGGCCAGACGATGGGCGAGAACGGCGTGAACATCGCGAACTTTACCCTTGGCCGCAACGCGGCCGGTGGCGAGGCGATCGCGCTTTTGTATCTCGATGCACCGCCGCCCGCCAATGTCCTGGGCAAACTGCGTGACACCGGTCTGTTCAAGCAGATCCGGACCCTGCAATTCGACGCAGCCTGATCGGATCCAGGGGGCGGGCCGCCAGTGTTGCGGGCCGCCCCCAAGCGTCCTTGCGCGCCACTCCGTTTCGCGCCAGATTGATGCTTCTGCAACGACTGTGGCGGCTCTGATGACGGATCCTTTTGTTCTGGATGGTTTTCTACCCTATCGCGTCTCGGTTCTTGCCGGGCGTCTGAGCCGCGAGTTTGCGCATGTGTATCAGGGCCGTTTCGGCCTTTCGCGCGCCGAATGGCGGGTGATGGCCCATCTGAGCCAGGAGGCCGAGGTGTCGGTCCGCGAAATTCACGCCCGCGTCGACATGGACAAATCCAAGGTGTCGCGCGCGGCCACCCGGCTGGAAGACGCGGGCGTCATCACCAAACGCGCCAGCGACACCGATCGCCGGTTGGTGGTTCTGGCCCTTACCCCGAAGGGCGAGGCGATGATGGCCGAACTGGCCAAGGAAGCGCAGGCTTTCCAGCAGGAGCTTTTGTCTCGTCTGGGCGGGGAGGCCGATTTTGTCCTGACCGCGATCGAAAAGTTGACGGCGACATCGCCAAAGACGTGACGTTACACTGGCCGCGCCGGGGGCCAATCGGCCCTATTGGGCGAAACGGCAAGAGGGAGGGTTTGAGATGGAAGAGATCGTGATTCTGTCCGGTGCGCGGACAGCAATAGGCACGTTTGGCGGATCGCTGGCGGGAATGCCGCCTGCCGACCTGGGTGCCATCGCAGCCAGGGCGGCGCTGGATCGCGCTGGCGTCGAAGGCGCACAGATCGGCCATGTGGTCTTTGGCCATGTCATCAACACCGAACCCCGCGACATGTATCTCAGCCGCATTGCCGCGATCGATGCCGGCGTGCCCGATACGGTTCCCGCGATGAACGTCAACCGGCTGTGCGGGTCGGGCGTTCAGGCCATCGTCTCGGTCATTCAGTCGCTGGCCATGGGTGACGCGGATTACGGTCTCGCTGGCGGGGCCGAAACCATGAGCCGTGGCCCCCACATCCTGCCCGCCGCCCGGTGGGGGCAAAAGATGGGCGATACCCGCGCCATCGACATGATGATCGGTGCGCTGCACTGCCCCTTTGGGACCGGCCACATGGGCGTGACGGCCGAAAACGTGGCCGCCGAACATCAGATCAGCCGCGCCGACCAGGATGCGTTTGCCCTGGAAAGCCAGCAACGTGCCGCCAAGGCGATTGCCGAGGGTCGGTTCAAGGATCAGATCGTGCCGGTCGAGGTGCGCGTGAAACGCGATGTGGTGGCCTTCGACACCGATGAACACCCCAAGGGCACGACCGCCGAGGCGTTGGCGGGCCTGAAAACCGTGTTCCAGAAGGATGGCACGGTCACGGCGGGCAATGCCTCGGGCATCAACGATGGGGCTGCGGCGGTTGTGCTGGCCCGTGCCGATGCGGCAGCGGCCGCAGGCCTGACGCCGCGTGCCCGGATCATCGGGTATGCCCATGCCGGCGTCCGCCCCGAGGTGATGGGGATCGGCCCTGTGCCTGCCGTTCAGAACCTGCTGGACCGCACCGGCCTGGAGATCGGCGATTTCGACGTCATCGAATCGAACGAGGCGTTCGCCGCCCAGGCGCTTGCCGTGAACAAGGGGCTTGGTCTTGATCCGTCGCGGGTGAACCCCAATGGCGGCGCGATCGCGCTTGGCCATCCGGTCGGTGCAACGGGGGCGATCATCACGGTCAAGGCGTTGTATGAACTGGAACGCATCGGCGGCAAAAAGGCCCTGATCACCATGTGCATCGGTGGCGGTCAGGGAATTGCCCTTGCGATCGAACGCATCTGACTTGGGGCGCGGCATCCGGGTTTGACCGTGCCGCCTCGGGATTAACTGCATCTTCAGCCTGTCGCGCCATGTTCGCCCAAGGACAACATGGCAGCGGCCGGGCGAAGGCAGTCAGGATGAGTTTCAGCGGCATTGACGAACGGCTGGCGCGGGAACGCCGGGCCCGGTTGCAGGCTGAACGTCTTTTGGCACAACGCTCGGAAGAGCTGTATACCGCCAACCGCAAGCTGGCCGAACATGCCAACGCCTTATCCCACCAGGTCATAGAACAGCGTCAGGAAAACCAGGTCCTGGTCGGTCAGTCCACCCAGGCCAAGGCCGCCTTGGAGGTGGCCACTGAAAAGGCCGACGAAGCCGAAAGGCGGCTTTGGGATGCCGTGACGGCCGTCGATGACGGATTCTCGATCTTTGACCGCGACTGGCGCCTGGTCACCGCGAACCCGGCCTTTCTGGCTGCCTTCGATGGTGTCGTCGATGTCGCGCCTGGCGCCAGCTACGAGGCGATTTTGCGCATCGCCACCGAAGAAGGGCTGGTCGATCTTCAGGGCGAATCCCCCGACGACTGGATCGACCGCATGATCGCGCGATGGGAAATGCCCAATATCCCGCAGGTCGATATCAAGCTTTGGAACGGGGCTTTCGTGCGCCTGCTCGACAAACGGTCACCGCAGGGGGACACGGTTTCCATCGCTCTCGATATCACCGCAACGCTCAAGCGCGAGGCAGACCTGAGCATCGCCCGCGATGAGGCCGAGGCGGCCGCGCGCGCGAAATCCGCCTTTCTCGCCAATATGAGCCACGAGATCCGGACACCCATGAACGGGGTCGTGTCGATGGCCGATCTGTTGTGCGAAACGGATCTGACCGAAGAACAGCGCATTTATGCAGACACGATCCGCAATTCCGGCGAGGCGCTTCTGGTCATCATCAACGAGGTGCTGGACTATTCCAAGATCAATGCCGGAAAGCTGGTTCTGCACCCCGAAAGCTTTGACCTGACCAAGATGGTTCATGAGATCTTTCAGCTGCTGCGACCCTCCGTTCAGGGCAAGGATCTCGAGCTACGGCTGGATTACGACATCTTTCTGCCCGACCGCATGATCGGCGATCCGGGGCGGATCAGGCAGATCCTGACCAACCTCATCGGCAACGCGGTCAAGTTCACCCAAAAAGGCCATGTCACCGTTCATGTGGTGGGTGAACCGCCGGATTATTCCGGCGATTGGGTGCCCTTGCGCGTTGTGGTTCAAGACACGGGCATCGGTATTCCGCCTGCCATGCAGGCCCATATCTTCGGCGAATTCAACCAGGTCGAGGATCAGGCAAATCGCCGTCACGATGGCACCGGCCTGGGCCTGGCCATAACCCGGGAACTTGTCCATCTGATGGATGGCGAGGTCTGGCTTGATTCCGAACCCGGTGTCGGGTCTGCCTTCGGGTTTTCCATCGTGCTCGAGGCCGATCCCGATGCCCGGGCCGATCCCGTCGCGCCGCTGCCATCCGACCGCAACCGGATCTGTGTCATCAATACAGGCCGACCCCTGCCCGAGGCGATCGAGACGCATCTGATCCGCCTGCGTGCGCAGGTGTCCGAAGTGCAGGATTTGGATGCGGCCGATCTCGAATCTGCGGATTCGGTGTTGATCACGCAAACCGGTTCCGATGGCGCCGATCTGTTCAGGCGACTACGCGACTCGGGCTATCAGGGCCCGGTTCTCGCGATCGATGACCGTGCCGATCCGGGTCCCGATGGTCCGACGCCGGTGCCCGCGTCCGCCGGCCTCGCCGCGTTGCGGGCCGCATTGATGCGCACCTTCGCGCGCCCCGAAATCGCTGGTGCCGGATCAAGCGATCGAGTGGCCCCGGCACCGGCGGATGCCGTGCCGGGGGCAAAGCCAAAGCCACCGGGCAAAACGTCTCTGCCAGGCGCCGCCCCCGCCGGCACCGGGGGACTTCGGCTATTGGCGGCCGAGGACAACAAGACCAACCAGTTGGTGTTCCGCACCATGCTCAAGTCGCTGGATCTTGATCTGCGGCTGGTGGAAAACGGGCGCGAGCTGGTGGAGGCATACAAGCGCGAACAGCCCGATATCCTGTTCACCGACATCTCGATGCCCGAGATGGATGGCATCGAAGCGGCCCGCACCATCCGTGCCTGGGAGGTCGAGCAGGGTTTGCCAAAGGTCCCCATCGTTGCGATGACGGCCCATGCCATGGCGGAAGACCGGGACAGGATCCTTGCCGCCGGCATCGATGAATACATGACCAAGCCCCTGAAAAAGATAGACCTTCACCGATTGATCGGGGCTTTCGCGCCATCCGGCGGGGCGCCCTTGGTCTAGGGTTCAGACCCGCCAGGCCGCCAGCGGCCCCGCGATCCTGTACTGCCCGGTGACAATCTCGCGCCGGTTGCGGATCGGGCCTGTCATATAGGTTTGTGCGACCGGGTCGGCTGGATCGAGTACGCCGATCGCGCACAAAAGCTGTGTGATCGCTGCCTCGGATGCGCGGGTCGCACCATCGGCGATCTTCAGGGCGACACCGATGCGGGCCTCCGGCACGATCGCGATGAAAACACCTTCTGCCCCTGTCTTGATGGCGGCACGACCATTCATCACCCGCATCAGACTGGTGCAGGCACGCCCTTCGCCCGCAACCATCAACGGATGGGCCATCATGGCGTTGCGCAGGCGGACCATGGCCCGGGCCCGAAGCCCGTCCCTCGCATCGGCGGCGGCGAACTGCGCCATCGCCCGGGCCAGCCCCTCAAGGCTGCTGGCGAAATTCGGCGCGGAACAGCCGTCAATGCCGTAGCCGGGGCTGCGGTCATCGGTGACGTCCTCGAACGCCTCCAGCACGGCCTTTTGGACCGGATGGGTGATATCGATGTAGTCTGGTCCGCCCCCCAGATGCTTGTTCAGTGTCAGAAAGCCGGAATGCTTGCCCGAACAGTTGTTGTGGCACTGATCGGGGGTTGCATGGTTGCAGATCAGCCCGTCGCGCGCCGGCAGGTTATCGGGCCATTGCGGCCCACAGCGCAGCGCCGTTTCATTCAATCCCAGGCCCGACAGCCATGCGCGCACCATGTCGGTATGGACGGCGGCGCCGTTATGCGACGCGCAGGCCAGCGCAAGTTGCGCTTCGCTCAGGCCGAATGCATCCGCTGCGCCGCTTTCCACCAATGGAAGGGCCTGGATCATCTTGGACGAAGATCGCGGCAGAATGGCGGTCTCGACATCGCCGAACGCCCCGATCAGGCCGGCATCCGCATGCCACACCGCCACATGCCCGAAATGGACGCTTTCGCAGAAATCCCCGCGCCAGACCTCGATCAATCGTTCTGCAAGCCGTGCCATGGCCTTTTTCCTCCTGGTAGCCCGGCGATTTTCCGCTACCGGGGCTTTTGCAGCGCGGCAGTTTCCTTTAATCTGTTGTGGATAAGGTCTGTCGCCCTGCCGTTACCTGAACCAAAAACCGGGCACAGACCAGAGGCAGATCAAAGGGCGGAGGCTCTCACACATGAAACACTGGCTTGTCGGTGCGCTGGCGGGAACGGTCTTGGCTGTATCGGGCGGCATGGGTTTGGCGCAGGACGCGGAATCCACCAACCGCGTGAACGCCGAAACGGATTGGTCCGTTTTTGTCGAAGATGATCCGACCCAATGCTGGGTGGTCTCGACACCGCGTGAAACCGTCAACACGCGCGACGGGCGCGTCGTCTCGGTGCGCCGGGGCGAGATCCTGATGTTCGTCAGCTTCTGGCCCTCGCAGGAACGCCTGGGCGAAGTGTCGTTTACCGGCGGCTATCCTTTTGCCGGTGGCTCGACCGTGTCGATGGAGATCGGGGGCACCACGTTCGAACTGTTTACCGAAGGTGAAATGGCCTGGGCGGCGACGCCTCAGGACGATCAGCGCATCATCACGGCGATGAAACGCGGTGCCGAAGCCGTGCTGACCGCGCGGTCGGCCCGTGGGACGCAGACCCAAGATACCTTCTCCCTTCTGGGTTTCACCGCTGCGGTAGAAGATGCCGAGGCGCGCTGTTCGGGCTAAAGGGTTTGATTGCGGGGGCAAGTGGCTATATGTCCGCCGGATCTCCGAAGGATAAAGCCATGACCGCGACCGCCCCTGTCACGCAGGACGTTTTGACCATCCCGCGCAAGTTGCCCGAAGGGCCGATCAACCTGGTCGGCCTCACGCGCGACGGGCTGCGCGATGCCCTGATCGCGGCCGGAACACCGGAAAAGCAGGCCAGGATGCGGGTTGGCCAGATCTGGCAGTGGATCTACCAGAAGGGCGTTCGAGATTTCGGCGCGATGACGAACCTGTCAAAGACGTACCGGGAGGATCTGGCCCGGCATTTCGTCATCGCCGTGCCTGAGGTCGTGAAACGCGAGGTGTCGGCCGACGGCACCCGGAAATACCTGGTCCGAATCGCAGGCGGTCACGAGGTCGAGGTCGTCTATATCCCGGAAACGGATCGCGGCACGCTGTGCATCTCGTCCCAAGTCGGGTGCACGCTGACCTGTTCGT
>CAYWTM010000145.1:0-7610 GCA_964460185.1 uncultured Roseicyclus sp. | reverse complement strand
AAAGCCTTGCAAGGCTTTGTTTCGCCGTCATTCGGTGCCGCGATAGGGTTCCACGTATTGCAGGGCCATGTCCCACGGAAAGAAGATCCAGGTGTCCTGGCTCACGCCGGTGATGAAGGTATCGACCATCGGCTCGCCCTTGGGTTTGGCATAAACCGTGGCGAAATGGGCCTTGGGGTAGAGCGCGCGCACGACCTCCAGCGTCTTGCCGCTGTCGACCAGGTCGTCGATCACCAGGATGCCGTCGCCGTCGCCCATCATGGCCGCGTCAGGCTGGTTGAGCACCTCGGGTTCGCCCTGGTTCTGGTGGTGATAGCTCTTGACGCTGATCGTATCGACCAGGCGGATATCAAGCTCGCGCGCGATGATCATGGCCGGCGCCATGCCGCCCCGGGTGATCGCGACCACGGCTTTCCATGCTCCGTCTGCGCCCGGTCCGCGCTTGTCGAGCCGCCACGCCAGCGCGCGTGCGTCACGGTGGATCTGGTCCCACGAGACGTGGAAGCCTTTTTCATGGGGAAGGGGCGTGATCATCGTTTGTCTCCTAGTCGGTGCCGGTATGCGGAGATGAGCGTGCCGGCCAGGATGGGGATCGCGAAGATCCCCGCAGCGGTGAAAGCAGCCTCGGTCAGCTCCCGGGTGGCGATGCGGTTGAAGCTGTAGCCGAGCAGGAAGAAAAGGGGCATGATCACGATGGCCATATGCGCCGCGACGGCGATCAGAAGTGCCGTTACCGCGCCGTGCCATGACCGGATACCGGCAAGCACAACCGCAATCCCCACGATGGCCGCCTCTATCCATTGGGCGTTGCCGGCGGACTCCGTCAGCCACACTACAAGACCCGTGGCGGCGATACCTGCCACGACGATGAGCGCAAAGCGTACAAGGGGCCGCGCCGGCAGAGCCATTGCCTCCTCAGCCCTCACGTTTTTCCAGCGTCATGTCGGGCGCCTCGGGGTTCTTCATGCCGATGATGTTGTAGCCCGCATCCACGTGGTGGATCTCGCCGGTGACGGCCGCCGACATGTCCGACACGAAATAGAGCGCCGATTGGCCGACCTCGTCCTGGGTGACGGTGCGGCGCAGCGGTGAATTGTATTCGTTCCACTTCAGGATATAGCGGAAATCCCCGATGCCCGACGCCGCCAATGTCTTGATCGTCCCCGCGGAGATGGCGTTCACGCGAATGTTGTCGCGGCCCAGGTCCTCGGCCAAGTACATGACCGATGCCTCGAGCGCGGCCTTGGCGACTCCCATGACATTGTAATGCGGCATCACGCGTTCGGCGCCGGAATAGGTCAGCGTCAGAAGCGAGCCACCATTGGGCATCATTTTTTCGGCCCGCTGGCACACGGCCGTGAAGGAATAGACCGAGATATTCATGGTCATGTC
Organism: uncultured Roseicyclus sp.; assembly: GCA_964460185.1. Classification (GTDB taxonomy): domain Bacteria; phylum Pseudomonadota; class Alphaproteobacteria; order Rhodobacterales; family Rhodobacteraceae; genus JAVJPJ01. The sequence goes on along the minus strand of CAYWTM010000145.1, from coordinate 6,218 downwards.
GAAATTCGCAGGCGAGGTGTCGACATACCGTCCGCGCAATTCGCTCTTGTCGGAAAAGCCGATGGCGTGCACCACGAAGTCCAGGCTGCCCCATTGGGCCTTGAGCGTCTCGAACAGCTGGTCAAGGCTGGCCTCGTCCGCCACGTCACAGGGGATCATGAGATCCGACCCAAGCGATGCCGCAAGAGGCTGTACCCGCTTCAACAGCGCATCGCCCTGATAGGAAAAGGCCAGTTCCGCGCCTTCGGCACCCAGGGCCTTTGCAATGCCCCAGGCAATGCTCTTGTCATTGGCGAGCCCCATGATGAGCCCGCGCTTGCCTGTCATCAAACCCATGCGTGTCCCCGTGTTTTTCTATGCCTCTGACACTCTGGTAGGCTACCTTTTGCGAGGCTTCAAGATCATCGGGGTTGCGGCGAAAGGCCGTGAGCAATAGTTGAGGCGGGATTTCGAGTGTTACGGGGTGAGTGCATGGCCGATCGAAGCGGAATTTTCGCCGGAGAGGATCCGTTCGAGATCGCGCGGTCCTGGTTGTCCGAGGCCCGGAACAGCGAACTGAACGACCCGAATGCCATGGCGCTTGCCAGCGTGGATGCGGATGGATTGCCAAATGTCCGCATGGTTCTTCTCAAGGACATCGAGGCCCACGGAAACGGGCAGGGCGCCTTTGTTTTCTATACCAATTACGGCAGTGCCAAGGGGCAGGAACTTGAGGGTTCGGGCAAGGCGGCGTTCGTGCTACACTGGAAATCGTTGCGGCGCCAGATCCGTGTTCGGGGCGTCGTCGAGAAGGAGGAGGGCAAACGGGCGGACGAGTATTACGCGTCACGTTCCCTCAAGAGCCGATTGGGTGCCTGGGCGTCGGACCAATCCAGGCCCCTGAAGAATCGCGCCGCGCTTGTCGCGGAGGTGGCCAAGGTCACAGCGGCACATGGGCCATCACCGGCCCGGCCGCCGTTTTGGGGAGGTTTCCGGATCATTCCGGTTGAGTTGGAATTTTGGGCAGATGGACCATACCGGCTGCATGACCGGTTCCAATGGAAGCGGAATTCTGCCGATGTACCTTGGAATATAGTGAGATTGAACCCATGAGCATCTAGGCTACGTGACGCGCGTATGCCAATTCATCCAGTCAGGGTCGGGGCGCGGGATTCACGAGGTTCGGACTTGCTCAATTGAGAAGCGATAGTAATGGTATTGTATTCGGCTTTCACTCAGCCCAAAAAAAGGACAGGCCAGAATGGCTGAAGATCACGTCAACGCAGACGATGAGGTACATGGCCGCATAAAATGGTTCGACGCGGGCAAGGGGTTTGGCTTTGTCGTTGCGGATGCGGGCGGTCCTGACATCCTGTTGCACGCCAATGTCCTGCGCAACTACGGGCAGGGTTCGGTGGCAGAAGACTCGCGGATCATTGTCCGGACGGTTCAGACCGACCGCGGGGTGCAGGCCTCCGAGGTGTTGGCGATAGAACCACCCGAGCTGGATGAAGAAGCGCCGACTGCCTCCTTTTATGCCGGCCCCGATATCCCGGAAGACGCGGTCTTCGTTGCGGCGCGGGTCAAATGGTTCGACAAGGCGAAAGGGTTCGGCTTCGCCAATATCTTCGGAAGCCCTGAAGATGTGTTCGTGCATGTCGAGGTGCTGCGCCGGTTCGGCCTTGCGGATCTGCAGCCGGGTGAGGCGATCGCGATCAAGGTCGTGGACGGTCCGCGCGGCAAGATGGCCGCCGAGGTTCGCAGTTGGGATTTCGTCTGAGAGGCAGTCCATCCATGCGCGCAGGTCTTTTTGCGGTTCTGGTATCGATATGCGTGTCCGCGGTTGCGGCCGGCGGCGCGTTGGCCGCGTGTTCGGACACCACCGTGGAATTGCGCGGCGATTTCGGCTCGGTCCGGTTTCGCGCGGCGATTGCCGATACCCCGGCCGAGCGGGCGCAGGGGCTGATGCATGTCGCCCAGATGCCGCGCATGTCGGGCATGCTGTTCGTGTATGAACGCCCGCAATCCGTCAGCTTCTGGATGGAAAACACCCTGATCCCGCTCGACATGATCTTTGCCGATGCCGCAGGTGTGGTGCGGCGCATTCATGCAAACGCGGTTCCACTGGATCGCACGCCGATACCGGGCGGACCCGGCATTCAGTACGTGCTTGAAATCAATGGCGGCATGGCTGCCAACCTGGGTCTTTCCGAGGGCAACCAGATGCGCCACCCGGCCATGAATCAAGATGTCGCGGCCTGGCCGTGCGTGTCGCAATAACTTTGTCTTTTCTTCCCGGGCCGGGGGCGTTAACAGGGCGGCAGTCGGGGTGTAGCGCAGCCTGGTAGCGCGTCTGTTTTGGGTACAGAAGGCCGTGAGTTCGAATCTCGCCTCCCCGACCACTTTCTCCAAATGACTACATGTGGTGGCTGATGTCGCCTCGGGCCCCGATTGTGGTGTGTCCTGGGAACATCACATAGCGCCTATGCAAAAATTTTGCAGCAACCGCTGTCTGGCAAGCCCGCGCCGTTTTTCCGGCGCCGTCGGGCCGATGGATCGGTCCCCGAGTTCACCCGTAACCTGCACGCACGGACCTATCTGTTACGATACAAACAAGAATCTCTGTTCGCCTGGTCGGGCCCGCCCGCGCGGGGTGAATCACTTGCGGCGAGGGCGTTGAATTCGAGCCGGGATTGCAACAGAAAAAACCGTCACATTTCCGCAAAAAACAAGTTGACCCATCGGGCCCACCTACGTCAGGTTGTGCTGGCCGGGTAAGACACCACTACATATGGTGCGATCGGGCGGGGACGGGGTCACACCCAACACAGCGACAGCAAGACGTACAGCCCCTTGGGGTGGTGCCGGCTCTTTTTGGGCCGCGCGGCGGTATCTCTGTCCCCAGAACAAGACGGTCAGAGCGCAACGCCGCTGGCAGACCGCGCGTGGGGAAACATAGGCTTGAAGAGGCAGCCAAATGAAAATCGAACGTCGTTTTACCCGGGCCGGTGCGGACGCATTTGCCGATCTGGACTTCACCACCACCACATCCGAAATCCGCAACCCTGACGGGACGGTTGTTTTCAAGCTCGAGGCTGTCGAGGTTCCCTCCAGCTGGAGCCAGGTCGCCTCGGACGTGATCGCACAGAAATATTTTCGCAAGGCCGGCGTTCCGGCCGCGCTCAAGCCGGTGAAGGAAAAAGGCGTTCCAAGCTTCCTGTGGCGCCACGTGGCCGACGACAAGGCGCTGGAGGAGCTGCCGGAGGACCAACGTTATGGCGGGGAAACATCTGCCAAGCAGGTCTTCCGGCGCCTCGCGGGGGCATGGTGCTACTGGGGCTGGAAGGGCGGCTATTTCACCTCCGAGTCCGACGCACAGGCTTATCTCGATGAAATGCAGCTGATGTTGGCGCGCCAGATGGCAGCGCCCAACAGCCCGCAGTGGTTCAACACCGGCCTGCATTGGGCCTATGGCATCGATGGTCCCGCGCAGGGGCACTATTATGTCGATTACAAGACCGGCAAGCTGACGAAATCGACCTCCAGCTACGAACACCCGCAGCCACATGCCTGTTTCATCCAAGGCGTGCAGGATGACCTGGTCAACGAAGGCGGGATCATGGACCTGTGGGTGCGCGAAGCGCGCCTGTTCAAATACGGCTCGGGCACCGGAACCAACTTCTCGCATTTGCGGGGCGAGGGCGAAAAGCTGTCGGGTGGCGGCAAGTCTTCGGGCCTGATGGGGTTCCTGAAGATCGGTGACCGTGCAGCGGGCGCGATCAAGTCCGGCGGCACCACGCGGCGCGCGGCCAAGATGGTCATCGTCGATGCAGACCACCCCGATATCGAGGAATTCATCCAGTGGAAGGTGATCGAAGAGCAGAAGGTTGCGTCGATCGTCGCGGGCTCCAAGATGCACGAAAAGATGCTGAACGGCATCTTCGCAGCCATCGGCCAGTGGGACGGCAGTCTGGAAGACGCCGTTGACCCGGCCAAGAACGAGACCCTGAAATCCGCGATCCGCGAAGCGAAAAAGGTTTCGATCCCCGAGACTTACATCAAGCGCGTGCTGGATTACGCAAAGCAGGGTCACACCTCGATCGAGTTCCCGACCTATGACACCGACTGGGACAGCGAAGCGTATTCGTCGGTGTCCGGCCAGAATTCCAACAACTCCATCCGGGTGACCGACGCCTTCCTCAAGGCGGTCGAGAACGACGAGATGTGGCAACTGATGAACCGCAAGGACGGCACGGTCTCGAAAGAGATCCGGGCGCGTGACCTGTGGGAAAAGGTCGGCCATGCGGCATGGGCCTGCGCCGATCCGGGTATCCAGTTCCACGATACAGTAAACGCCTGGCATACCTGCCCCGAGGACGGTGCGATCCGTGGGTCGAACCCGTGTTCGGAATACATGTTCCTTGACGACACGGCCTGCAACCTGGCGTCGATGAACCTGCTGCAATTCTATTCCAACGGCGCATTCGATGCGGAAAGCTACATCCACGCCTCGCGGCTTTGGACGCTGACGCTGGAAATCTCGGTGATGATGGCGCAGTTCCCGTCCAAGGAAATCGCGCAGTTGTCCTATGATTTCCGGACCCTTGGCCTGGGCTATGCCAATATCGGCGGTCTGCTGATGAACATGGGCTACGGCTACGACTCGCCCGAGGGGCGTGCGCTGTGCGGTGCGCTGACGGCGATCATGACCGGTGTGGCCTATGCGACATCCGCGGAAATCGCGTCGGAGCTCGGCCCGTTCTCAGGGTTCGAGCGGAACCGCGAGCACATGCTGCGCGTGATCCGAAATCACCGCGCGGCGGCCTATGGCAAGACCGACGGCTACGAGGCGGTCAACGTGAACCCCGTGGCGCTCGATCACGCCAACTGCCCCGATGCGCGTCTGGTGGACCTGGCCAAGCAGGCCTGGGATGAGGCGCTGACCCTGGGTGAGGCCCACGGGTATCGCAACGCCCAATCCACGGTCATCGCGCCCACCGGCACGATCGGCCTGGTGATGGATTGCGACACCACGGGCATCGAGCCGGACTTTGCGCTGGTGAAATTCAAGAAACTGGCCGGTGGCGGCTATTTCAAGATCATCAACCAGTCGGTTCCCGGCGCATTGGAAGGGCTTGGCTACACGTCCAGCCAGATCGAAGAGATCATTTCCTACGCGGTCGGCCATGGCACCATCGGCAACGCCCCCGGCATCAACCACACGTCCCTGATCGGCCACGGGTTCGGCCCCGCCGAGATCGAAAAGGTCGAAGCCGCCCTGCCGCAAGCCTTTGATATCCGGTTCGTGTTCAACCAGTGGACCCTGGGCGAGGAATTCTGCACCAAGACGCTCGGCATTCCGGCGGCAAAGCTGAATGACCCGACCTTCGACATGCTGCGCCACCTGGGTTTCTCGAAATCCGAGATCGACGCCGCCAACGATCATGTCTGCGGAACGATGACGCTGGAGGGCGCGCCTTTCCTGAAGGACGAGCATTATTCGGTCTTCGATTGTGCCAACCCCTGCGGGAAAAAGGGCAAGCGCTACCTGTCGGTGGAAAGCCACATCTACATGATGGCAGCCGCTCAATCGTTCATCTCGGGCGCGATCTCCAAGACGATCAACATGGCCAACCATGCGTCGATCGACGATTGCCAGAAAGCCTATGAGCTGAGCTGGAGCCTGGGCGTGAAGGCGAATGCCCTCTACCGCGACGGGTCCAAGCTGTCGCAGCCGCTGGCCGCAGCGCTGGTCGAGGATGATGACGAGGCTGCCGAAATCCTCGAATCCGGCACGACCATGCAAAAGGCGCAGGTCATTGCCGAAAAGATCGTCGAAAAGGTCGTCATCAAGGAGGTCATCAAGGCCCACCGCGAAAAACTGCCCGACCGCCGCAAGGGGTACACCCAAAAGGCCATGGTCGGCGGCCACAAGGTCTATCTGCGCACCGGTGAGTACAAGGACGGCGCGCTTGGCGAAATCTTCATCGACATGCACAAGGAAGGTGCCGGCTTCCGGGCGATGATGAACAACTTCGCCATCGCCGTGTCGGTCGGCCTGCAATACGGTGTGCCGCTCGAGGAATTCGTGGATGCCTTCACCTTCACCAAGTTCGAACCGTCGGGCATGGTGCAGGGCAACGAAACGATCAAGAACGCGACCTCGATCCTCGATTACATCTTCCGTGAACTGGCGGTGGCCTACCTCGACCGGACCGATCTGGCCCATGTCCAGCCCA